>JAPPIX010000313.1:7656-10549 GCA_028820495.1 Gammaproteobacteria bacterium
CATCAGCAGTACCTGGCCAAGGTGCCCAATGGCTACTGCGGTCTCGGCGGCACGGGCGTCACCTGCTTCGAAGTGTCCAAGGTGGCTGCCGGCGGGTGAGCGATGCCGGGAGAGCACTCGGCGTTGGGATCGATTTCGGCACGACCAACTCCACCGCTGCCGTTTTTGACGGGGAGCGGCTTGAATTCGTCGGCCTCGAAGATGGAGCGCCGATCATGCCGTCGGCCACCTACATCGACCGTGCCTTGCAGGCTTGCGTCGGCCAGCAGGCCATCGACCGATACCTGGCCGGCAACACCGGCCGCACCGTCGAGTTCATTCCCGAGGTCATCGGCACCGAGTCTGAATTCGTCCAGCACGGCGACTCGGAAAATCCAGCGCCGCTGGAGACGGCGACCAAGGCGATCTACGGCCAGCCGCTGATTGACAGCGGCCTGCAGGGCCGGCTGTTCCGCGGCATGAAGCGCCTGTTGGGCGACGAGCGGACCCGGCGGTTGATGGTATTCGATCACCCGTTCCGAGTGGTTGCGCTGATCACCCCGATACTGCTGCACATCCGCAAGCGAATCCGGCATGCTGGCGTGGAGAACTGCGTCCGTGCCCACGTCGGCCACCCGGTCAACTTCGAGGGGCGCGAACCGCATCGCAACCGCACAGCCTTGGCCCGCTTGAGCGAGGCTTGCCGCCATGCGGGCATCCACGACCAGCGGCCCTACGCCGAACCCGTTGCTGCCGCGGTGCGCTATCTGCACGGCCAACCAGGGCTTGATGGTGAGTGCCTGCTGACCGTGGACTTCGGCGGCGGCACCTTGGACTTCTGCGTGCTGCATCGGCGTGGCGACCGCTTTGACGTGGCCACCACCCACGGCATCGCCCTCGGCGGCGACCGCATCGACCAGTTGCTGTTCCAGGAACTGCTCTTTCCCCTGCTTGGCAAGGGCGAGGTCTGGCGTCGGCGGGGCATGAGCCGCGACATCGAGACCCGCTTTCCCTTCGAGGACTACGAGCAATTGCTGCTCAACTGGACCGTCGGCTACACGCTCAACCAGAACAGGTACACCACCGCGGTGATGGACTGCATCGCCCAGGGCGGACCCGGCGGGCGCAAGTTCGGCCGCCTGCACGAACTCATCCGGCGCAACCTCGGCTATCTGGTGTTTCAGTCCATCAAGGCCTTCAAGGCGGAGTTGTCGACGATGCCGATGGCGGTGCTGGACATTCCCGAGATTGAAGTGCAGGTGGAATTGACCCGCCCGCAGTTTGAAGCGCTCATAGCCGAGCCGTTGGCGGCCTTTGCCGCGGCCCTTGACGAAACCCTGGCCCGGGCGGGCGTCGCCGCTTCTGATGTGGACATCGTGCTGCGCACCGGGGGCTCCAACCTGATTCCCGCCGTGCGGCGCATTCTCGATGAGCGCTTTCCCGGACGGGTGGTGGAGCAGGATCCCTTCACCAGCGTTGCCGCCGGATTGGCCATCGCGGACTATTGTTCAGATAGTGCCAACCGGCCCTAGCTAGCTGACTTCCGCCGGTGGCGGCCAATCGGGATTGAGGGTGAGGAAGAAGTCCTTGAGCATGCGGTAGGTCAGTCCCCAGACGAAGTGGCCTCCGGCCAAACGGTAGCCGTTGAACACCGTGGGCTTTCCGGCCATGGGCAGGGTTTCGGTATCGTGCAGCCCGTTGGCGGCCAAGGATTCGAGCGGCGCCCAGACCACTTCCGCCACTTCGTAGTTGAGTTTGAAGCTGGGGTCGCCTTCGAGGACGAAGACGTGTGGTGCGATCAGCATGTCCAAGCGCGGGCCCCGAGGTGCGGCATAGTGGTGGTCGAGGGCGCCAAGGTACTCGCTGGCGGCGAGGTCGAGACCGATTTCTTCAAGCGTTTCGCGAATCGCCGCCGCCTTGAGGTCAGCGTCGGCTCCTTCCCGGTGGCCACCGGGGAAGGCCATCTGGCCGGACCAGGGATCGCCCGCCTTCTCCGCCCGCTTGATGAAAAGGACTTCGGTTTGACCTTTCTGCTCCCGCAGAATGACGGCCACGGCCGCTTGCCGGGTACGGCGTCCGGGGATGACGGTATCACCTCGGTGGCCAGCAAGGCGCCGACGGATGCTGGGCAGATCAATCACGGGAGGGGGATGTTAACCCAACGGAGCGATGCCCGAGACCAATGGGAGCGCGGTCGCCGGGCGCAGACGTGGCAAACAAACTTGACACCCTGATCCCGCGATCTAGAAAATCAGCATGCATCGTTTGCCTCAAAGTCGCCCCATGCCCCGAGTTCGCCAAGGCCATCGTTGTTTCGTGTGCGGCCCCGACAACCCGATCGGCCTGAAGGTCCGCTTCCGCTTGGAGGACGATCTGTGCTTGGCGGAATTCACCCCGGATGAACGGCACGCCGGCTACAGCAACGTCACCCACGGCGGCATCGTGTTCAGCCTGCTCGATGACGTCATGGCCAATTGGCTTTGGCTGAAAGGCATCGTCTGCTATACCGCCAAGGCGGACATTCGCTACCGAGCGGAGCTGCCGATCGGCGCTGCGGTGCGCTTGGAGGGCCGTTGCCTGAAGCGCAAGGGACGCCTCGCGCAGATGGAGGGACGGATCATCCGCCAAGATAGCGGCGCCTTGGTCGCGGAGGCCACGGCGAGCTTCATGATCGCCCCTTGATGCCGCCTGCCGGAGGTGGCCCTTGATGACCGTTTCCCAAGTAGAGTTTCCTTATATATCAAAGGGTTAAGGGCTTCGTTGTGGGCTTGGTCATTGTTCGCTCAGCCGCCCGCAAAGCGCTTTTGTGGCGAATTTCGCACATCGGATCGCCCAAAGTGTTCAAGTTTTGCCGGGATGTTGGATGACGGCTTTTGGGGAAATCGCCCGCAGATTCGGGCGGTTGGAGTTGGTA
>JAPPIX010000225.1 GCA_028820495.1 Gammaproteobacteria bacterium
GGCGGCGTCAGTGCGCGCACGACCGCGTCTGGCTCATGATCGATCACCGTCAGCAAGACGCGCGCCGCCCGGTCAGGAACCCGGCGCCCCTGTTCCCAGTCTTGAATCGCGCGCGCATCGAGCCCGAAACGCTCGGCAAACTTTTGTCGACTCAGCCTCATCCGCTTGCGCAGGGCAACGATCCGCTCGGCCGCAGGGTCGTCCACGATTCGGCAGGGCAATGCCGTCTCGCCTCGCACATGGGCGAGCACTTCGCCCAGCGCCGTCTCGATCTCGCAGCCGGTTTCTGTGCGTTCTTCTGTCATCATCCTTGCGTCTCCCGTTCGATGGTCGTCACCAGCCGCGCCAGCGCCTTGCGATCCGCCGCCGTAAGGTCGTCGCGATCCGCCTTGGCGTAAGCCGTCAGCATGTAAATTGCCTCCGGCCGACGTGCCAGAAGTAGATCGCACGGATGCCGCCGCGCTTGCCCCGGCCTGAACCGGCCCAGCGCAATTTGCGAATACCGCCCGTCCCTCGGATAACCGGCGCCGCCTCGGGCCTTGCGACAATAGCCGTCTCCATTTCCCTGCGGGCTTCTTCGGACAGCAGCTTGCGAATGGTGCGCTCATAGGTTCGCGTGACGTATAGATTCATCGGACGCATTCTGCGGCATTGCCGCACAAACCGCAAGCTGCGGTCCGGCTGGCCTCGGCTTGAGAGCACGGCCTGCCAGCCTGTCGTATTATGATGGCGTCCATGGCCCGCCGCCCCTACCCTCCTATTACTGCCGACTTCCCCGGCGCCGCCTATCCGGTGGGCAGCGGTGTGCGCTTTGCGCACGGCGACGGCACCATTGCCGGAACCGTGGCCATCCTGAAGCGCCACCAAGCCTTGGTCCATACCGGCCAAGGACGATGGAACGTGCCCTACGGCCTGTTGGAGTTAGTGGAGCAATCAAGAGTGGGCAACTGCTCATTGGCCGAAATCGAGGCGCTGGCCAACAAGCTGCTCAAGCATCACAGGGCAAACAGCGGCTTGGGAAAGAACTGGCGTTTCGGGTTCGATCTCGCTCCCTCCCGGGCGGGAGTCTGCAAGTACGATGAGCGCCGCATCGACCTCTCCGTAAGCTTCTGCCTCCGGGCCAGCCGGACAGAGCTCATCGACACCATCCTGCATGAAATCGCCCATGCCATCGTCGGCAAAGCGCACAATCACGACGCAGTCTGGGCCACCAAGGCGCGTGAGATCGGCTGCACCGGCGAGCGCACCCATGCGGTACGCCACACCGCAGCGCGATGGGCCGGCGAGTGCGGTTGCGGGCAGCGCTGGTTTCGCCAGCGCTTGAGTCGCAAGGTGGCCAACGGGGCGCGTTGCCCACGGTGTCAAGGCGAAATTCGCTGGCGACGGCACGATGGTGAACTGGACACGGTGCCTCCCGGCTAGCTTTCAGAGGAACTCATCTGGGGGCAGTACCGACTTGGCGTCAAATCCCCGTTTTGCGTTTGCGAGATCGAATGCGGCCGGGTTCCAATCCCCAACCCATTCCAAAAGCTCTTCGACACTCCCCCCCTCGTTCCATGGATCTTCTCCGATTTCGATCATCGAAACGAATCGAGTGTAGCCTGAGACGCCGCCGCAATCTTCCGGTGGACAAGCTCGCCTGCCAGCGAGCAACTGTCTGTGGAAACTCTCCGACAGCCGCACCCGGCGATTGCGTTTCACGTCATGCAGCCAATCGTCGCCAAAGTCGTAGATGTACTGGCAGGAATTGGAGCGCGCGAAATGGGTGCCGAGCTTGACTGCCTCGGCGTCCGGCACAGCTTCCCCAAAGCCGAAGTCCACGAAGTCATCTTGCTTGCATCCGGCCAAGACGCGTCGATGGGTGGCGCGAAACTCCCAAAGATGGCAATGCATCCAACCGAAACTGTCCTGGATGGCGCGGTGCAAGTCGCCGAAGGTGGCGTTTGCAGCGATCAGGAACCGCCGCCAGATTCTTGGTTTGATGTGGCGCAGCGACACTTCGAATTCAAAGTAGTTCCGCACGACGCTCCTCCTCGAATTCCATTGTTGATTCAAATTCCCAGATCGCGCAGCGCCGCTGGGCTGTCCGACCAGCCGCTGCGCACCTTGACCCAAAGATGCAGCATGACCTGACGGCCCAGCATGCGTTCGATGTCCAAGCGCGCCTCCCGGCCGATGGACTTGAGCTTGCCGCCGTCCTTGCCGATGACGATGCGCTTCTGGCCGGCGCGCTCGACCAGGATTTGGGCGCGGATGTCCACAACCGCCGAGCCTTCATCGAAGGACTCCACCACCACGGCTGTCCGATGCGGCAATTCATCGCCCAACCGGCGCATGAGCTTTTCGCGGATCATCTCGCTGGCCAGAAAGCGCTCGCTTTCGTCGGTGAGCTGGTCGGCGGCAAAGAGGTGCGGCCCGGCGGGCAGGCTTTGGAACACCAATGAGCGGAACTCGGCGACGCCCTCGCCGCCCAAGGCTGAGACCGGCATGATTTCCGCAAATAGGCCCCTAGCGCCAATCCGTTCCATCGCCGGCAACAGGCGGGTCTTGTTGCTCATTAGGTCAATCTTGTTGATGAGCGCAAACGCTGGCTTCGCCGCCCACTCAACCTGCCGCATCACCCACTCATCGCCTTCGGTCAAGCGGTCGCGGTCGAGCACCAGGACGATCAGGTCCGCATCGCCGAGAGCCGCCTTGGCATTGCCCACCATGCTGCGGTTGATGGCCCGCTGGACTCGGCGGTGGATGCCCGGCGTGTCAACGTAGATCGCTTGGCAAGCGCCTTCGGTGTCAATGCCAATGAGGTTGCGCCGGGTGGTCTGCGGTTTGCGGGAGGTGATGCTGAGCTTTTCGCCAAGCACCCGGTTCAACAAGGTGGACTTGCCGACGTTGGGCCGCCCGGCGATGGCGACGGTGCCGCAACGATCAGTCACCTTGGTCATCGGCTTCGATCTGGTCGAGCAGTCGGGCGGCCGCGCGCTTTTCCGCCTCCTTGCGGCTAGCACCCTCGGCCGTGGCCTTCAACCCCAGCTCGGCGACTTCACAGGAGACGATGAAGCGGGGCGCATGCCGCGCGCCAGCTTCCTCGACGATTCGGTACACCGGCAAGGGCATGGCCCGCCCTTGAGCGAACTCCTGCAACGCCGACTTGGCATCCTTGACCAGCGCCGCCGTCAGGCCGGTCAGCCGCTCGCCCAACAAGTGAACCACAAGCGCCCGGGCCGCCTCCACGCCGCCATCCTCATGCACGGCGCCGATCAGGGCCTCGACGCCGTTGGCAAGCACGGAAGCCCGGCGAAAAGCGCCGGAACGCATTTCGCCGATGCCGAAGCGCATGTAGTCGCCCAGCGCCAGCGCGTGGCCAATCTCCGCCAACGTGCCCCGCTTGACCAACGCCGCCCGGGCCAGCGTCAGGCCACTCTCCGCCTCACCTGGATGCTCGCGATGCAGGTGCGCGGCGACGGCGTAGCCGAGCACCGCATCGCCCAGATACTCCAATCGCTCATTGTGGCTGTCCGGCGAAGCGCTCTTGTGGGTCAGGGCGCGAACGAGCAGGCGCTCATCGGCAAATCGGTAGTTCAGCGCGCGTTGCAAACGATCAAGCTGCGGGGCGCCGGGGCGTTCAGTCACGGATCAGGGCGGCTTCGGCGTGATTCAGGCGGGCTGGACGGGGCTCCGCCGCCGCCTGCGTCAGCCATTGGTTGCGTTCGAAGGTCGGCAGCTTGAAGCCGGGGTCCTTGTGCACCCAAATGGCCACCGCCTTGCCGACGATCTTGGCCTCGGAGACGTACTTCCAACGGCGGCTGTCGTCGCTGCGGTCACGGTTGTCGCCCATCACGAAGTAGGCGTCCTCCGGCACTGTCCACTCGCCGTTGCGGTCACCGACCGGATAGCGATAGGTGGTGTGGGTGCCGCTGCCCAAGGACTCCTGGTAAGCCCGAACCGGCACTGCGGCACCGCCGATGACATCATAAAACTCGCGCACGAACTCATAATCCGCCCGTTCGTCGTTGATGTACAGCGCCTTGTCCTCATACCGAATGCGGTCGCCCGGTAGGCCGATGACCCGCTTGATGAAGTAGCGCGAGTCGTGGGGGGGGATGAACACCATGATGTCGCCCCGCTGCGGCTCGCCGACCTCGATGATCTTGGTGCCGAGCACCGGCAGGCGGATGCCGTAGGCGTACTTGTTGACCAGAATGAAATCGCCCACCTCCAAAGTCGGCACCATGGACTCGGAAGGTATCTGGTAGGGCTCGGCGAGAAAGCTGCGCAGCACCAGCACCAAGAGCAGAACCGGAAAGAAGGAACGGGCGTACTCCACGATCATCGGTTCCTTGTCCGGCGCCTCCGCCTCCTCGGCGGAACGCGCCCCCAGCCGGCGGGCCTTAAGGAATAGCGCGTCAAACAGCCAGATGCCGCCGCTGATCAGCACGGCCCAAGTGAGAACCAAGGGAAAGTCTATATCCATGTCTTATTGTATCGCGCTAGCGTTCGACCTTGAGCGCGGCGAGAAACGCGTCCTGGGGGATTTCCACCCGACCAAGCTGCTTCATGCGCTTCTTGCCCGCCTTTTGCTTCTCCAGCAGCTTCTTCTTGCGCGTCACGTCGCCGCCATAGCACTTGGCGGTGACGTTCTTGCGCAGCGCCTTGACCGTCTGCCGAGCCACGATCTGGCCGCCGATGGCGGCCTGAATGGCAACGTCGAACAGTTGCCTCGGAATCAGTTCCTTCATCTTCTCCGCCAACTGACGACCACGGCTCTGGGCTTGGCTGCGATGCACGATCATCGCCAAGGCATCGACCCGCTCGCCATTAATGAGCATGTCGAGCTTGACCAGGTTGGAGGCCTCGAAGCGGTCGAAGCCGTAGTCCAAGGACGCGAAGCCGCGACTGACGGACTTCAGCCTGTCGAAGAAGTCCATCACCACTTCACTCATGGGCAGCTCCCAGGTCATCGACACTTGGCCGGACGAGAACTGCATGTTCCTCTGAACCCCGCGCCGTTCCACGCAAAGGCTGATCACATTGCCAACGTAGTCCTGGGGCGTGAGGATGTTGACCGCCGCGATTGGCTCACGCACTTCGGCGAACTGAGGCGGCAATCGGGAGGGGTTGTCCACCTGCCTGGCCTCGCCATCCACGCCAATCACTTCGTAAACCACCGTCGGCGCCGAGGTGATGAGGTTCAAGCCATACTCCCGTTCGAGCCGCTCCTGCACGATCTCCATATGCAGGAGGCCGAGAAAGCCGCAGCGAAATCCAAAGCCCAAGGCATCGGAGGTTTCCGGCTCGTAAAACAGCGAGCCGTCATTCAAGCTCAGCTTCGCCAACGCTTCACGAAAGTCCTCGAACTGCTCAGAGGCGACTGGGAAAAGGCCCGCGTAAACCTGCGGCTTTACCTCCGCAAAGCCAGGCAACTGAGCCACCAACTGATGCTTGGCGGGCGCGATCGTATCGCCCACCGGCGCCCCGCGGATGTCCTTGATGCCAGCCACGATGAAGCCCACTTCCCCGGCCACCAAGCGTTCCGCCACCTGCCGCTTTGGCGTGAAGCAGCCGACTTGATCGACACCATGAACCTGCCCCGTTGACTTGACCGCCACCTGGTCCCCGGCCGCCACCTGGCCCGCCACCACCCGCACCAGGGAGACGATGCCGAGATAGTTGTCGAACCAAGAATCGATGATCAGCGCCTGCAAGGGCGCATCCGGGTTCGCTTGCGGCGGCGGAATGCGGCTCACCAAGCTGGCCAGCAGTTCCGGCACCCCAGCCCCGGTCTTGGCGCTGACCAACAGCGCGTCGTGCGCCGGCAAACCGATGATCTCCTCGACTTCCTGCGCCGCGGCGGCGGGGTCGGCTTGGGGCAGGTCGATCTTGTTCAGCACCGGCAGCACCTCGAGCCCCTGTTCGATGGCCGTGTAGCAGTTGGCTACCGACTGCGCCTCCACGCCTTGAGCGGCGTCCACAACCAACAGCGCCCCTTCGCAGGCCGCCAAGGAGCGCGACACCTCGTAGCTGAAATCCACATGGCCCGGGGTGTCGATGAAGTTGAGTTGATAGGTGCGCCCGTCTTCAGCCTGGTAATGCAGCCGAACGCTCTGCGCCTTGATGGTGATGCCCCGCTCGCGCTCCAGATCCATGGAATCGAGCACCTGATCGGCCATCTCCCGATCGGTCAAGCCGCCGCAGTGCTGGATCAGACGGTCGGAGAGGGTCGATTTGCCGTGATCGATATGGGCGATGATCGAGAAGTTGCGGATGTGGTCGGCAGCAGGCAAAACACGGTTACTCCGGCACGCTTAACGGCACGAAGGTCTGAACGCCGCCGCGCACAATCAGCACCGGCACGCGGCGGCCCTTCGGCAGGGTCTTGGCGATTTCGCGGAAGCCCTGCTGATTCTCGACCGTTTGGTGGTTGAGGCGGGTGATGATGTCACCGGCTCGAATGCCGGAATCCGCCGCCGGACCGGTTGATTGGACCACCCGCACGCCGCCCTTGAGATTGAAACGGCTGAGCGCTGCCTCCGGCACGTCCTCCAGCACCAACCCGAGGCTCGAGGGTTCGTTGGGGGCGCCTTGGCCAACCGACCCGTCGCCCTCAAGGTCGGGCAGTTCGCCGACCTTGACCTTGAGCTTGAGGCGCTCGCCACCGCGCATCACGACCACGTCCACCTCGCTGTTCGCCGCAGTGCGGCCCACGTAGTGGGGCAGCTCTTCGGAGCGCTCAATGGGTTTGCCGTCGAATTCGATGATGACGTCTCCGGCCTGCAGCTCGCTTTCATCCGCCGGGCTGCCTGGGGCCACCTCGCTGATGAGGGCGCCGTGGGGGCGCTCGAGACCGAAGCTCTCCGCCAAGTCACGGCTGACTTCCTGGATGACCACGCCCAGCCAGCCTCTCGAAACCCTTCCGGCGCTTTTGAGTTGATCGACCACGTCCATGGCCACGTCGATGGGTATGGCGAAGGACACGCCCATGAAGCCACCTGACCTTGAGTAGATCTGCGAATTGATGCCCACCACTTCGCCGTCCAAGTTGAACAACGGACCTCCGGAATTGCCTGGATTGATGGCCACGTCGGTCTGGATGAAGGGTACGTAGTTTTCGTTCCGCTCGGTGGGCAAGCTGCGCCCCTTGGCGCTGACGATGCCGGCGGTGACTGAGTAGTCAAAGCCAAACGGGGAGCCGATGGCCAACACCCACTCGCCCACATCCAAATCCTCGGAACGGCCTAAGCGCACCGTCGGCAGGTTGTCGGCCTCCACCTTGAGCAAGGCCAAGTCCGATCGCCGGTCCGTTCCCACCACCTCCGCGTTGAGCTCCCGCCGGTCGGGGAAGCGCACCAGTATCTCATCGGCGCCTTCGACAACGTGGTTGTTGGTCAGCACATAGCCGTCATCGGAGATGACGAAGCCCGAGCCCAAGGAGCGCGGACGCGCATTGGACGGCGGCTGCGGCTGCGGCGGAAAGCGGCGAAAGAACTCCTCGAAGTCGCGCATGCGCGGGTCGCGCTCGTTCTGGCGCCGCGTGGTGCTGACGTTGACCACCGCAGCGGCGTTGTCCTCCACCAATTCCGTGAAATCGGGCAACTCGGCGGCTGCGGCGCCGCAGGCCATCCCCAGCAACAGCCATGTTGCCATCCATGCAATTCGTTTTGTCACCGAACGTTCCTTCTACGTGAGTGGTGTAAAGAGTGGGTTTTGCGCCGGAAAGCAGCGGTGACCAACAGCGGCGCCAGCCCCAACAATGCCCATGCGGGCTGGTTCGGGACAAACGCCGCTGTGCCTCCCGCGCAAAGCAGTAACAGGAGCAATGGCGCGCCAAACACCAGCAACGCCCCCTGCGCGACCTGGCGGTCACCCAGCCCCCAGGAATCGAGGGCAAGATGCCCTCGCTCCGGACTCCCGCCGAGCCCATCCCCCGGATCGCGCATCGACCCTTGGCACGAGCGAGGGGCGGTCTCGCTCCAAGGGCGCACACCTGAAACGGACGTCACCCCCAGGAGCGAGGGCGTCCCGCCCTCGATTGGGCCGCTGGAATGCGCTTTCCGCCAGAAGATTGGGAAGTTGTTTCACGCAACGCAACACGGCGTTAGACCTTCTTCTGCTGCATAGCGGCAAACAGCCCTTCCGGGCGAATCATCAGCATGGCGAGCAGCAGCACGTAGGCGCTGACGTCCGAGAACCCCGGCCACAGGTAGCGGCCCGCGAACTGTTCTGAAAGGCCCACCAGCAGCCCGCCGAGAATGGCGCCCGGCAGGCTGCCCAAGCCGCCGACGATGGCGGCGGCGAAGGCCTTGATGCCGATGAAGCCGATGTTCGGGTCGATCACTCCGCCCGGCGCCAGCACCCCCGCGCAGGCGGCGAGCACGGCGGCCAGCGCCCAGACCAGGCCGAAGACCCGCTTGACCGGAATGCCCACGTAGAAGGCGGCCAGTTGATTCTGGGACGCGGCCTGCATGGCGATGCCGAGGCGGGTGAAGCGGAAGAACAGGTACAGCAGCCCGCACAGCGCCAACGTGCCGCCCACAACTGCCAGGTCATCACCGCCCACCGTGACCTCGCCAAAGCGCCAAACCGCCGAGCCCCAAGGCAGGTCCAAGGTCTTGGGCTCACTGCCCCAGCGCTCCCCGGCAATGGTGCGCAGGACAAAGCCGAGGCCAATGGTCAGCATCAGCACCGCAAAGTGCGGCTCGCCGATCATGGGCCGCAGCAGCAGCCGCTCGGTCAGGGCACCCAGCAGCGCCATGACCGCCAAGGACGCCAAGAAACCCCAAACGAACGGCCAGCCGAGCAGGTTGATGAAGGTGAAGGCGATGAAGGCGCCGATCATCATGATGTCGCCCTGGGCAAAATTGACCATCTCGGTGGCCTTGTAGATGAGCACGAACCCGAGCGCGATCAGCCCATAGACGCAGCCTTGGGAAACGCCGCTGATGAGTAGCTGGATGACCTCCACAAAGAACTCTTGACGCCGGAACGCGCCGCATTCTACCCGCTTTTTTCCCAGCGCCCGCCTAGCGCACCTCCCGGCGGGCGGAGACCACGCCGGTGTTGAAGCCGAGCACGTGCATGCGCCCCAGGTAGCGGGCGTACTCGATCTTGAAGCAGCGGTCCATGACCACGTCGAGGCCCGCTTCGGCGGCCAAGGCGGCACCGGCCGGGCTGATCACCTCGAACTGCAGCCAGAGGGCGGCAGCGCCGATGGCCACGGCGTCCCGGGCAATGGCGGGCACCGCCGCCGGGGCGCGGAACACATCCACCAAGTCCACCGGCTCCGGGATGTCGGTCAAGGCCGGATAGGCACGCTGGCCGAGCACCGCCTCCTCCCGGGGATTCACCGGGATCACCCGGTAACCGTGGCGCATCGCGTAGAAGCCGACGAAGTGGCTGGCCCGCAATGGGTTGGAGGACAGGCCAACGATCGCCACGGTCTTGGTCCGGCGCAGCACCCGCTGCACAACGGCGGGATCTTGGTAGGCCGCCACTTCAGCCATGACGCAACTCGGCAACTTGGGCGAACCCCTGTTCAAGATCCCAGATCAGGTCCTCAGGGTCTTCGATGCCGATGGATAGGCGTATGGTGCCGGGGCCGATGCCTGCGGCGGCCAGTTCGTCGTCGGCCAGTTGCCGGTGGGTGGTGCTCGCCGGATGAATGATGAGGCTCTTGGCATCGCCGACGTTGGCGAGGTGGGAGAACAGCCGTACGGCGCGAATGAACGCCTGGCCAGCCTCCCGGCCACCGTCGAGGTCGAAGCAGAACACCGCCCCCGCCCCCTTGGGCAAGTACTTTGCAGCCAGCCCGGCGTAGGGGCTGCCGGCCAAGCCCGAGTGGCGCACGCCGGCCACGTCATCGCGACCCGACAGCCACTCGGCAACGGCGCGGGCGTTGGCCACGTGCCGCTCCATGCGCAGCGGCAGCGTCTCCAGGCCTTGCATGAACAGAAAGGCGTTCAACGGGGCCATGGCCCCGCCGAGGTCGCGCAGGGTCTCGGAGCGCAGCTTCATGAGGTAGCCGTACGTGCCGAAGGTCTCGTGAAAGGCGAGGCCGTGATAGGCCGGAGAGGGATCGGCGACGATGCCGAACTTGCCGTTCGACCAATCGAACGTCCCGGAATCCACCACCGCGCCGCCGATGCTGGTGCCGTGGCCGCCGATGAACTTGGTCGCCGAGTGCACCACGATGTCCGCGCCCCATTCGATGGGGCGGCACAGGTATGGAGTGGCAAAGGTGTTGTCCACCATGAGCGGAACCCCCGCCTCCTCAGCAGCCGCCGCCACCGCCTCGATGTCCAGCACGTTGCCGCCCGGGTTGCCAATGGTCTCGGCGAACAGGACGCGGGTCTCGTCGCGCAGCGCCGCGCGCCAATTGGCCGGGGCGTCCGGGTCGATGAAAGTCAGGCCCAAGGACAGCTTGCGGGCCAGGTGCT
Source organism: Gammaproteobacteria bacterium (assembly GCA_028820495.1). Lineage (GTDB taxonomy): Bacteria > Pseudomonadota > Gammaproteobacteria > Pseudomonadales > Azotimanducaceae > Azophilus. Next base: position 10,431 of record JAPPIX010000225.1, read on the forward strand.
TAAGCTGCGTCACCGTGCCGCCGTAGAGCGCTGCCGAGGCCACCACGTGGTCGCCGGGCGTCAGCATCGTGAACAGCGCCGACGACTGCGCCGCCA
>JAPPIX010000353.1 GCA_028820495.1 Gammaproteobacteria bacterium
AAGCAGCCCCCCCCCCCCCTCCGGTCACCGAGGAGATCGTGGTCACCGGGTCGCGCATCCGGCGCGATGAGTTCAGCAGCGCGTCGCCCATCACTGTCATCACCAGCGAGACTTCTGCGTTGGCGGGGCTGCTCGATACAGCGGACATCCTGCAGGGCTCCACCGTCGCCACCGGCCAGCAGATCGACGACTCGTTTTCCGGGTTCGTCACGGATGGCGGACCGGGTGCCCGGTCGGTGTCCCTGCGCGGCCTCGGCGCCCAACGCACCCTCGTGTTGGTCAACGGCCGCCGCTGGGGGCCATCCGGCGTGCGCGGCTCGACCAACTCCGTGGACCTGAGCGCCATTCCGAGTTCGGTGGTTTCCCGTTACGAGATACTCAAGGACGGCGCGTCTTCCATCTACGGCGCCGACGCCATTGCCGGCGTAGTCAACGTCATTACCAAGCAGCGCTTCGAGGGGTTTCAAGTGAACCTGCAAGGCCTGTTTCCGCACAGTGACGGCGGCGAGGAGCGGGGCATCGACGCCACTTGGGGCAGGGTGGGCGACACTTGGTCTTTCAGCATCTCCGGCAGTTATGACACCAATGACGAGTTGCGGCGGAACCAGCGCAGTTGGGCTGAGTGCGACGAGCGGCCCCGGGTCACGGACCAGGACGGCGACGGACGGATCGACAACGCCCATCCAGAAACCGGCGAGCCCCTGTGCTTCGGGTTCATCCATGGATTTGCGGTGTCGCCATTTGGGTGGGTCCGGTACGAGCCGAGCTTGGCGACTCTCGACCCTAACAATCCCTACTTCGACCCCTCTGGTCCGAACGCCTACGGCATTCCCTACTACACCACCATTCCCGTGCATGGCTTGGATCCCTTCAACGGCGAGCCCCTCTACGACAACGAAGGCGAGTTCTACCGGGACGAGCGCAGCCCGTCCATCGAGCAAATCGATCCCGAATACGAGATCTACTCCCTGACCTCCTTTGCCGACAAGGACTTCGACATCGGCGGGCGCAGCGCCAACGCCTACTACGAGTTCTACTACAACCACCGCACCTTCGAGTCCAACAACGGCTACCGCCAGTTCTTCCCCTCGGTGCCCCCGAGCAATCCGACCAATCCCTTTGGCGCTTATGGGCCGCTGGCTGCGTTCGGGGGATTCGGCGCACGCCCGGTGCTGCCCACCTATGAACTGCTGGATCCCGTCACAACGGTCAAAATCGACCGGATAAACCTGTTTGCGGGCCTATCCGGCGACCTCTCGGAGCGCTGGGGCTACGAGGCCTACCTCGGCTATAGCTGGTCCGACGGTTCCTACGAGGGTCAGCAGCTTCTTGATGACCGGGTGCGGGCCTCGCTGAATTCGACGCTGGATGCCAACGGCAACCTAGTGTGCGCCGAGCCCACCATCGCCGGCTGCGTGCCAGCCAATCTGTTCACCGAAGACGCGCTGCTGCATGGGCGCCTGCCGACGGATGCGCTGAACTTCCTGCGCAAGGACGCCCGCGGCGAGACTACTTACAAGAGCTTCCAGTTCGCCGCCCACGTCACCGGCACCCTGTTCGAGATGCCCAACGAGGAGGCAGTCGGCGGGGTGCTTGGCTTTGAGTACCGCAACGAGGACATTCGCGACGTACCGGACCCCGATGCGCAGAACAACAACTTCTGGGGCTTCACCACGGCCGGGATCACCAGCGGGGACGACACGGTGGTTGAGTTGTTCGCCGAAGTCGAGGTGCCCGTGCTGATGGATAAGCCGCTCGCAGAGGAGCTTATCGTCAACGTATCCGGACGCTACACGGACTACGATTCCTACGGCGACGACACGACCTACCGCGCGGCGGTAGACTGGCAGATAGTCCCTTGGTTGCGGCTGCGGGGCACCCGCGGCACGTCGTTTCGCGCCCCCGATCTCTACGAGCAGTTTCTGGCCGACCAGACCGGTTTCGTGTCCGGATTCTTTGACCCCTGCATAAACTACGGCGAAGAGTACGAGCCCGGCGACGTGGTTTACGAGAACTGCGCCGGCCAAGGGCTCGATCCCGACTTCGGAGAGGCTGGCGTGCCCAGCATCAGAAACGTGGTTGGCGGCAACCGGGAGCTTGAGGCGGAAACTTCCAAGTCCTGGACCGGCGGCGTGGTCATCCAGCCGGAAGCACTGGGCCTGTCGGTGGCCTTCAGTTGGTTCGAGATCGACCTGAAGAATACCGTCGCCGACCCCAGCACGAGCTACATCCTCGGCACCTGCTACAGTTCCCAAGGGCTCAGCAACGCTTGGTGCAATCGCGTGGCCCCCCGCGACGGGCAGGGCAACCTGACCGATGTCGATGCTTCCTTGGTCAACATCGGGCGCAGCGTTACCCGCGGCTACGACATCGACTTCGTTTACGAGAAGGAGTTTCCGGCCTTCGACCTCACGGTGGACGGCACCCTCGCAAGGCTGGTGGAGCAGAGTACGCAATTGTTCGACGAGCAGTGGAACAACGTGAACAACTGGGGCTACCCGAAGTGGCTCGGCGAGGTCGATGTGCGGGTGGACTACCGGGACTGGACCTACTTTTGGCGGGTCAACTACATAGGCAACACGTCCGAAGACCCGGTCTTCGATCCGGATACTACCAACGCGGACCGCAAGGTTAGGACGCCGAAGACTTGGTACCACACCGTTTCCGCACGCTTGCGCAAAACCGATTGGGCGGTGACCGCATCGGTGCGCAACCTGTTCAACAAGAAGCCACCGTTGGTTGGCGACAACGTGCCACGCGACTCCTCAACCCGAATCTTCAACACGGTGCCGGGCGCTGGCTACAGCTTGCTGGGGAGGACATATGTGGTGCAAATCGCACGACGGTTTTGACATGAAGGGGTCGTCGCTCAAAGTGGCCGCACTGCTGCTCGGCCTGCTGGCCGGTGGCGCGGCAGGCGCGGAGCTCATCCCCATCAGCGCTTGGATTCACGATCCGGTGATCGACAGCGTGCGCGTCAGCCCCGACGGCAGCCGCTTGGCAGCGTTGACCTTGAGCGACGTGAACGCCCCCCCGGACGTCACTGTTTGGCGAACCACGGATCTGTCGGCGGAGCCCGTGCGATTCCGGCCCCGGGACGTCAAGGCAAGGGCGGTCTTCTGGCTGAACGATGATCGGCTGATGGTCATCGGTCGGCAGAAGTTCGATATCCGAACTGGCGGGCGCACCACCAAGTGGTACCGGGAGAAGGTTTACCTTTACGATGGCGAGGGCAAGGCTGGCAGGGAACTGTTCAAGACCAAGGAATTCGTCGGGGCGAACCTGTTCAATCGAATGCCCCGGCAGCCGGACAAGGTTTTGGTTTGGGTGACCAACCAAGAGTTTTCCGCCGACATCTACGAGCTGGACCTGAACAGCTACAACGCTAAGCGGGTTTACCGCAGCGCCAGCGATGAGGCCCCAATCGGTGACTTGGACGGCTCAATCCGAGCCAAGCAGAGCATTAAAGGGCGCGGCGACGACATCCACATCCTGTTTACCTACAAGCATCCGGAGACTGGGAAGTGGGAGGAGCACCACCGCCTCTATGCCGGCCGCCGGGAAGGCATGGTGCCGGTCGCGTTTGATATGGATGGACGCCGGGTGTACATGCAAGACAACACGGGCCTCGACAAAGCCGTCATCCGCGCCTATGACCTGATTGACCGGACGCTGGGCAAACCCCTGTTTGGGGGCGGCACGGTGGAGGCGTCCGGCGTTTTGCAGGCCAGCAACCCGGTCGACTTCGGCCAGGTCATTGGCTTTGTGGGCTTTGACGAGGGCGTTGTCATCGACTACCACGAGCCCAAGCGCCGGTCGATTCAGCAACGCTTGGAGAACGCGCTGCCCACTGGCTCCCGCCACAGCTTGGTTTCGAGTTCCGACGACCTCACGATGATCGTCGTGCGCTCCTCGGGGCCGCGTGAGCCGGGCCTTTACCATCTGCTTGTCAACGGCAGCCAACTGGTGCCGCTCGGGCGCAGCTTCCCGCACCTCGTGCCAGAAAAGCTGGCGGACACGCGCTTCGTCAGCTACCCGGCCCGCGACGGCTTGGAGATACCCGGGTTTCTAACCCTTCCCCAGGGCGCCGAAGGACCGCTGCCCGCCGTGGTGATGCCCCATGGCGGGCCTTGGGCTCGCGACTTCCTGGGCTGGGATCTTTGGGCGCAATTCCTCGCCAACCGGGGCTATGCCGTGCTGCAGCCGCAGTACCGGGGCTCGGAGGGCTGGGGCCAGGCGCTCTGGCGGGCCGGCGACCGGGAATGGGGCCAGAAGATGCAGGATGACAAGGATGACGGCGCCCGCTGGCTGGTGGAGCAGGGCATCGCCGACCCCGATCGGATCGCCATCTACGGCTACTCATACGGCGGCTACGCGGCCATGGCGGCGAGTGTGCGCCCGAACTCGCCTTACCAGTGCGCGGTCGCAGGAGCCGGGCTGTCCGAACTGCGCACGTTCGACAAGATCACCTATGAGTCCCCGTTCAATCGGGAGTACCAGAACCCGACCATCGCGGGCTTGTCGCCGATTGACCACGTGAAGCAGGTCGCCATGCCCGTCTATCTGTTCCACGGCGACCGGGACCAGCGTGTGCCCATCGAGCAGTCCCGCAAGTTCGCCAGTGCGCTCAAGCGCGCCGGCAAGCAAGTCAAGTACGAGGAAATCACGGACCTATGGCACAGCTACCCCTGGTGGCCGCAGCATCATCTTGCGATCCTATCGTCGCTGGAGGACTACCTGCGCGACGACTGCGGACCTGGAGGGCTGTAGGGCCGCACGTTCCGGAGGCTAGCGTTGCGCCTCGGCGAGCCGTTGCAGCCGCGCCTCGCGCAGACGCTTGCCCATTTCCGGGCCGCTTAGCTTGGGCCAATGCTGGCGCTCCGCTGCGAGTTCGTTCTCCATGCGGACCAGCGCGGCGTCGAGCGGGTCGAGGTTGACGCCCGCCTTGAATCCGGCAACGGTCAGCGCCGCGCGGCGTCGGACGGGGTCGCGCAAGCCGTTGATGGCGGTCAGTGCGGCGAGCAGCGCCTTTGCATCGGCACTGCGCCAAGCGCTTAAGGTGCGTCCATGGCGGGCGATGTCATCAGCGAGCCGAGCGAACGCGTTGGGCGGCTTCAGCCGTTTGCTGAGCGCGGCCGCGGCGGTGGGCGCCAAGGACCAGCCGATGGCGCCGTAGCGGGCTTCGGCGTCTAGAAGCCCTTCGTCGAGGCGGATGCCCTCAAGTTCGGGAAACCAGAACGATAGGCAGCCACAGTCCAAAAGAACTTCGATGAACCGTTGTGGCGCTGGTGCGGCCAGGGCCTTGCGGAACTCGCCCCAGACGCGCTCGGCAGGCAGTTCGGCGAGAGATTCGGCCATGCCCGCCATGAACGACCGGGTGTCCTGATGGACGTTGAACCCGTGGAGTTGCGCCGCGAAGCGGGCAACGCGGAACACCCGTAGCGGGTCTTCGGCAAAGGCCTCGGTCACATGGCGGAGGACTCGGCGTTCCAAGTCCTGGCGGCCATCGAAGAGATCGATCACGCGCCCGCGCCCGTCCTTGGCCAGCGCGTTGATGGTGAGATCGCGCCGCGCGAGATCCTCCTCCAGGGTCACTTGGGGATTGGCGTCGGTGTCAAACCCGGCGTGGCCGGCGGCGGTCTTGCGCTCGGTGCGGGCCAGGGCGTACTCCTCGTGGGTGTCCGGGTGCAGGAACACCGGGAAGTCCTTGCCCACTTGGCGGTAGCCTTGGGCGAGCAGGGCCTCGGCGCTGCCGCCCACCACCAGCCAGTCGCGCTCGCCCACGTCCCGCCCGAGCAATTCGTCGCGCACCGCGCCGCCGACCAAGTAGATTTCCACGGCACCCAATCCATCGCTGCCAAGAACAGGCGCATTGTGGCGCGATTTGGTCGCCGACGCATAGCCCGAGCGAGTTCCCACTCCGGTAGCCAAGGCGCGGATGGGTGGGGAACAGACCTTTTTCTGCGGAACGTCCATCGCATGGAGGAACGGCGCCGAATCTTCGACATCTGCGTCGAATAGCGGCCACAAAGGGCCAATGTCCCACAGGTCTTGCGGATTTGGCCTACAGATTCCGGGTGGACGTCGTGCCATCGTGACCCATCCCCAACCGACCGGATCGGAAGTTGACCCCGGCAATCGACAAGCCCGCCCGCACCATCGGCCCCTTACGGCGGCTACAGCCCTGTGCTAGGGTGCGGGGCACGGATCCGAGGCGTTTCCAAGGAGCCCGCCATGCGCCAAGCCCAACGTTCCAGCAGCCCCGTCCGGGGCACCGGCCCCGCGCCGCCCAGGGCGCCGCAGGCCGCACGCCCGGTCCGCTACCCGGAGTCGGACGGTAAGCCCATGTCCGAAACGCCCGTTCATTGGCACGCCATGGTGGACTTCGCCAGCCCTCTGCACGGCTTCCTCAAGGACCGCCCCGACGCCTACGTAGGCAGCAACATGCTCATGTACTACGAGGAGGGCAACAACAAGCGCCGGGTGTCGCCGGACGTGTTCGTGGCCTTCGGGGTGCCCAAGCTGCCGGAGCGGCGGGTGTGGCTCGTCTGGGAGGAGGGCAAGGGGCCGGACTTCGTTCTGGAGGTGACCTCCCGTTCCACGCGCAGGGAGGACGAGGTTGGGAAGAAGGCGCTTTACGAGCGCTTGGAGGTTCGCGAGTACTGGCAGTTCGACCCGTTGGGCGAGTACCTAGACCCGCGCCTTCGGGGGTACGTCTTGGGCGCGGACGGGGAGTACCGGGAGGTCGCGCTTGAGGAGCGTGACGGCGCGCTCTGCCACGACAGCCTGCTGGGGGTGACCCTTCGGCTGGAGGGCGAGCGTCTGCGCCTGTTCGACCCCAAGCGCGGCGAGTATCTGCTGACTCATGCGGAAGAGCGCCAAGCCCGACAGGCGGTAGAGGCGGAGCGAGATCGGGCGCTCGAAGCCCAGCGCATTGCGGAGGCGCGGATGGCGGAATTGGAGCGGCGGCTGCGCGGCGAGTGAGGCGCAACCGTTCATGGTGATTCAGCCGCAGCGCCGAAAGCAGGAATGACGGTTCTTTTGCCGCTTTCCAAGCACAGGGCGGTCAGGCTGCGGCCCCAGACGCAGCCGGTGTCCAAGGCAATCAGATTGTCCTTGCCGGTGTGCCCGTTCAGTGCCGCCCAGTGGCCGAACAGCAGGCGTTGCCCATCGAGCGCGTCCGCAGCCAGTTCGTACCAGGGCCGGCAATCCGGCGGCGCTTCGTCGAGCGCGCCCTTGTGTGTGAAGTTCAAACTCCCCTTGGCGTCCACCAAGCGGATGCGGGTGAAGCCGTTGGTTAGGATGCGCCAGCGGTCCATGCCGACATGTTTTTTCTTCAGCCTGTGCGGCCGGTCGCCGTAGAGGTCGCGGAAGTAGCCCTTGAATTCCGGTCCCTCCAGCACGCCCATCAGCTCATCCGAAGCGGCTTGGGCGTCAGCGAATGTCCAGCCCGGCAGAATGCCAGCGTGAACCATCGCGTAGCCCAAGCTCGGGTCCTGGTGAAAGAAAGGTTGCCGCCGCAGCCAATTAGCGATGGCGGGGGCCTCCGGCGCTGCGAGCAAGTCGGTGAAGGTGTCGGTGGCGCGAACGGGATGGCCGCCGTACCAGATGGCAAGGAAGTGCAGATCGTGGTTGCCGAGCACCGTGGTCACGCGGTCGCCGAGCGCCATGACGCGCTCCATCACCGCCAGCGAGTCCGGTCCGCGGTTGACGAGGTCGCCCAGCAGCCAGAGCGCGTCGTGCCGCTCGTCGAAGGCGACCTCGTCCAACAGCGCGGCGAATTCCGCATAGCAGCCCTGGATGTCGCCCACGGCGTAGGTGGCCATCGCTCAATCCCCCGCGACGGCGTTGGCGATGGTCACGAACTCGGCCACCGAAAGATCCGCGGGCCGCAAGCGCTCGTCGATGCCGAGCGCTGCCCAATCCAGCCCCAGCGGCTTGAGGGCGTTGCCGAGGCGCTTGCGGCGCGATGCGAAAGCGAGGCGGACAACCGCCTCGAGCTGTTCCGGTGCGGCTGAATGGGCGGATGCAGGGTGGGGCGTCAGCCGCACCACCGTGGAGAACACCTTGGGCGGCGGCGCGAAGCTCTGCGGAGGCACGTCGAACAGCGTCTCGACGGCGAAGCGCTGCTGAATGCCCACCGACAGCCGGCCCCGTGCCTTGGTGCCGGGCTTGGCGGCGAGCCGTTCGGCCACTTCCCTTTGCAGCATGAAGTGCATGTCCTGAATGTGCGCTGCGCAGGCGGTCAACTTGAACAGCAGCGGGGAGGCGATGTTATAGGGCAGGTTGCCGACCAAGCGCCAGGGGCGGCCCTGGCAATGCGCGTTGAAGTCGAAGGCCAAGGCGTCGGCGTTGAAGAGTTCAATCCCGGGAAAGCGGCTGCGCAGGCCGGGAATCAGGTCACGGTCGATCTCGACGGCCGTGTAGCGGTCCACCAAGCCATGCAGGCAGCGGGTGAGGGCGCCGCGGCCGGGGCCGATTTCGAGCAGCGCATCCTTAGGCCTAAGCCCAATGCAGGCAACCAAGCGGGCCAGCACACCTTCGTCGATCAGGAAGTGCTGGCCGAAGCGCTTGCGCGGCTGCCGGGCGCCTTGGCCTCGGGAGGGTTGGGAACCTGACCGGGTCAGACCATGTCCCCGTAGGGATTGGCCAAGTCCAAGCTGACCGGCAGGTCGAATCCGGGCAGCCGGATGCCCTCGGCGCTGATTGACAGGTCCTCGCCCTCCAATACGCCTTCCCCGAACTGGTAGATGGGCGCCAGCGTCTCTCGGCACATGGCCGCGTCATATTCAAGGCGGGCACCGCGCACCGCTTCATTGCGTTTCTGGTAGTCCGCGAACGCTGTCTTGCCCCAGCGCTTGGCCAGCATGCCGGCGGTGAATTGCGGCGCGAGGAACAGCCCCGACGCGTTGTTGCCGCCAAAGCCCTTGGAGTTGATGATCGCCCCCGGCACGGCTTGCAGGTCGAAAGGCACGTGCTGCATGGGCAGGCGCAGATGGCTGGCATGCACGTCGTCGGCGATGTGGTCGATGGTGGTGATGCCGGGGATGAAGCCGTGTTGCCAAGCGCCGAGAACCGAGGCGAGCTGGTCGCCCCCCGCTGGTGCCATGGAATGGCCGACGTAGGCCTTCACGGCGCTTACCAGCCAATCCTCGATGCCGAAGAGCTTGGCCAACTCGTTGAGGATGTGGGACTCAGTCACCCGGTTCTGGGGGGTGCCGGTGCCGTGCGCCTGCACATAGGTGCCCTGGCGCAGCCCCTGCTCGCCGAGCAGGCTGCGCGCCACCGCCAAGGCCTTGCCCATGGTCAGGTAGTTGCCGATGCCGGGGCCGGGGATGGACTTCTTGTAGCCGTCGGCGTTGACGAACACATCAGCCACTGCGCCCAAGACCTCGGCGCCGAGTTCCACGGCCAGCGCGTCGTCCATCAACAGCGCGTAGATCGCCGATTCGCCGACGGTGAAGCCGGAATTGCTGGAGAAGGGACGGCAGGCGCGGCGATGGTCAGGCGCTTCCGAGCCGTCCAAGGCCATGAGGGAGTCATCTTCGGCGAGCGCGCCCATCGTGCCGTAGGCTTCGAGCACCTCCGGCAGCACCGGCGCTTCGGCGTTGCCGACCATCACCACTCGCTTGGCGCCGGAGCGGATGTCGTCCAGGCCTTGCTTGACGTTGTAGAGGAAGGTGGCGCAGGCGCCAATGATGCCGGCCGTGCCGCCCGCCGAGCCGAGCACGTAGGCGTTGATGAAGTCGCCGGTCATTTCCGGCAGGCCGAGGGCGCCGTTCTTGGATGTGGGGCGCTTGCCCAGCATCCGATTCTGCATCATGCCGCCGTAGCCGTCGGTGTCCAGTTGGCAGATGGCGCTGCCGGAGTACACGGCGAATTGATCGGGTGCCACCTTTTGCTTGAGCAAGTCGAGCGGCAGCCCGGAGGAGCGCAACGCATCGGATGCGCCGAAAATCGCCAATTGCAGGCCCCGCGGATGGCTGCGTGAGGCGTAGATTGCACCGGGGTCGAAGCCAGTCGGCACCTGCGCGGCGCTCGACACCTTGGAGACGCGCCGATCTGGCACCAGTGCCTTGAACTGCTCAGCCACCCTGATCTTGAATTCGCCCTTCCCCTCCGGCACGGCCTGCCAACCCTCGGGCAAGCGATCCGGCATCTGCCGTGCCCGCACCCGAAACTCCATGGGCGCGCCCGGCGCCTTGAAGTTGACCTCCCGATTCCATGGGATTTCCTCTGGATCGAACAGCTCGACCCGGCGGATCAGCGTATGGGCGTCGATGTGGCGGCGCACCGCCTCAGTGGCCGGATCGCCATCCAGGTTCATCAGCGTTGCCAGGCTCTGGTAGGCCAGCAAGCGCTCCGCCTCGGGCAACGCGTCGATCACCAATCGCCGATAGGCATGGTCAAAGGAAACCCGCCCGGCGGAGTTAACGCCGCCAAAGCCGAC
>JAPPIX010000418.1 GCA_028820495.1 Gammaproteobacteria bacterium
TGAACAGGCGGCAGCCCCGGCGTTTTACCAGTTGTTCGCCATCGCCCAGCAGCTCGCCGAGGAGAAGCGCAGGCATCCGGACGACTCGATGATGAGCCGGCTGGTGCACGGCGAAGTGGATGGCGAGAAGCTCGACGAGGTCAACATCCAGATGTTCTTCGTCACGCTGTCCATCGCCGGGCACGAAACCACGCGCAGCACGGCCGCCCACTTCGTGCGGCTCATGAACGAGCACCCGGACCAGTACGAACTGCTGCGCAGCGATGTGGACGCCCATCTGCCCAACGCCATCGAGGAGGTGCTGCGCCATTCGCCGCCGGTGGTCAAGTTCCGGCGCACCGTGATGGAGGACACGGAAATCGGCGGACGGAAGGTGGCGAAGGGGGACAAGATCTACCTGTCATACCCGGCGGCCAACCGGGATCCCTCGGTGTTTGAGGATCCGCACCGGTTCGACATCACGCGCCCCAACGCCAGCCGCCACTTGGCATTCGGGTCGGGCGCCCACTTCTGCCTGGGCGCCCGGCTGGCGCGCCACCAGCTCACCGCGTTGCTGAAGGAGATTGTCGCCCGCATCCCCGACATCCGGCCGGATGGCGAGCTGGAGATGCTCAAGAGCATCTGGTTCAACGCCATCATCCGCATGCCGGTGGCGTTCACGCCGGAGTCCTGATCCGGTTGGCGGCGGAGCCGTCTGCGAACGCGCCTACTTGGGCGCGACCGCCTCCACCCGATCAATCCAATCCATGGTGGGCCGCCACGGCCTTGGCGTAGTGGTCCGCCCTAAGCCCCCCAAACACGCGCGTCATCACCCGCGCCACCTTGGCGGGTGGCAGTTCCTCCGCCAACGCGGCAAGCAGGCGCTGCTTCTCCAACGGCCCCTCGGTCGGTGCCGCATCCAAACTGCAGAGCAGCAAGGTGAACTCCCCGCGCAGCGCATCTTGAGCCTCCAGCTCCGCTGCCAATTCGCCCGCGCATCCGCAGTAGTAGCTTTCAAACTTCTTGGTCATCTCCCGGCCAATGAACAGCGACCGCTCCGGCGCCAAGGCGGCGATGGCCCGCAGGGTCTCGCGAACGCGGTGCGGCGCTTCCAGGAACAAGGTCGCCGACGACCGACGGCAGGCATCCTCAAGCGCGGTCTGGCGAGCTTGCGGCTTGGCCGGCAGGAAGCCGACGAAACGGGGTTGGCTAGCGGGAATCGGGCAGACCGACAGCAAGGCGGTCGGCGCGCTGGCACCTGGAATGGGAACGACCGGAAGGCGCTCCGACCAGCAGCGTTGGATCAAGGGAAAGCCCGGGTCGGCGATCAGCGGCACGCCCGCATCGGAGACCAAGGCAACGTCCTCACCGGCCTTGAGCTGCCCGATGAGGCGCTCGGCGGCCACCGCCTCGTTGTGGTCGTGAAGCGCGATCACATTGGCGCCCGAAACCCCCAGATGCCTCAGCAGGATTCCGGTCCGTCTGGTATCCTCCGCGGCGATCGTCCCAACCTCGGCAAGCACCTGCGCCGCTCGACGCGTGATGTCCTCCAAGTTTCCTATCGGCGTAGCAACGACGTGCAGAGTGCCCGGCATGGCCTTCCCCCATCCAGAGTCGAACGGTTGCCCAACATACTGGCTTAGCCCAAGGGACGCCAGCATCGTCCGACGGGTCGTTCTGGCTTTCCTGCTGGCCGCCGGACTCGCCGCTTGCCAAACCCAAGCACCCCAAACGGAACCAGCCGCGGAGCCGGCCCACCGCCCAGCAGCGCCCATCGATCCGCAAAGCAGTCGTGCGGCTGCCGCTCTTGAGCAGCTACGGGCCGCAGAGGCCTCGGTGGCCGCCTTGGACTGGGCAGCGGCCCAGCGGCTCCTAGCCCAGGTCGATGCCGGCGCGCTGAGCCAACCCGCCCGCAACCGATTTCATCAGGCGGAACTGGCCACTGCCTTGGGTCTTGACGATTTGCGACATGCCGACGCCGCTTGGCGCTCGTTGGCGCAAGGTCTTGAAGGCCACCAGCGAGACGAGTCGGTCCTGCTGTTGCTGGGCGAACTCCGCCAACGCCAAGGACGGATTGCAGAGGCCGTGGCCGCCTTGGCCAGCATCAAAGCGCCCGAACACCGCCTTCAAGCGCTCAACAATCAGCTTTGGCGGCTGACTGCCACCGCATCCCAGCAACAGGCCGCCGGATGGGCCAAGCAAGGGCCGGAGGCGGAGATTTGGGCGCTTCGAACAGCCATCACGCAGAGCTTTTCCACAACCGAGAAGGCCGAACGTCTTGACGACTGGCTCAGCCACCATCCCCGGCACAGCTTCACCACTGCCCTGCCGGAGCCCCTCGCGCGCTTGCGGCATCGCCCGCCACCGGCTCGGCGGGTGGGCTTGTTCATTCCCTTGAACGGCCTGCTGGCGGCCGCGGGCAAGACGGTACGGGATGGCTTCATCAGCGCCTACTTGCGGGATTCGGCGGCGGTCAAGCCGGAAGTGCGCATCTACGACACGGCGTCCGAACCGATGGCGGCCCTCCTCCAAGCCAGCCGTTCGACGGGCATCCAATTCATCGTCGGCCCCTTAAGCAAACCGGCGCTGGAAAGCCTGATCGAGTTGCAGCCACGGGTTCCGGTGCTGGCCCTCAACTATCCGAACACGCCGATGGATGGCGGTACCTGCCGCGGCGAGGCGCAGGCGCGCCCCGAGGCCGGGACAGGCTTCGCGGCGCTGGGCTTGGCGATCGAAGACGAAGCGGCGCAGATCGCGGAGCGCCTGCAAGCCGATGGCCGAGAGCGGGTGTTGGTGGTCCGCAACGGCCGCGGCTGGGCGATTCGTGGCACGTCCCAATTGGCAAGGTCCTGGCCTCATCACTTGGAGGAGCATGCGTTCGGGGACATCAAGACAATGACCGAGTCGGTGGGCGAGGCGCTGCAGGTCGCCGCCAGCCAAGCGCGGCACGACCAACTGGCGGAGGCGCTGGGCACCCCCCTTGAGTTCCAGCCCCGAGCCCGGCGGGACATCGATGGCATCGTCGCCTTCGTCGATCACCTGCAAGCCCTCGCCTTGGCGCCAGCGCTGAAGTTCCACTTGGCGGAGGAACTGCCCGTGTACGCCAGTTCGCAAAGCGTCCGCGGCGCCGGACGGCTTGGCGACCTGGAGGGCTTTCAGGTCGCCGAACTGCCGTTCCGGCTTCACCCCGGGCCGCTGCATCGGGCATTCTCCGAGGCCTTTGACCCGCATGATGCGAATCTGACTGCCCTGTTTGCACTCGGCATCGACGCCTACCGGTTGTTCGATCATTGGAGCCTGCTCAGCGCCAGCGACCCGTTGCGCGGCGCCACCGGCACCTTGAGGCTCGGCGATGACGGGTGCATCCGGCGCACCTTGGGCTGGGCCGTGGTGGCACGCGGCAAGCTATCGGAGGTTCCTTAGTGCCTCGTCAAGCGTCATACGTCGCATCAGAGCGACGGCGGCGCGTCAGCGCGAGGCGCGGCCCGCAGGGAATGCCTGGCCGCATTGCCAAGGGCTGCAACGAAGCGATGGCGCGCCGCCGCCGCTCCCGAAGGGCGTCCGCCCCTTGGCCCGTGGCCGCGTTGCGCCCCTTGCCAATGGGACTGGCCATTACCTGCGGGCCGCGCCTTGCCACGAACCAAGGGGCGAACGCTGATGCGACGTATGACGCTTGACGAGGCACCAGTGCGCCAGCCAACCAAGGCGCAGGCCAAGGGCCGGCAGGCGGAAAGTGAGGCTGCCGGCCATCTGCGCGCGCATGGCTTGAAGTTGATCGCCCGCAACTACCGGAGCCGATTCGGCGAAGTGGATCTCATCATGAGCGACCACGGAGTGATTGTCTTTGTCGAAGTCAAGCGCCGCCGGTCCGCTTCGTTCATGAATCCGGCGGAAAGCGTCGATATCCATAAGCAACGCCGTTTGGCCATGGCCGCAGGCAGGTTCCTTGCCACCCACCCGCGCTACGGGCGCCAACCGGCGCGATTTGACGTGGTGACGATAACCGGGCCAAACTATCAGCCACGATTCGATTGGATTCAAGACGCCTTCCAGCTCGATGACAGCGCAGGCTACTGAGACCCGCCCATTCGCCCGGCTACTGGCTTTGACCCTGTGCCTGGCGCTGTCTGCCTGCGCCACCTTTTCCGGCGACCCGCGGGTGCGCACGCCCGGCGTCATGCTGGACGATGAAGCGCTCGAGAAGGTCGTGGAGCGGCAAATTCGCCGGTCGGACCCCGACTTCGATTCCGCCCACCTAGTAATCGTCAGCTACAACGGCATCGTCCTACTGCTCGGCCAAGTGGAGTCGGAGGCGCTCAAGGCGAGGGCTCAGGAAGTCACCCAAGACATCGCCAAGATAAGGCGGTTGCACAACGAACTTGGCGTCGGCGGCCCGATTTCCTACATGGCCCGACTCAATGACGGCAATCTCACCACGAAAGTCAAGCGCAAGCTGATCACCGCTAGGAACGCGCCCGGACGCAAGGTCAAGGTGCAGACCGAGAACGGGGTGGTTTACCTGATGGGCATGCTGACCCGCGAGGAGGCCGACCAAGCCGTCGAAATCGCCAAAACCGCCTACGGCGTTCAAAAAATCGTCCGGGTGTTCGAGTATCTCGATTAGCCTTCATGCTTGGACTTGCGCGCAAGTCCAAGCATGAAGGCTAATGTTTAAGGCGAGAGCTGACCCGGCGCAAAAGCGCCTGAGTTAGTTGCTTGCAAGCGAAACCGAGCCGGTCACTCCGGCGAAACCTTGACGTTGATGCGCTCAACGCCAGCGAAGTGGGGCAGCGTCCGCAACTGGTCAACGAGGCCGGGAGCCATGAGGCGCAGCCGGGTGGCGACCGCGCTGTCGAGGCAGACGACGACTAGCTCACCGCCGCGCAGCGCCCGCACTTGGCAGGTCGGTTGCAGCCCGGTCGGCAGAACGGAACGCAACTCCGCAGTCCAAGCGCGCTGCTCGGCCGCCCGGCTCAGCAGCCGCTGCAGCGGCGTGAACCGACGGTGGCGCTCATTGAGCAATTGGTCTATCTTTGCCAAGCTCACGAATGTACGGAATCAACCTAGGGTGGGCAACCATAGCCGCTTGGCTTGGCGCGCGCCAGATTCGGGGGGTGTTTTGGGAGCGCTGATCCCATGAAGATCGTCGTGCTGACCAAGCGAGGCGGCGCTAGGACGCTGCAGCTGTCGATTTGGGCGCTGTTCGTCTTCATCGGTCTCGCCGTTGCCGCCGTCGCGGCCACGGCTGTCCAACTGCATGAGCGCTACGCGCAGCAGCGGCAGGTCGCCAAAGCGCTGGCCGACTGGCGCTCCGGAATCGTTGACCAACAGGCCACAGTCGCCAGCCTGCAGCAGCAGCACACGGCGGAAAACGAAGCCATCAGCAAGCAGTTGGCCAACATGCAAGGACGGCTGTGGCGCATGGAGGCGCTCGGCCTCTGGGTCACCGAAGCGAGCGGCCTAGACGCCGGGGAGTTCGACTTCGCCGCGCCACCGGCCCAGGGCGGCCCCCTGAGCGAAGTACCTGCCGACTGCGCTCGGACGGACGCCACGCAAACACTTGCGGCATGCCAGGAAGCCGTGCTGCCACGCACCGACCTGCACGCCCGCCTTAACGAACTCGCTGGCCTGATTCGCCAGCGCGAAGACGAATTCGAGCTGTTCGAAGCCCTGCTCAAGACGCCGCCTGCCGCAGTTGGGCAAAGTACCAACGTGCGCCCGGTCAATTGGGGTTGGGTGTCCTCACCCTACGGGCGGCGCATCGATCCGATCAGCGGCAAGATGGCTTGGCATACTGGCGTGGATTTCGCTGGCCGCAGGGGCTCCGACGTGATCGCCGTTGACCGTGGCATCGTGGTGTTCGCCGGCTACCGCGCCGGTTATGGCAACCTAGTGGAACTCGCCCATCTCGATGGTCATGTCACCCGCTACGGGCACCAAGGCAGCATTGCGGTCAGCCGCGGCGACATCGTTGGCCAAGGCCAGGTGATCGGCTCGATGGGCGACACCGGGCGCTCCACCGGCCCCCACGTCCACTTTGAAGTGCTCAAGAACGGACGCCACCGCAGCCCGATGAAGTACCTCAAGGATCAAAGCGGCTAACTTGGTGTCCTGTCCGACCAATTAGGTGTGATTATGCGTGGCCCTTTCGCCCCCTGGCTGCGTTGCTCCGCGGAGCCCTCAGCCGGGGAGCGCGAGGGGCTTGCCCCTCGGGTGAATTTGTGTAGGGCCTGCCACACGGCGTTGTCGCGCCTTGCCAGTGGGCAAAATGGCCTAGCGCCTAAAACCCACCTAATTGGTCGGACAGGACACTAGATCGTTGTAAAATGGGCGTCACCGCGGTGCGCCGTTTTGCCAATCCCCCATGATCAAGCTGTTCCACTCCGTTTTCGGCACCAAGAACAGCCGCGAGCTCAAGCGCATGGGCAAGATCGTCAATGCGATCAACGCCCTGGAGCCGATGTTCGAGGCGCTTTCCGACGATGAACTCAAAGAGCGCCTAGGCGAACTGCGCGAGCGTCACGCCAGTGGCGCCCGGCTTGATGAACTGCTGCCGGAGGTCTTCGCCGCGGTTCGCGAAGCGGCCAAGCGGGCCAAGGGAATGCGTCCCTTCGACGTCCAGTTGGTGGGTGGCATCGCCCTGCACGAAGGCCGCATCGCCGAGATGCTCACCGGTGAGGGCAAGACCTTGGCGGCCACCCTGCCAGCCACCCTCAACGCCATCACCGGCCGCGGCGTCCACATCGTCACGGTCAACGACTACTTGGCACGCCGGGACGCCAACTGGATGGGACCCATCTATGAGGCCTTGGGATTGACCGTTGGCGTCATTCAATCGGGTCAGGCCGCGGAAGAGAAGCGCAGCGCCTACCAAGCCGACATCACCTTCGGCACCAATAACGAGTTTGGCTTCGACTACCTGCGCGACAACATGGCCTTCGCGCTTTCCGACAAGTTCCAGCGCGATCTGCACTACGCCATCGTCGATGAGGTGGACTCGATCCTGATTGACGAAGCGCGCACCCCGCTGATCATCTCCGGGCCGGCCGAACAGACCACGGAGCTCTACCAACGGATCAACCGCCTCGCCCCAAAACTGAAGCGGGAGGTGCCCGGCCAGGGCATCGAGGCGCCACCCAAGGTGGCCGGCGACTTCACCGTGGATGAGAAGAACCGCCAAGTGGAGCTCACCGAGCGAGGTCACGCCAAGGTGGAGGAGCAGTTGGTCAGAATGGGTCTGCTCGACGAGCACGACAGCCTCTACGCCGCCAGCAACCTCAACCTGCTGCACCACGTTCACGCCGCGCTCAAGGCCCATGCGCTGTTCAAGCGCGACGTGCACTACATGGCAGCCAATGGCGAGGTGGTCATCGTCGATGAGCACACCGGGCGGGCCATGCCCGGACGGCGCTGGTCGGAGGGCATTCACCAGGCCATCGAGGCCAAGGAGGGCCTGCCCATTCAGAACGAGAGCCAAACGCTGGCGTCCACCACGTTCCAGAACTACTTCCGCCTCTACGAAAAGCTGGCCGGCATGACCGGCACCGCCGATACGGAAGCCTTCGAGTTCCGGCAGATCTACAGCTTGGACGTGGTGGTGATTCCCACGCACATGCCGATGATTCGCGAAGACCACAACGACTTGGTGTACTTCACCATCGACGAAAAGTACGACGCCATCGTCGAGGACATCACCGACTGCATGGAACGCCGGCAGCCGGTGCTGGTCGGCACCACATCCATCGAGTCCTCGGAACGCCTGTCGGCGGAGTTGAACAAGCGCAAGATCGCCCACAACGTGCTCAACGCCAAGCAGCACGAGCGGGAGGCAGACATCGTTGCCCAAGCCGGTGCGCCCGGCGCGGTCACCATCGCCACCAACATGGCAGGGCGCGGCACCGATATCGTGCTCGGCGGCAATTGGGAGGCGGAGGTTGCCAAGCTCGAGGCGGCGTCTTCCGCCGCGGCTGACGCCGACATCGAGCGCATCAAGCGCGAATGGCAAGCGCGCCATGACCAAGTGATCGAAGCTGGCGGCCTGCACATCATCGGCACGGAACGCCACGAAAGCCGGCGCATCGACAACCAGCTCCGGGGGCGCTCCGGACGTCAGGGCGACCCCGGATCGTCGCGCTTCTTCCTGTCCATGGAGGACAACCTGATGCGCATCTTCGCCTCTGACCGGATGCGCGGCATCATGCAGTCCATTGGCTTGGAGAAAGGCGAGGCCATCGAGCACCGCATGGTCAACAACGCCATCGAGAAGGCGCAACGCAAGGTGGAAGGGCACAACTTCGACATTCGCAAGAACCTGCTCGAATTCGACGACGTCTCCAACGACCAGCGCCAAGTCATCTACCAGCAGCGCCGCGACCTCATGGGCGAAGACGACATCTCCAACACCATCACCGACATCCGCGAGGAAATCGTCGCCGACGTGATCAGCGAGTACATCCCGCCGCAAAGCCTTGAGGAGCAGTGGGACGTGGAAGGCTTGGAACAGGCCCTGCAGACCGAGTTCGCCAGCACCCAACCACTGCGCAAGTGGCTGAGCGAGGACGATGCGCTAGCCGAGGAGGGATTGCGGGAGGAAATCCTCAAGCAGGTGGAGGTGGAGTATCAGGCCAAGGAGCAGGTCTGGCAGGGACACGGCGTGGACATGCGCGTGATCGAAAAGCAGATCATGCTGCAAATCCTCGATCAGCGCTGGAAGGAGCACTTGGCCAGCATGGACTACCTGCGCCAGAGCATCCACCTGCGCGCCTACGCGCAGAAGCAGCCCAAGCAGGAGTACAAGCGCGAGTCCTTCGAGCTGTTTCAGGAGTTGCTCTACAACATCAAGCTCGATGTCGTGAAGCTGCTTTCCCGCGTTCAGATCGAGGCGCCAAGCGCCGTGGAGCAGGCCGAGCGCCGCCGCCGGGAGGAGGCGGAAAAGCGAATGCGCTTTTCGCATCCAGCCACCTCCGCCCTCGAGGCACCCGCCCAGCCCAGGGCGGACGGCGAAGCGGGATCTTCGGCCCAGGCAGAACCGGCGGCCAAGACGGCGCCCTTCGTGCGCAGCGAGCGCAAGGTGGGGCGCAATGAACCCTGTCCCTGCGGTTCCGGCCGCAAGTACAAGCAATGCCACGGCAAAGTGGCTTGACGTGGCAGTAAGCCTACCGCCCTTGGACACCCTGCTGCCAGTGCCCGGGGTTCGCATCGGCACCGCCTGCGCCGGCATCAAGCAGCGCCAGCGCGACGACCTGGCGCTGATCGAACTCGCCGAAGGAGCCACTGCCGCCGCAGTCTTCACCCAAAACCGCTTTCGGGCGCCGCCGGTGGAACTCGCCGAAACCCGTCTTGGACGCCATGCGCCGAGGCTGCTGCTGATCAACAGCGGCAACGCCAACGCCGCTACAGGCCAAGCCGGCTTCGAAGATGCCGAGGCCCTAACCCAGCACGCCGCCCAAAGCGGCGCCAAGGGCATCGAGCCCCATCGAGTGCTGCCGTTCTCCACCGGCGTCATCGGCGAGCGGCTGCCGGTCGCTGCCATGTGCCGCGCCATCGAGGAAGCCATGCAGGCGTTGACGGCGAACGGCTGGGCCAACGCCGCAGGCGCCATCCTCACCACCGACACTGGCGCCAAAGGGCTCAGCAAACAGATTCAGGTCGGGGGCCGGGCCGTCACCCTGACCGGAATCGCCAAGGGTGCGGGCATGATCAAGCCCGACATGGCCACCATGCTGGCGTTCATCTGCTGCGATGCGCGAGTCACCCAAGGCGCCCTGCAGACCATCGTTAGCAGCGCCGCCAAACGCTCCTTCAACCGCATCACGGTCGATGGCGACACCTCGACAAACGACGCCTTCCTAGTCGGCGCGACGGGCAAGGCCAGCCATCCGCTGATCGACGGGCCAAGCGCGCACTTTGATGCGCTGCTCGACGGGGTGTCCGACCTCGCCGCCGGGCTGGCCGAGCGCATCGTGCGCGACGCCGAAGGCGCCACCAAGTTCGTGACCGTCCAAGTGGCCGGCGGCGCCACGGAGGCCGAGTGCCTGCAAGTGGCCTACACGGTGGCGGAATCCCCCTTGGTCAAAACTGCCCTGTTCGCCGGCGACCCCAACTGGGGCCGCTTCTGCATGGCCATCGGCCGTGCCGGCATCCCCGAACTCGATCCCGCGAAGGTATCGCTGACCCTCGGCGACGTGGCCGTGGCCGAAGCCGGGCTCCTGGCCAAGGGCTACGACGAGGCGGCGGCGGCAGCCGTGATGGCCCGACCCGAATTCACCATTGGCATCAACCTCCACCGCGGCCCCTGCGAACAGAGCGTTTGGACCAGCGACCTATCCTACGAGTACGTCCGCATCAACGCGGAATACCGGACCTA
>JAPPIX010000164.1 GCA_028820495.1 Gammaproteobacteria bacterium
CGCTGGGCGGCGCCGCGGTACTTCTCCCACTCCGGCCCCGCGTAGAACTGGCGGAAGAAGTTGCGGAAGTCGTTGATGGGGCCGTCGCCCGCGCACAGCGGGGCTTGGTCGATGTAGGCCTGGCGGTCCCAGATCACCTTGTCCTGGTCCAACTGCTTGCAGATGTCGCGGATCACCGCCTTGGCGACGCCGCGGTTGGGGCCGTCCCGGTCGGCCTTCAGTTGAGTGAAGGCGAAGCGCAAGTGGGTGAGGTCCCGGGCGATGGGCGTGACGCCGGTCACCAGCAAGGTCTCGCAGATGCCGGTGAAGCGGGTCCAAGGCTGCCCCGCGCCGTCCACGCCGTAGGCGATGGCGCCATCGACCTGGCCGCGCGGGGTGCCCATGCGGACGCGGACTTCGGCGGTGCGCCGATGACCCTCGTAGCGGATGTCGTAATCGGGGTTGTCCACGACGCCGTGAACGTACTTGAAGTGGGCGCTGTCGGCGCCGTTCTCCGCCAGCGCCTGCATGGGGCCATGGACGATCCACTCGTGCTTCTCATAGTCCGTCCAGTCCGGGTGCCCCACCTCCTCGAACGCCTGCAGCTCATAGAGCGGCGCAACATGTTCGGGATGCCACCAAGCCCAAACGAAGCCGTTGACTTCGGCGGTGGGGTAGCTGCGCTCGCAGGCGGGCCGCTTCATCTTGGGCGGAATGGACTTGGAATAGGGAATCTCCACCGCCCGGCCTTCCCCGTCCCAGCGCCAGGAGTGAAACGGGCATTGCAGGTGCGGGCCATCGACCTTGCCGCCGTACCCCATGTGGGCACCCAGGTGCGGACAGTAGGCGTCCAGCAGGCGTGGAGCGCCGTCTTCGCCGCGCCAGAGCACGAGTTCGCGCTCAAAGTAGTGCAGCGGCTTGACCTCGCCGACCGCCAGTTCGTCGCTGTAGCACAGGGCGAACCAGCCGAAAGGCATGGGCAGGCCGTCGATGTTGCGCTCCGCCGCCGGGCGGCCGTTCTCAATCGGCGCCATCCGCCATTCCAGCAGTGCCGCCCCTTTGAGCTGGTCGAGTTGCTGCCACACCAGAGCCGGCGCGGTGCGGGCATCCTGTAGATCGATGGCCTCGCTCATAATCTCCTCCTGTAGTCGTGGCTGCGGGAATGGGTTGTCAAATGAGAAAACTCTTGCGCCCAGCGGCCGCCTACATTCTGGGAACCGTATTGATGCCCAGGAGGCCGAGGCCTGCGTGCAGGGTACGGGCCGTTTGCTGGGCGAACCGCAGCCGGTTGGCGCGCTCGCCTCCCTCGGCCGCCAGGATGGGGCACTGTTCATAGAAGCGGGTGAACTTGGTGGCCAGATCGTAGAGGTAGGCGCATAGGCTGTGCGGATAGCCGTCCTCGGCGACCTGTTCGACCACTTCCTGCAGGCGTGCCAGGACGAAGGCCAGGTCACGCTCCGCATCGGCGCCCGGCCGGGCCTTGCCGCCCAAGGTCTCCGGATCGATGTCCCCACGCCGGAACAGGCTCTGAATGCGGGCGTAGGCGTACAGCAGATAGGGCGCGGTGTTGCCCTCGAAGGCCAGCATCTGCTCCCAGTCGAACAGATAGTCGCTGGTGCGGTTCTTGGACAGGTCGGCATACTTCACGGCGCCGATGCCCACCGCCCGCGCCACCTGGGCTTGCTCATCGGCGTCGAGCTGCGGGTTCTTTTCAAGCACCAGGCGGGCAGCGCGGGCTTCGGCCTCGTCCAGCAGGGCGGTGAGCTTGATCACGCCGCCCTCTCGGGTCTTGAACGGCTTGCCATCCTTGCCGAGCATGGCGCCGAAGGGCATGTGCTCTAGCTTCAAGGCCGCGCCCGCGAAGCCGGCCCGCTGGGCAACCGCGAACACCTGCTTGAAGTGAAAGGCCTGGCGGCTATCGGTGAAGTACAGGGCGCGGTCGGCCCCAAGCGCTTGGGCACGGTGGCGAATCGCCGCTAGGTCGGTGGTGGCGTACAGGTAGGCGCCATCGGATTTTTGCGCGATCAAGGGCGTGATGCTGCCGTCCTTGCGCCTGAACTCGGGCAGAAAGACGCAGCGCGCGCCATCCGACTCGGTGAGCAGGCCTTGGGCGTCCAGCGCCTCGATCACGTCTGGCAAGGCGTCGTTGTAGGCGCTTTCGGCCATCACGTCATGGGGACTCAAGCTCGCGCCAAGCCGTTCGTAGAGCGTTTGGCAGTGATCCAGGGATATCTGGATGAACCGCCGCCAGCGCGCGCGGGCGCCTGCCTCGCCGGCTTGCAGGGCAACGACCATGGCTCGGCTGGCAGCTTGAAAGTCGGGTTCCGCATCGAAGCGAACCTTGGCCGCACGGTAGTAGGCCTCCAAATCGCTCAACGTTTCGGAATCCGCGCCGCCGGCGTCAAAGTGCGCGAGCAGCATGCCGAACTGGGTGCCCCAATCACCCACGTGGTTCTGGCGAATGACCTGATGGCCGAGAGCTTCGAGAATGCGCGCCACCGCATCGCCGATGATGGTGCTGCGCAGATGCCCGACGTGCATCTCCTTGGCCAGGTTGGGGCACGAGTAGTCCACCACGACGGTCTGCGGGCGGCCGGCCTTGTCGATCAGGGGCGCCTCCAAATCCAGCTTGCTTGCCAGGAATTGATCGCCCAGCCGGATGTTGAGGAACCCCGGCCCGGCCACCTCCACGGTTTGGGCCATGTCATCAGCGTTAAGGCGGTTGATCACTTCGGCGGCGAGTTGGCGGGGATTGACTTTCACCGTCTTGGCCGCCGCCATCACCCCGTCAGCTTGATAATGGCCGTACTCGGGCCTCGACGCAGTCTTGACAAGGGCCGGCGCCTCTGCGCCACAGTCCTTGAGCGCGGCCTCGATGCGGGCGGACAGGAGCCGCTTGACGTTCATGGAGGTGACGGACAGCGCGGCGGGTCAAAGCGCCGTCACGTTCTCGGCGCACAGCCCCTTTTCGTTTTCGCCCACTTGAAAGCTCACCGGGCGCCCGTCATAGAGCTGCGGACGTTCTCCCCGGTCGGCGCGAATGGCCCGCTTGTGGACGAAGATCTCGCTGCGGTCGGCGCGAATGATGAAGCCGAAGCCCTTGGCCTCGTCGAACCACTTGACCGTGCCCTCCTCCCGCTTGCCGCCGCCGATCAAGCGGGTGCGGGTCTCGCGCGGCGCCCTTTTGGCGGGCCGCCGCTTCGACTTGGCGGGAGAGGCGGCGGCGGTGGTGGCGGCGTTCTGGTTGGCGAGGCGGGCGTTGAACAGCCCGTTGACCGCCAAGGCGAGAAAGGTGACCAGCAGCAGTGCGAAGTAGTCGCCAGCAAACAGCCGGAAGTGTGCCTCGGTAACGAGTGCCGCCAGCACCAGGGCGCTGGCCGTGACGATGATGTAGGTGCGCATGACTCGGTTCCATATGTTGTTGGTGAGAATTTTGTTGGTGAGAGCTCAATGCAGGCATTGGGATAGGGAGAAAAAGTCTAACATGAGGCCTTGGGGCGTGGAGACGACCTAAAGTGACGATTCGGAGAAACCTTGCGCACGGAGCCGCCCCAACGACCATAGCCCACGTCAATTGTGGCGTTCGAAAACATCAATTTGACGTATCGATCCCGCTCCCGGTAGGTTGCGCCGCTCATTGGTTTGACTTCCGGGAGTTTTGCAATGTTCCAATTTTCCAAAGGCTCGCTTGCCGTGATGGCGGTTTTTCTGGCTTTGCCGCTGTCCCTCGGCGTCCAGGCCGATGGCCAGCCGAAGTCCAATCAGTTTTGGTGGCCGGACCAGGTCGATCTCGGCCCACTTCGCCAGCACGCCGCCGAATCCAATCCCTATGGGGAGGCGTTCGATTATGCGGAAGCGTTCAAAACGCTGGATGTCAACGCGGTCAAGGCGGATCTCGAAGCGCTCATGACCGATTCGCAGGACTGGTGGCCGGCGGACTTCGGTCACTACGGGCCGCTTTTCATTCGCATGGCTTGGCACAGCGCCGGGGTGTATCGCATCCATGATGGGCGGGGTGGCGCCGCAGGCGGCCAACAACGCTTTGAACCGCTCAACAGTTGGCCGGACAACGCCAATCTGGACAAGGCGCGGCGCTTGCTGTGGCCCATCAAGAAAAAGTACGGGCGCAAGCTTTCGTGGGCGGACCTGATGGTATTGACTGGCAACGTCGCCCTCGAATCCATGGGCTTCAAGACCTTCGGCTTCGCCGGCGGGCGGGAGGACGACTGGGAAGCCGATCTCATGTATTGGGGGCCTGAAACGGAAATGCTCGCCGACGAGCGCTACAGCGGCGACCGCGACCTCGAGCAGCCGCTGGCCGCCGTGCAGATGGGCCTGATCTACGTCAACCCGGAAGGCCCCAACGGAGTGCCTGATCCGTTGCTGGCGGCCCGGGACATTCGCGAAACCTTTGGCCGCATGGCGATGAACGATGAAGAGACGGTGGCCCTGATCGCCGGTGGCCACACCTTCGGCAAGGCGCATGGCGCCGCCAGGGCGGAAGGCTGCGCCGGCCCGGAACCGGCCGCAGCCGGCATCCAAGAGCAGGGCTTTGGCTGGACCAACCAGTGCGGCGCCAGCGGCGGTGCGGAAGCCAACACCAGTGGCTTTGAAGGCGCTTGGTCGGCCAATCCGATCGCTTGGACCACCCAGTACCTGGACAACCTGTTTGCTTTCGAGTGGGTGCAGGCCAAGAGCCCGTCGGGGGTTACCCAATGGGTCCCTGCCGATGGCTTGGCCACTAACCTCGTGCCCGATGCCCACGACCCCACCAAGCGCCATGCGCCGGTGATGTTCACCACCGACCTGTCGCTGAAGTTCGATCCGGCCTACCGGGAGATTGCCCAACGCTTTCAACAGGACCCGGAGGAATTTGCGCTTGCATTCGCCAAGGCTTGGTACAAGTTGACGCACCGGGACATGGGGCCGCGCAGCCGCTACCTCGGCTCAGACGTGCCGAGTGAGGCGCTGCTCTGGCAAGACCCGGTGCCGGCAGTGGACCATGCCTTGATCGATGCCGAGGATGCCGAAGCGCTCAAGGCGGAGATTCTGGGCACCGGACTGTCGGTTTCCGAACTGGTGCGCACCGCCTGGGCTTCCGCAGCGAGCTTTCGCGGCACCGACATGCGCGGCGGGGCCAATGGAGCCCGGGTTCGTCTCGCGCCGCAGAAGGACTGGGCGGCAAATACACCGCAGGAACTCGACGAGGTGCTGACGCAACTGGAGGGTGTTCAGCAGCGCTTCAACGCCCAACAGTCGGGGGACAAAAGGATATCCCTTGCCGACTTAATTGTGCTCGCGGGCGCCGCCGCCATCGAACAGGCGGCAGAGTCTGCGGGCCACGCTGTGGGCGTGCCGTTCAAGCCCGGACGCACGGATGCCTCCCAAGAGCAAACGGATGCGGATTCCTTCGCCGTGCTAGAGCCTAGCGCCGATGGCTTCCGCAACTACTTTGCCGAAGGCAACCTGCGCTCGCCTGCCGCCTTGCTGGTTGACCGCGCCAACATGCTCAACCTGACGGTTCCCGAAATGACCGTGCTGGTGGGTGGCCTGCGGGCGCTGAACGCCAATGCGGGCGGCGCCAGCCACGGGGTGTTCACCGACCGTCCCGGCGCCCTGAGCAACGATTTCTTCGTGAACCTGCTCGACATGTCCACCGCTTGGACGAAGTCGGAGGGCCAAGCAGGTCTGTACGAGGGCCGCGACCGCAGTTCCGGCAACCTCAGATGGACCGCCACCCCGGTTGACTTGCTGTTCGGCTCGCACTCCGAACTGCGGGCCGTCGCGGAAGCCTATGCGGCGGACGACGGGGCTGAGCAGTTCGTGGACGACTTTGTCGCAGCCTGGACCAAGGTGATGAACCTAGACCGACTTTAGGCATCGGACGCAGGTCCCAGTATCCCTAGCGCAAACGGCTGCGGTTGGCGTACACTCGCGCCGACCGCAGCCCACGCTGCGGGGCGGAAAAACCCGGAGGAGAAGCGTGCCCAGATACGTGATTGAGAGAGACGTTCCCGAGATCGGCTCGGCCGAACGCGACGCGTTGCGCGAGGCCTCGCAGAAGTCGAACGGCGTGCTGGCCGAAATGAAGGCCGAGAACAAGAACATCCAGTGGGAGCACTCCTATGTCGCTGGAGACAAGACGTTTTGCATCTACATCGCCGACGCCCCCGGCCTGATCGCCGAACACGCCGAACGCAGCGGCTTTCCGGCGAGCAAGGTCACCCCGGTCAAGCGCATGATCGACCCGGTGACGGCCGAGGCGGATTAGGGAAACTGATTTCGTCCGCGTCCGATTAGGCCGCTTCGGCGTCCATGCGCCAAATGTCGTCGCGCTCCATCAGGCCGTGATTGACCAACAGGGTCGTCACAGCCAATGGGGACACCTTGAAATAGTCCGCGGCGGCCTCTCTTGCGTCCTCGGAGAAGTCCTGCGCCAAATGTTCGGTCAGACCATCGATAGGGCACAGGAACTCGCCGGCGAACGCCCGCTGGGCTTTCTGGCGATAAGTGGACGTACGCGTAGCGGGACGCAGCGGCTCGCCCTCGCTCGTCAGGCAGCGGTCGCCGAGTAGCCGAGCCAGCTCGAAGCGCCTTCCGGTGGACTTTTTGGCGCGCAGGACGACGCGGGCATCACCGTTGCCTTCCCTCAGCGCGAAGGCCAAGGGACCAACGCGAGCAGAGGAGCGCAAGGCTTCAGGGGATGCACCGCACAGTTCGGCGAGGCGGCTGTTGGGGATTGGCTTTTCGCCCAACTTTTCCTGGGCTCGAAGTGCTTTTGCGGCGTTGATCCCGGCCTCCCATGGCGCTTGACCGCCTCGGTCCCCAAAATCCGCTTGCAAGCTCACGGCGTTGTCGGCGCTGGCACTGAAGCCAGCGTCCGCCGCCGATTGACGCAACTCATCGGCCCTTTGGGCGCCGTCGGCGGCGACCTCCATCATGGCAAAGCTGCCCAGCGCAATGCCATCCGCGATGATTCCTTCAATGATTGATGGGTCTGCCGCATCCACTTCGTGGCCCAAACAGGCCTCGATGCGTCGATAGGCCGTTAACTCAGGGTCACGCCGCTCGGCACACAGTTCGCGCCATGCTGTCAGCAGGTCGGACGCCGTGCCAGCTTGGTCATTCAATCGAGCAAGGACCCGCTCCACAAACGCATCAACGCCAGCCTCGAAAGTCAGTGCCGGTATACCCACCGAGCCGTTTGCCATGTAGCGCAGGGGCTCGGATTGCACTTCGTAGGTCGTCCTCGCTTCCAGAAGGATGCGCAAGCCATCGGATACCACGACAATGTTGGGCCACAGCCAGCCGCCTCCGATGCTGGCGAGTTCGTGAGCCTGCCGCCATTCGAGCCCGCTAAGGCGCTGCCTATCCTGGTGTGCGGGTTCCCAGCGCAACCGCCACCAATTCCAGACCAGCCACTCCGCCAAGCGATGCGCGGAGAGATGTGCCCCAAATCGGCGTTCGCCGGTGCGGCTGTCCCAAGCTTCGGTGAGCGTCAAGTGTCCAGCGATTACTTGCAGTTCGCCTAGTGTGGCGCGATCCTCCGGCGACAGCGCTGCTTCTCCCTCAACGTCCTGCCATTGCGTGCTGATTTCCAGAATTTCAGAGTTCACTTTCGCTGCGTCTCTTGCCGCATC
This sequence comes from Gammaproteobacteria bacterium, assembly GCA_028820495.1. GTDB lineage: Bacteria > Pseudomonadota > Gammaproteobacteria > Pseudomonadales > Azotimanducaceae > Azophilus. Next base: position 7,620 of record JAPPIX010000164.1, read on the forward strand.
CGCCATTGCGCGGCTATGTGCTCCGCGAACGCATCACCGATCTTCATCGGATAGCCGTGGTATTCACCTGCCGCCCTATTGCTGAGCTGGGCTTCATAGACATTGCCCCTGCCATCCAGGGCCCAAACGTTTTGCGGCCAAGCTCCGCGACGCTGTTCACTGACCATGCCGGCTCTGAGGCCCGCTCTCAGCAGCTTTCGGGCATCTGAACTGGAGTCCAGCATCACACTGCAGTCCGTTTTGTCAGGACGGGGAGCAGCACTGCGCAGGCTGCTGTCTCTGCGGCTTTTGTGATAGGGGCTCTCCCGATACCGCACTCTCTTTGCCAATGCTGCCAGCTTCGAATAGTCGCCAGGCTGCAGCGCAGCAAGTGCTGTCTTCCTCTTTGGCTTGGCGCGTTTCTGTGGGCGCTTCACTGGAGATTGCCACCGCATTTGGGCGAAGAATATTACTTCTCAATGCTGTCGAGAACCAATCGATTTCGCCCGCATCCACGAGTCGGAAGAGCTGTGACCGCGCCCCTCTTAGATCGCCTCGCGGATGCGCGACCACTCAGCATCACGGTATGCCGGCTGAAGCCCCCTGCCTCCCACGCTGGCATCCCTCAGCTTGAAGGGCTCGGCATCACGATCGGTGCGCAGCACCATGTGCGGACCCCGCTCGATGAGTGCGCGAAGCGTCGTGTTTTCCTGAGCTGCATGCGCCTCTGCGGCATTCGCAAGCTCGTCTGAAATTTCGATGGTGGTCTTCATTCTTGGCGCACTCTATCGCAGCGACCCAGCCTGTTCCAAGCGGGCCACTTGGGCGTCGTCATAGCCCAGAGTCTCCTTTAGCACTGGCTCGTTGTCGATGCCGAAGTGCGGAGCGGCGGCGGGCGCATTGCGCGAGGCCTCGCAGAAGTCGAACGGCGTGCTGGCCGAAATGAAGGCCGAAAACAAGAACATCCAGTGGGAGCACTCCTATGTCGCTGGTGACAAGACGTTTTGCATCTACATCGCCGATGCCCCCGGCCTGATCGCCGAACACGCCGAACGCAGCGGCTTTCCGGCGAGCAAAGTCACCCCGGTCAAGTGCATGATCGACCCGGTGACGGCCGAGGCGGATTAGGGAATCAAGATTCCTTCGTGCCCGATCAGGCCGCTTCGGCGTCCATGCGCCAAATGTCGTCGCGCTCCATTAGGGCGTGGCTGACCAACAGGGTCGTAACCTGCTGCGCGGGATACGCCGCTCGCAGAAATGTGCCCTTCGCGGACTTCAAAGGCCCGATCGGCCGTTGCCTGAGCTTGCGGCGTTTTCCGCGCGGGTCAACAGCTCCGCAGCGTCGCTGCATTGGATCACCCAGTCGCCCACCTCAGCCAGCGCGGCGAGGTCCGCAATGCGGTCAAGTAGCGGCGAAAGCCGCTCGGCGGTGTCGTCGCCGAACTTCAGCCGAGCCAGCCGCATCGCCATGTCCCGCCTGCCCTGCTCCAAGCCCTGCACCAATCCTTGCTCCAGTCCTTGCTCCAAGCCTTCGCGCAGGCCCGTCTCGCGGCCCTCCGCAAACCACTGCTCGGTCCATTGCTTCGCGCGCTCCGCCAACATCGTCATGCCCTCCTTAAGGTCTTCAATCAGCTCCCGGTCGGCGTCCGGGAAGCGCAACGGCATCAGCACGTCGCTCACCCACCGCACGAACGCCAATCCCAGTTCATCGTCGCCAAGCCACGCCAAGGTTCCGCGCAAGGCATCCGCCAATGCCTCTGGCGAATCGGCAGTCTCAATGCGCACAAACGCGGTCATCAAGTTCCGCTCAGGCAAATCCTGCTTTGCCAGCGTCCGAACGTCAAGCAGAAGGTAGCGCGGCCCGGCGACGTAGGCTGACAGCTCCGAAGGCGGCCCCGCCCGCTCGGCCAGGTCCAGCGCCGGCGTCCAGCGGCGCAGGCCGGTGTACAGGACGATGGGCAGCACCGCTGGCGTCCTGCCGTCTGGCCCCCAAGCCTCCGCGGCGAAGCCCTCGCAGACCAGCCCGGTGAGGGTCATCATGCGGGCGGGCATATGCGGGTCCGGAGTGGACTGGGCCTCTACGATGATGACGACAGCGCCGCCGCCCTTGAGTTCGGCGGTCCAGAGCAGGTCGCCGCGCCGCCGGTGCAGTTCCGCGTTCACGTGCTCGGCGGGCAGGGGTCGCAGGGTGCCGAGGTCGAGGCGGGCGACCCAGCTTCCGGGCACGAAGGCGCGCAGCGCGTCGGCGATCACGCGGGCGTCGCCAAGGAGTCGCTTGGCGGCTCTGTCGTGGCCTTCGGGGATGGTCACGATCCATGTCCAGTGGCTGGTGTTGGGGAAACGATAGAGGCTCAGCGCATAGGCGGGAAGGCGACATCCACCCGTTGCGTTGTGCGAGATTGCCGCCGCGGGGCTTGGGGGATTCGCGCGGTTCGGCCGCGGACATTGGCCTGTTCAGGGGACCGACCTAGCCGCTTTGGACAGCAACTTGGACGCTATGTCCCTGAAAAACCAAAAAAGTTAACGCTTGTGGGCGGGACGCCCGGGGGATGACGCTGGAACCGGGCATGGCATTTCGGAGCAAGGTCATCTTGCCCTAGCAGCGGCGCTCGCCGGAGCGCCGGACCCCACGTCTAGCCAAAGCCAAACTGAGCCACTACCCGATTGCCGCAAAACCCCGGCAAAACTCGCAGGGGTTTTCGATGGCCAGCCACGCCGTGCGCTCC
>JAPPIX010000034.1 GCA_028820495.1 Gammaproteobacteria bacterium
TCGCCCGGTGGGGGTTCTCCCCCCCCTCCCCCCCCCCCGTCGTCTGTGGGGGGCGCCCCCTTAACCGGGGCATGGTCTTTAGTTTCGTTCCGCTAAACCCCGCGCTTCTGGTTGGACTGAACCCGTAAGAGGCGTTGCGGCAACGCATTCGTTTGGTAATCTCCAAGTTGGGGCCAAGCCAAGCGGATAGAGAGGATTGAGTTCATGTCCTACGCTGGAACGCGACTGATCAATGATGCCGACAGCCACCTGATGGAGTTGCCGGACTTCCTGACCGCTCACGCCGAGCCGGACATTCGCGACGAATTGGTCCCGATGCTGGACGCTTTGACAGGCATCTTCGATGCGACGGCCTATGCCGGGAGACGCGGCCACAGCCCTAGCCGGCGGGCGGAACTGGCTGCCTTGGGCGAGAACCTCACCCGCGGCCCCAAGTGGCACGATGCGTTGGGCGCGTTCAGCGGCGAGGAGCGCAGCCAAGCGCTGAACCTGCTTGGCTTCCAGCGGCAGGTCATCTTTTCCTCCTTTTGCGCCCGCCCCATCTTCACCGCGCCCACCGCCCACCTGCGCTACGGCGCGGCCCGGGCCCACAACCGTGCCATGGCCGAATTCTGCGACGCCGATGCCCGGCTGATCGGCGTCGCCATGGTGCCGCTGGACGATCCGAACCAAGCGCTTGAGGAAATCGACCGCGCAATCGACCTCGGCCTCGGCGCGGTGTGGATTTCGGCCGAGGCGCCCGGCGGGCGATCCCCCGGCCATCCCCTCCACGAACCCATCTGGTCCACCTTGGCGGAACGCCGCGTTCCCTTCATCCTGCACGTCGGCAGCGCTGATCTCTCGATCCCCGACCCTTGGATGAACGACGGCCACCCGGACCACCGCAGTGCCCGGGGCGGCGCGGAAGTGATCGGCTCCAAGGACCTGACGGTCATTCACCACAGCGCCCACCGATTCATCTCCGTGCTGGTCCTGGACGGCGTGCTGGAGCGCCACCCGATGCTGCGCGGCGGTGTCATCGAACTCGGTGCCGGCTGGGTGCCGGACATGATCCGTCGCCTCGACCACGCCGCAGCGATCTGGGCCAAGTCCGAACCCCACCTTCAGGAGATGGCGCGCACCCCAAGCGAGCAAATCCGCGCCCAACTGCGGTTCACGCCCTACCCCTTCGAGGACGTGGCGCAAATGGTCAGCGAGTCATTCCCGGAACTGTACCTATTCTCCTCCGACTACCCCCACGCAGAAGGCGGACGCGACCCCATCGGACGCTTCGAACGCACCACCGCAGCATTGTCGGACAGCGAGCGAAATCTGTTTTTTCACCAAAACTTCAACGACTTGCACCCAAACTCCTTTTAGGCGAGGGGTGCCCCCTCGCGCTCCCCGGCTGAAGGCTCCTGTTAGGCGAGGGGTGCCCCTTCGCCAAAAAAATCAACGCTATTAGCCAAAATTCGCGTAAAATTGGCACCTATGTATGCCAGATTACTGAAAAGCCCGACACGTTCGGCCTTCCTGTTTGGTCCCCGTGGTACTGGAAAATCGACTTGGATTCGGCAGCGATTTCCAGAAGCGCCGCTGTACGACCTGCTTGACTCGGGCGAAACCCTGCGCCTCGCCGCGGACCCCCAAGCCCTCTACAGGGAACTTGCGAATCGCCCTTCCGGCAGTTGGGCGGTGATCGACGAGGTGCAAAAGGCGCCAGCGCTGCTGAACGAGGTACACCGGCTGATCGAAGGGAAAGGGTTGCGCTTCATTCTCTCCGGTTCAAGCGCCCGCAAGCTGCGGCGGGGCGGCGTGAACCTGCTCGCCGGGCGGGCCATCACTACCAACCTGTTCCCACTGACCTCAGCGGAGCTTTCCTCTGACTTTAGCCTAGATCAGGCCCTGCAATTCGGCACCCTGCCGTTGGCCGTTGACGCCGAAACGGCGCAGGACTATCTGCACAGTTACGTCGAAACCTATCTGGTGCAGGAAATCCAGGCCGAGGCACTGACCCGCAACGTGGGTGCCTTCGCCCGCTTTCTCGAAGTGGCCGCCCGCCAAAACGCCCAAACCACCAACGCCACCGGCATTGCCCACGACACCGGGGTCCACCGACGCACGGTGGAGAGCCACTTCCAGATTCTGGTGGACACCCTGCTGGGCCACTGGCTGCCGGCTTGGCGATTGAAATCGTCCAACCGGCAACTCCAGCGCAGCAAGTTCTACTTCTTCGACTGTGGCGTTGCCCGAGCGCTGACCGGTCGGCTGCCCTATCCGCCAACAACCGAGGAACTTGGTTCGCAAATGGAGACCTTGGTGCTCAATGAGTTGCGCGCCTACCTTGCCTATTCCAAGCTCGGCTACGTTCCCCACTACTGGCGCTCCTACGGCGGCGCCGAGGTGGACATTCTGATAGAAACCGCTCGCGGTTTCGTCGCAATTGAAGTGAAAGCGGCCGCACGGTGGGAAAAGCGCTTCAATCGGGGCCTAAGACGTGTCGCTGATGAATTGGGGCGAAGCAAAACCACCTGCTACGGCATTTACTCCGGAGAGCGCACTGCTCTGTGGGATGATGTGCAAGTGTTGCCTGTAACGGACTTTCTGCCTCGTCTATGGGACGGGAAGGTCATCGCCTGACAACATCGGATCCCACTCTCAGGCCAGCGACTTCAACCGCTGCGCGAATGAGATTCTCCTTCTGCCCGTTGTTGAGGTTTGTTCCCACCCACCAACCACCCGGGAGCTCTTCAACGTGCTCCCGTTGCAAGTCGGGACGCTCGGGAAAAAGTTCTTCAACTTCGCGACTAATGTGGCGGCGCGTACGTCCCATGAAATTCGAGTCGTGATAGCAACGACTCAGGAAGTTTGGGTCACGCTTGGCGAGTTCACGCAGCACTATCATCATTTCTTCTTTGGCGTTTTCATAGGGAAAATCCTCCCCATGAACAGTAACCACGCCTCTACGACGTGAATTGGATGTACGCTCAATCGAAGGACTAGGCCGAGCTTGTGTGGTCGCCGCTGGGATAGTCACCTCCTTCTTGCCCACTCGCGGAGGTGGCCGGACGGGTGGCTGACCCAAAGCCCGATCTCCAAGACCAACCAAAAACTGCACCAAGTCCCCATCTTCGGGCCGAACGCCTTCCTTTGATTCCACTGCGTCGCCAACCAGCTCGATGAGCAACTCATCGCGTTGTTCGACCAGCCTCTTCCAGGCGTCCGGGATTGCTTGACGAGCACGAGCGCGACGCGCCTTGCTCCGATGTTCCGTTCGAGCGTCTTCCAAGGCTTTGCCGGAGGCCACCCGCTCCCAATGGAGATATCCTTCCAAAACGACGGCAGATCGCTGCGCCGAATGCTCGTAGAGGTCGAGCTTGAAAACACGCCGGTCTTCGTAGTCACCGGGTTCGGCCGGCAGATAGAAGCTCCAAGTTTGACCATCGGTGAGCACGACAAAGGGAACACCAGTGTGGAAGGCGTATTCGAGCGATTGCCTGACGCCGCCTTCGGCCTTGCCCGGCTGCTTCACTTCAATGAGCACCTTGGGCTTTGACCGTGGCTCGCAGAGGGCGAAGTCGGCCCGCCCGCCACTCGCGGTGGCGTATTCCGGCCAAACGACGCTGGGTTCGAACACGTCCCAGTGCAGGTCGCTCAAAATGCGCAGCACAATGCCTTGGGACACCGACTGCTCGTTGGGAAATGCACCGCCGCGCAGCTTCTCAACAATGTCGGCAATCGCTTCCTCGAGCGCCATCACCCGCCTCCTCATCCAGCCGAAAGAACTAAGAGTACCAAAGTGTGGCGAATAGTCCCGCACGTCCGCGCCCCGGGGTCGATCTCACATAGTTCAAGTCTGCGGCCTTCTGTTTGCGGCCTTCTGGGGGAGAGCGCATTCCCGCGGCCAAATCGAGGGCGGGACGCCCTCGCTCCGGGATTCCGCCCGTAGCGGACGTTCCGCGTTGGAGCGAGGGCGGCGCACAGCGCCGTTCTTCCATGCGATGGAGACCCGCAGGGAGAACTCATGTTCCCCACACGCCGTCGCTCACAAGGGAAGTCAAACGGTTCCGCTAACGGCCAAGCGTTCGCGAACCCGGGGGCGCGGGTTTGCCTTGTCATTGCCAGTGCAATAGGAGTAAAGTTCCTTAACGCTTCTGCGTGACTGTTTGCCTTGCCGAAAGAAAATGAGCCTTCTGGTAGTCGAAACTGATCCAGGGGCGGCAACTTCCCTAGCGGATCAGTTCAATGAACTGGGGTATCCGCTGCTGTCCGCATCGAACCTCAGTGCAGCCGTTCGCATCTGCGACCATGCGCATCCCGAGCTCATCATTTGCGACCGCTTCGAGTGGTCCGAGGAGTTGGCCAGCCAGTTCCGCTACATTCCCGTCGCCTTGGCGTCCAGCGAGCTATCCCCTGACCTGCTGTTCAAGGCGCTGCAGGCAGGGCTCGCCGATGTCTGGCAACTGCCGGGCAAGGCGACGGACTTTGCGGAGCGCGTAGCCATCGTCCTCGGCCGCTTCAAGGCCGTCGCCGGGCAGTTGGAGACCCGGCTCGACCAGTTCGTGCGCGATCTCAAGCGCGACCAGCGCGCCGGGCGGCACGTCCAACTGGGCATGCTGCCGCCCAACCCGATGGCCATAGACCACTACCGGCTGCGCCACCGCATCGTGCCGTCGCTCATTCTGAGCGGCGACTTCGTGGATTACTTCCGCATCGGCGAACGCTACTTCGCCTTCTACGTCGCCGACGTCTCGGGCCATGGCGCGTCGTCGGCCTTCGTCACCGTGCTGCTGAAGAATTTCTCCCGACGGCTCAGACGCGAGTACCGGCGGTCCATGATGAAGAATCCAGGGCAGATCCTGGAGTGGCTGAACAACGAACTGCTCGACCAGCACATGGACAAGCACGTGGCGCTCCTGATCGCCGTCTGCGACCTCAAGGACGACAGCATCCGCATCGCCAATGCGGGGCACTACCCGCCCATGGCCTTCGTCGGCAGCGGCGAGGCCCGCTTTTTGGAGCTTACCGGCAAGCCGATTGGCCTGTTCGACACGGTCAGTTACGACATCCTTACCCTCAAGCCCGCCGCCGGCGACCGGCTGGTGACGTTCACCGACGGCGTGCTAAACCTGTTGCCGGACGGTGACTTGGCGGCCAAGGAACGAGTGTTGCTAAAGGCGGTGGAGGAAAACGATTCCTTGAGCGGCCTGTGGCAGGCGCTGGAGCTGGCCGACGGCGACGACGCCCACGGCCCCGACGACGTGACCTGCCTGATGGTTTCCAAGGAGTCCTAGTGTCCTGTCCCGCAAACAAGTGGGTTTTAGGCGCTAGGCCGCTTGGGTTCCCGTGCAAGGGCCTTTCCGTTGCCGGAAAGGGCGACGACGCCCTGTGGCAGGCCCCACAGAAGGAGGAGCAACGCAGCCGGGGGCAGAAACGGCCACGCATAATCACACTTGTTTGCGGGACAGGACACTAACATGTCCGGGAAGATACTGGCTGCTGCTTACGACGGCGTCTATGAGCTGAAGTTCATCGGCGATGTCCGGCTCCACATCAGCGGCGCCATCGACGGCTTTCTGGAACGCATGTTCAGCGACGCCGAGTTTAAATCCGTGCTGGTGGACCTTTCCGAAATCGACGCCATCGACAGCACCTCGCTGGGCCTGCTGGCCAAGCTCTCAATCGAGGCGGGCCGCCGCTTCGACTATGTGCCCACCTTGGTCTCCACCCGGCCCGACGTGACCCGCATCCTGCTCACCATGGGCTTCGAGGACGTCTTCCACATCATTGATTCGCCGCTCAGCGAGACCGCCCAACTCACCGAGTTGCCGCGCCTCGCCCACACCCGGGAGGACGTGCTGCGCAGCCAAATCATCGATGCCCACCGCACCCTGATGTCGATGAACGCCCGCAACGAGGATACCTTCAAGGATCTGATGGCCGTCCTGGAGGAGGATGTGGAGGCGGGTTCTAACTCACCGCCACAAGCTGCTTCGCTTTGAGCTTGGCGGCGATGAACCGGGGGTGGTCCACGTAGAGCAGGTCGGCGATCTTGCGGACGGTTGCCTCCTCGTACTTGTCGAGGCCGGCGTCGCAGTATGCCAAGCGCCACAACTGCACCAACAGCTCGAATCGCTGCTCCGCGCTCCAAGCGTCCACGATGGCCCTCGTGAATCGATGCAGGCCCACGCTTTCCCGTTGCGCCTTGCGGGACTCGTCGATCAAGGCGCGCAGGTCTTCGCCGCTGATTTGAAGCACCGCCTTAAGGGACCGTTCAATTGCCCTCAGTTCGGCATCAGCAACGTGATGATCGGCCCAGGCCACCTCAACCAACAGCACCGCCGCCGCCAACTCAACAGTGGTCTGTGGGCTGTCGTCAGTGGCCGGCGTTTGAATGCGCTCCAGCAAGCGAGCCAGCATCAGGCCGCCCTTTGTTTCTCGATCGTTCGCGGAGCCAGGTCTCGGGGCGCTTTCATCAAACAGTCGGAGACGGCGGCGTCGCAGCCCGTTTGTTCCTTCGGCATCCGCGGCGTGCCACACTGGGACGAGCTAAAGGCTTCCCCACTGAACCCCACTTGGTCGATGGCGTCCTGCACCACGGCGATACGGTTGCTGCGCAAGGCCTTGGGGCAGGAAAGCCGCTGCCGATACCGCCGCGCGCCCGGCTGCCCCTTGAACAAGCCGAGGATGGGCCGCACCAAGTCGGCGAGCCGCTCCCCTTCGGCCAGTTGACTGCGCACGTGGCCGAGATAGGCGTCCAACGCATCGCGCTCCGAAACCATTGGAGTGCCAAACATCATGCTGTCCAAGCGGTTCAGGAAGCGGGGCTCTCGCCAGGCCGCACGGCCAATCATGACGCCATCGACGCGCGCCAAGTACGCAGCAGCGCCCGCGAGCGTGTCGATGCCGCCATTGGCGATGATGCGCAACTCGGGGAAGCGCTCCTTGAGGGCATGCACGCGCTCCGGCTGCAAGGGCGGGATGCTGCGGTTCTGGGCCGGGTTCAATCCATCCAAAACGGCTATTCGGGCGTGAACGTAAACGGTTCGGCAACCCGCATCGGAAACCGCGGCGATGAATTCATCGAGAAACGCATCGGAATCCCGGCCATGAGAGCCTTCAGCTTGGGGTGCGCGAGGGGTCCGCCCCTCGCATGAAAGAGCTTCAGCTTGGGGAGCGCGAGGGGTTCGCCCCTCGCAGGACAAACCAAGCCGGCACTTGACCGTAACCGGCACCTCAACGTCGGCGGCCATGGCCGCCACGCAGTCCGCCACGCGCCTAGGCTCGGCCATCAGCGCCGCGCCGAAGGCGCCTCGGCGCACCCGCGGCGAAGGGCAACCCACGTTGAGATTGATCTCCGCAAAGCCAGCGCCAGCCGCGGCTTGCGCCGCCTCAGCCAGCAGGCCCGGTTCGCTGCCGCCCAGTTGGCAGGCCACCGGGGCCTCGGCGGGCTGGAAGCGCAGCAGGCGCTGGCGGGGACCATAAACCACGGCCCCTGCGGTGACCATTTCGGTGAACAACAGGGCGTTGGGGCTGAATAAGCGATGCAGCGTGCGGCAATGGGTGTCGGTGCAAGCCATCATCGGCGCTACCGCAAGCCGCTTCACCGGTCCCGGAGGCCCGGTGCTTTGCTGTGTTCCTTGTTGCACATCAACCATGATGCGCGGTATTGTACTGGACTTGAGATCCAGCCAGAGCCGGTCGGCCTAGGCCGGCGCCAAACAGGCGCTGTCGGCAGGATGAATTTGTATCATTGTGTATCAGTGGCTTGCGTTCTAGACCGGTTGGGCAAAGTAACTAATTGAAAAACAATAATAAATTCTCCAATTCTCGACACATCGGCAAGCATTCGCATTTTTCCTTTTTTCCTCCACTTTTCCTTCATTTTATGGTCACGGTAGGGTATAGTCGCTCCCGGCCTCGTTTACGGGCTTTGGGAAAAATCACATGATTCCACAGCGCACGATCAAACAACCTGTGTACGCCATCGGCATTGGCGTGCATTCAGGACAAAAGGTACGCATGACCTTACGCCCTGCCGGGGAGAATACAGGCGTCCACTTTGTCCGCACCGACCTGCCGGGGCGAGGCGGCGTTCGCGCTTGCGCGCAGAACGTCTCCGACACAACGCTGGCCACCAGCATTGCCGATGGCGGCGTGCAGGTTTCGACCGTGGAGCATCTGCTGTCGGCGCTCTGGGGCCTTGGCGTGGACAACCTGATCGTCGAGCTCAATGCCGAGGAAGTGCCGATCATGGACGGCAGCGCGGCGCCGTTCGTCAACTTGATCGGCTCGGTGGGCCTCGTGGAGCAGGACGCGGTCAAGGAGTTCATCCGCATCAAGCGGGAGGTTCGCGTCACCCAAGGGGAAGCCTTCGCGGCGCTCAGCCCCCACCCGGGCTTCAAGGCCTCCTACACCTTCGTGGCCGACCACCCGGTTTACAACCGCTTTCCCAAGCAGGCCTGCCTGGACTTCTCCCGGGTGTCCTACGTCGAGGAGGTCAGCCGCGCCCGTTCGTTCGGCCTGCTCAGCGAGCTCAGCCAAGCCCAGGCGATCAACAAGTGCTTGGGTTCCAGCTTGGAGAACGCGGTGGGCATCGGCGACTTCACCGTGATGAATGGCAGCGGGCTGCGCTATCGCGACGAATTCGTCAAGCACAAGGTGCTCGACGCCATCGGTGACCTCTACCTGCTCGGGCGTCCAATCCTGGGCGCATTCAGCGGCCACATGTCCGGCCACGCGCTGAACAACAAGCTGGCCCGAGCGTTGTTGCGCTGCGATGATGCCTGGGAGATCTGCACGGTCGGGCGCGACAGCAGCCGAGAGCGGTCCATCATGCCGCCAGCGGCCATCCCAGCCTAGCGGGCTGCGGGCCGCCAGCGTTCGGGTCGGTGCCGGTGAGCATACGCACCCGGGTCGCCCCATCGCCGACGGGTGATCCCCACGTCGGCACCGCCTACATGGCGCTGTTCAACTGGGCCTTCGCCAAGAGCCAAGGTGGCGAGTTCGTGCTGCGCATCGAGGATACGGACCAAGCGCGCAGCAGCGAAGCCTCCGAGGCACACATTCTGGCGGCGCTGAATTGGTTGGATCTTCCTTGGGACGAGGGGCCCGACATCGGCGGCCCCCACGGCCCCTACCGACAGAGCGAACGCACCGCAATCTACCAGCGGCACGCCCAGCAACTGATCGACCAAGGCCAGGCCTTCCATTGCTTCTGCACGGCCGAGCGCTTGGCCACCATGCGCGCCGAACAGCGGGCGGCGGGCGCCCCGGTGGGTTATGACGGCCGCTGCCTGAACCTCACCGCAGCCGATGTCTCTGCCAAGCAGGCCGCGGGGGAGACTTCGGTGGTCCGCATGCGGGTGCCTGACAGCGGGGAATGCCGCTTTCGGGATGAGCTGCGGGGCGAAATCACAATTCCATGCAGCCAGATCGACATGCAGGTGCTGCTGAAGGCGGACGGCTTTCCCACCTATCACCTCGCGGTGGTGGTCGATGACCATCTGATGGGCATCACCCACATCCTGCGCGGGGAGGAATGGATCAACTCCACCCCCAAGCACAAGCTGCTGTTTGACTACTTCGGCTGGCCGATGCCAACCCTCGCCCATTTGCCCTTGTTGCGCAATTCCGACCAAAGCAAGCTGTCCAAGCGCCGCAATCCGACCAGCATCGACTACTTTCGCGACGTGGGATACCTGCCCGAAGGGCTCACCAACTACTTGGCCCTGATGGGCTTTTCGATGCCCGACGAACGGGAGATCTTCTCCAAGGCGGAGTTCCTGCAGGCCTTTTCCTTGGACCGCATCTCCCTCGGCGGACCAATCTTCGACTTCGAGAAGCTGAATTGGCTCAATGGGCAGCACGTCCGCGGGCTCGACGCCGACTCCTTCATGGACCGGCTCGAGGATTGGGCGCTCAACCGCCAGCGCTTGGCACCGCTCACGCCCCTCATTCAGACACGCACCGAGCGTTTCGCCGACATCGCCGCCCAAGTGGATTACCTGCTCGGCGACCGGCGGCCCCTAAGCGAGCAGGACTTCACGCATAACAAGCTCAACCGGGAGCAAGTCGTGGAAGTGCTCTTCCGCACCGCCCAAGCCTGCGATGCCCTGACCGAGTGGCGCCAGGACGAACTGCTCGCCCTGTGCAAGGCCAACGCCGAGCGCATGGGCTTAAGCCTGCGGGACTTTCTGGCGCCCCTGTTCATCGCCATCAGCGGGCGGGCGGTGGCCCTGCCGCTGTTCGAATCCATGGCCTTTCTCGGCGCCGACATCACCCGAGTGCGCCTGCGCGAGGCGCTCGACGCGCT
>JAPPIX010000349.1 GCA_028820495.1 Gammaproteobacteria bacterium
CGGCCCCGGCGTCGAGCATGGCCTGGGCATCGGCAGCCGAATGAATGCCGCCCACGCCGATGATCGCCACGCGCCCTGCCAGCCGTTCCCGCAGCCGGGCGACCAACTGGCGGGCCAAGGGGGCCAAGGGTGCGCCGCTGAGGCCGCCTGCTTCGTCGGCGTGGCGGACGTTGGTCACTTGGGGACGAGTGACGGTGGTGTTGCCCGCGATGACGCCCTCGATTTCGAACTCGAGCAGCGCGTCGGCGACGGCCGCGACGTCGGCGTCGGCCAAGTCCGGGGCGAGCTTGATGCACAGTGGGACCTGGCGGCCGCTGCGGGACTGAAGTTGCGCCTGCCGAGCCTTCAAGGCGCCCAGCAAGGCCCTGAGCGGCTCGCCGAACTGCAGGTCGCGCAGCCCCGGCGTGTTCGGCGATGAGAGGTTCACCGTCAAGTAGTCGGCGCTATCGTGGAGCACGTCCATGCAGGCCAGGTAATCGTCCACTGCCCGCTCGATGGGGGTGTCCTTGTTCTTGCCGATGTTGACCCCCAGCGGCGCAGCCAAGCGGCCGCCACGACCCCTAAGACGCTTGAGCCGAGCGGCGACGGTGCGAGCGCCGTCGTTGTTGAAGCCCATGCGATTGACCAGTGCCGAAGCCTCCGGCAGCCGAAAGAGACGTGGCTTCGGATTGCCGGGCTGCGGCCGTGGCGTCACCGTGCCCACTTCGATGTGTCCAAAGCCGAGCCGCGCCAACCCTTCGACAGCGATGGCGTCCTTGTCCAGGCCCGCCGCCACGCCGACCACGTTGGGAAACTGAATGCCCATCACCGTTCGCGAAGTCCCGGGTGCTGGCTGCAGCGGCCCGGGCAGGGCGCCCAACGCGGCGAGCGCGTTCATGCCCAAAACGTGGGAGCGCTCCGCATCGAGCGCGAAGAGCCAAGGGCGCATCAACTCGTACATGACTGCCCGATGGTTGTGATTAGATCGCTGTGATTAAAGGCCCGCAAGCCCTCAACCGACTGTACCGATAGCCTTTTTGAGAATCAAACTGTAGCCTTGCCCGATGCGCCGATGTCCAAAAAGGGAACCCCAAGGCCGACAATGAAGCAAGAAATCGCCGAACGAGTCAGCAAGGCCTTGCCGGGCTGCGCAGTCGAAGTCGCTGTTGAGGGCAACCGCGCCCTCATCGAGGTGGCAAGCCAAGCCTTCGAAGGCTTAAGCCGGGTGCAGCGCCATCAGGCGGTTTACCGCTGCGTGGAGGACCTGATCGCCGAGGGGTCGCTGCACGCGGTCACCATCAAGGCGAACGTTCCTGCCTAGTGCCTCGTCAGGTGTCATACATCGCATCAGCGTTCGCCCCTTGGTTCGTGGCAAGGCGCGGCCCGCAGGTAATGGCCAGTCCCATTGGCAAGGGGCGCAACGCGGCCACGGGCCAAGGGGCGGACGCCCTTCGGGAGCGGCGGCGGCGCGCCATCGCTTCGTTGCAGCCCTTGGCAATGCGGCCAGGCATTCCCTGCGGGCCGCGCCTCGCGCTGACGCGCCGCCGTCGCTCTGATGCGACGTATGACGCTTGACGAGGCACTTGCGTCGATGGACAAACTGCTCATCAACGGCGGGCGACGCCTCGAAGGATCGCTCAGGGTGTCGGGGGCCAAGAATGCCGCCCTGCCCATTCTCGCGGCCACCCTGCTGACCGGCGAGACGGTCACCGTCGCCAACGCGCCGCATCTGAATGACGTGACGACCATGGTCAAGCTGCTCGGCCGTCTAGGGGCCGATGTGGCGGTTGGCGAGAGCCCGCAGGTCTCCGTCACCGCCGCCGATCTGCGCAGCCTAAAGGCGCCCTATGAACTGGTGAAGACCATGCGGGCCTCCTTCCTGGTCATGGGGCCGTTGCTGGCCCGCTTCGGCGAAGCTGAAGTGTCGCTACCCGGCGGCTGCGCCATCGGCGCCCGTCCGGTGGATCAGCACCTGAAGGGCTTCGCCGCCCTCGGCGCGGACATCCAAGTCGCCGATGGCTATGTGCGGGCAAAGGCCCCGCAGGGACTTAAGGGCGCCCGCATCAACTTGGATTTGGCCACCGTCGGCGGCACTGAAAACCTGATGATGGCAGCCGCCTTGGCGGATGGCGAGACCATCATAAGCGGCGCTGCCCGGGAGCCGGAAATCGTCGATCTGGGCAATTGCCTGAACGCCATGGGCGCGCGGGTTTCCGGCCACGGCACCGCCAGGTTGCGCATTGCCGGCGTGCCGGCGCTGCATGGTGCGAAGCACGCGGTCATGGCCGACCGGGTGGAGGCAGGCACCTACCTCATTGCCGCCGCCGCCACCCGAGGCCGGGTGCGGCTGCGGGACATCGACCCCGGGGCGCTTAGCGCCGTGCTGGAGCGGCTGCGGGCAGCCGGCGCCGATATCGAGACGGGTGAGGACTGGATTGCATTGAACATGCCCGGAAGGCCCCACGCCGTGGACATCGAAACCCGCCCCTATCCCGGCTTTCCGACTGACATGCAGGCCCAGTTCATGGCCATGAACGCCGTCGCCGAAGGCAGTTGCCGCATCACCGAGACCATCTTCGAGAACCGCTTCATGCACGCCCAGGAAATCAACCGCCTGGGCGCCGACATTCGGTTGTTGGGTCCGTCCCAAGCCTTGGTCAACGGCGTTGAGTCGTTGAAGGCGGCGCGGGTGATGGCCACCGATCTGCGGGCATCCTTCAGCTTGGTCGTGGCGGGCTTGGTGGCCGAAGGAGAGACGCTGATCGACCGCATCTACCACATTGACCGCGGCTACGAGATGATCGAAGAGAAGCTCTCGGCCCTGGGCGCGGACGTGCAGCGCGTCTCCTAATGAACTCTCCCGGAAGCTCCATCGACGAGCCTCGGGCCATCCGCCGCCTCGACACGCGCTCGCCCACGTTTGAGACGGAGTTCGCCGCCCTGTCCGCAGGCAGCATGGCGAGCGTGGCGGAAGTTGAGCGTGGCGTTCGGGAGATCATCGACGCCATTCGGCAACGCGGCGATGACGCCTTGGTGGAATGCGCCAACCGCTTCGATGGCGTGGACTGCGCTGCCGTGGCGGACCTGGCCCTTGACCGGGGTGGCTTGAGCGACGCTTGGGAGTCGCTTCCCCGAGCCCAACGCCGAGCCTTGGAGGAGGCGGCGCAGCGGATCGAGCGATACCATCGGGCCCAGCTAAGGGCCTCCTGGTCTTACACTGACGAACTCGGCAATGAACTGGGCCAACGGGTGACGCCCTTGGATCGGGTCGGCGTCTACGTGCCCGGCGGCCAAGCGGCCTATCCATCGACCGTGCTGATGACCATGCTGCCCGCTGCCGTAGCGGGCGTGACGGACATCGTCGCCGTGATGCCTTGCGCCGGCGCGCCCAACCCGCTGGCACTGGCGGCGCTGCACCGCGCCGGCGTGGGGGAGGCCTATGCGGTGGGCGGTGCCCATGCGGTGGCGGCGCTCGCCTTCGGCACCGAGACCATCCGTCCCGTGGACAAGATCGTCGGGCCCGGCGGCGCTTGGGTGACGGAGGCCAAGCGCCAGGTGTTTGGCCAGACCGGCATCGACCTGATCGCCGGGCCGAGCGAGATCCTCATCGTCGCCGACGGCACGGCGCCGGTGGACTGGATGGTTTACGACCTCTTTTCCCAAGCCGAGCACGACGCCTTGGCGCAAAGCCTTCTGTTGTGTCCGGACGAGACTTACTTGGAACGAATTGCGGGGCGGATCGAAGCGCTTCTGCCCGGCATGGCCCGCCGGGACATCATTGCCCGCTCCCTTGCCGACCGGGGCGCCCTCATACACACCCGTTCCTTGGCTGAGGCGGTGGCCTTGGCGAACGATGCCGCCCCGGAACACCTCGAACTGGCGGTGGCCGACCCGCAGCCGCTGCTCGATCAAGTGCGCCACGCCGGCGCGATCTTCCTGGGCCATCACGCCCCGGAAGTGATGGGCGACTACGTGGCCGGGCCGAGCCATGTGCTGCCCACCTACGGCACCGCCCGCTTTGCCTCGCCATTGGGGGTGGACGATTTCCAGAAGCGCAGTTCGGTCATTGCCCTGTCCAGTGAGGGCGCATCGGCGCTGGCGCAAACCGCCTCGGTGCTGGCCCGCGGCGAAGGGCTGGAGGCGCATGCCTTGGCCGCCGAAGCGCGGCGTTGAGAGGCGAGCCAGTCGGTGCGGGTCTGAAGGACATGGACTTTTCCGGCTTGGCCGGCGGTCAGCGCGTCTTCGTGGCAGGCTCGAGCAACGAACCCACCGGGTTGCTCGAAGCGTTGCGCGCAGCCGCACTGCCAGAGGGCCTGCACTTCGTTCAGTTTCCGTTGGCGGGCTTCAACCAGACGGACTTCACCGCCTGGCATCCCAGCTACCAGATGACCACGCCGTTCATGGCGCCCCACCTGCGCAACGCGGACCCTAAGCGCCTGCACTTCCTGCCCATGGGCATGCGCGCGTTGCACGACTACCTTGAACAGGGCATCGACGTGGCGCTCATCCAAGTGGCCCGAGACCGGCGCGGAAGGCTGCGCTTGGGCCCCAACGTCGATTTCGCCGCCGCGGCGCTGGCCAGCGCGCAATTCGTGCTCGCCGAATGCAACGCCGCGTTTACGGCGCCCGCAGGCTGTCCGCCGGTCGATGAGGCCCGTCTGGATGTCGTGCTCGACACGCACCGGCCGCTGTTCGAAATGCCCGCCCCGCGCATCGACGAAACAGCCGCCGCCATCGGCCAGCAGGTGGCAGCGCTGATCCGCGACGGTGACTGCATCCAGACCGGCATCGGCGCGATTCCGGCGGCGATACTGACGAGCCTTAAGGACAAGAACGATCTCGGCCTGCACGGCGGCCTGCTCGACGACGGCGGCATGGCCCTCATCCGCCAAGGAACGGTCACGGGCGCCAACAAGCCCATCGACCGCAGCCACCACGTCACTGGCATGGCGTTGGGTTCGTCGGCGCTCATCGACTGGCTGGCCGACGCGCCGGAGGTGGTCTTCAAGGGCGCCAACCACACTCACGAAGCGAGCGTGATCCGCCAGTTGCCGGGCTTCGTCTCCATCAACTCGGCGGTGGAGGTGGACCTGATGGGGCAGGTCAACGCGGAGATGGTGGGCGGGCGGCAGATTTCCGGCACCGGCGGCTCCGTCGATTTCATGCGGGCCGCCAAGTTCAGTCCTGGTGGCCGATCCATCATCGCCATGACGGCCACCGCCCGCGGTGGCGCGGCCTCGCGCATCGTGCCCCGCGTGGAAGTGGTGACCGCGCTGCGCACGGATGTGGACATCGTCGTGACCGAATACGGCGCGGCGCGGCTGAAGGACCTGCCGCTCGCCGCCCGCGCCGAAGCGCTCATCGCCATTGCCGCGCCCGAGTTCCGGGACGAGTTGCGGCAGGCGGCCACATCCTGAACCCACGGCGCAGTCGGGCGTGTCGGCCATGACGGACTTCCCGCCCAGTTTCTTTGATCGGATCGATACGGCTCCGGACAGCGAGTTCTACTGGGAGCCGCGCTTCGTGCAGCACATCGATGAGGCCACGATCGAGGCGCTGACGGCATGGTACGGGGAATTCCTGTTCCCGGATGCGGATGTGCTTGACCTGATGTCGTCATGGGTTTCGCACTATCCGCCGGAGATCAGCCTGGGAAGGGTCGCCGGATTGGGCATGAATGCCGCGGAACTGGCTGCCAATGAGCGCCTGACCGAACGTTGCGTCCACGACCTGAACGCGCTTCCGGAACTGCCGTATCCGGCATCGAGCTTCGACCGGGCGACCATCGCCGTATCCATTCAGTACCTGACGCGCCCCGTTGAGACGATGCGCTCCGTCGCGGAGACGCTTCGTCCAGGCGGGTGTCTGGCCATCGCCATGTCGCACCGCCTGTTTCCCACCAAGGCGATTCGAGCGTTTCATCAGTTGCCCCCGGCCGAGCGCGTGCGATTGGTCGGCACTTACCTGGTTCGTGGCGGGTTTGAGAAAGTGGCCTTCGTGGACCGCTCGCCACCGAACGCCGACCCGCTTTGGATTGTGACCGGCGAGATCGCCCCCGTTTGAGACCGAGGATTCGCGGTTGCAAAACCGGGCGCGTTGGGAAACAGTGTGCGCTCGCCCCAGTCCCTTGGAGAGTCTTCATGAGCCACGTCAAACCGCGGCCGCCCGGCGAAGTGCCCGGCTTGCAGCCGGTCTTCCAAGCCGCTGAAGCCGCCATGGGCTTCGTGCCCAACAGCATGCGGACCATGGCCCACATGCCGCAGTTGCCGTTCGCGTTTGCCAGCTTGGCGAACGTGATCTTCGGCGGCGACTTGAAGGCGCTCATGGCCGGATTGGCGGACCGGATACCCGAGCCGGAGGACGCGGCGCAAAACCTGCCGCCGGGCCTGGTGCAGCTGATCGCCTTTGCCACCAGCCTCGCCGCCGGTTGCCGGTACTGCCAAGCGCACACGTCGCACAGCGCCCATCGGGTTGGGCAGGATGCGGCAAAGTTCGACGCCATCCTCACCTACGAGGAAAGCCCTTTGTTCAGTGAAGCGGAGCGAGCCGCGCTGGCCTTGGCCTTCGCGGCCGGGTCGGTGCCCAACGAAAGCGGTCCGGGGCACTTCGAGCGGCTGCGCGAGCACTTCACGGATCGGCAGATCGTGCAGATCACCGGCGTCATCGCCCTGTTCGGTTTCCTCAACCGCTGGAACGACACCCTCGCCACCGAGCTTGAAGCGATGCCAAGGGATTTTGCCGCCACGGCCCTCGGCGGCATCGACTGGCAAGTGGGCAAGCATGCTTCCTAGCAGCTTCTGTTGATGCTGCTGCAGGCCGGACATTGGTTGGGGCGCGGCAGCCTCCTGGTGGAGGGAGCGAGCCTCGGCGAGCCTCTCGAGTGCGACCTGACCATCGAGCAGGACAGCAGCGGGCTGACCTTGACCGGCGCCTTGGAGTTCCAGCAGGCACCGTCGAACCCGCTGTCCATCCGCGTGGCGCCGGACGAGGTGGGCACCTACGTCATTGATGCCCGTATCGGTGGCGTCCGCCTGGATGGCGTCGCCAAGTTGGAAAGCGCTCCCAACCTGGGCCTTCTATGGCAGGCCGACGGCGCCCTGCACGCCACCTTCGCGCTGTTCGAGGTCGCCAGGGGCTATGGATTTCGAGGCTTCCTGCGCGAGCGGGACCGAACGCTCACTTGGGAGGTGGCCTTCGCCCTCAAGCAGGACGCCATCAAGGCCAGCAACGTGGTGACGCTGCGGCGCAAGCGCTGAACTGGGCTACTCACCTCGTTGGTCGAGAAAGGTGACGATGCCCGTGTCGAAGGCGTAAACGGCGCTGGCGATGGCCACCTGGCCACTCGCCACTTTGCGCCCGATCAAGGCGGAGCCTGAGCGCAGCGCTTCGGCCGCGTGGCGGGCGTTGGCCGAAACAGCCCTCTCCAAAATGGCTTTGAAAGGCTCGGTTTCAGCCACCGGCAGGAGGTCGCCGATGGCCGGTTCAATGGCGTCGATGATGCCGTCCAAGGCGGGCGGCAGGCCGTCGGGCCGCTGCAGGGCTGCCTGCACGGCACCGCAGTTTTGGTGACCGAGCACGAGGATGAGCCGGACGCCGAGTGCCTCCACGGCAAATTCAAGGCTCCCGATTTGGGCAGCGTCCGCCACGTTGCCAGCCACCCGCACCACGAACAGCTCGCCGAAGCCCTGGTCGAAGATGGCCTCCACTGGGCAGCGCGAGTCGGCGCAGCCGAGCACTGCGGCGAATGGGTGTTGGGGACCTAGGGCCTCCATTCGGCTTCGAGGCGACGGATGCGGTATGCCAGCGACGAAGCGGGCATTGCCTGCGCGTAGGCGTTGCAAGGCTTCAAGCGGTTCGATCATGGATTCGGATCGTCGTTTTGCGGCTTTCGATTCATCGCCCGAATGCGCTCCCGCGCCTCAAGCGCCCGTTGCTCCGCTTCGGCAATGCGCATCAGGTAGGCTCTCACCAAGCCGCCAATGGTGGTGTTGCGACGGGCGGCATAGCTTTTGAGGACATCGTGCGCCTGCCCGTCGATGGTGATCACGATGCGCCGGCTGGCCATGCAGCACTACCCCTGCCGTCCCCGCATCGTTCCGAGCGGTGTTTTCGCCTGTCCCAAGAGCAACTTCATGGGGCCAGTCTAAGAAGCGCATCGTGCCGTACCTAGTGGATATCTCTGCAATGCTTGTAGGAAATCAGCCCGGCAAAACCGCTAAAGCACCGCTGAAATCTCGCCGTCCAGATCCTCTTCGGAGCAGAACCGCTCAAAGGCGTCTTTCAGCGCCCGAATCTTCACCGTTGAGGGGACTTCAATGGTCATGGCGACGCTGAACAGCGGCGTTCCGGTGTGCGGGGCGCGCTGGGTGCCGGTTTGCAGATCCTGGATGTTGATGCGGCGGCTAGCGAAGAAGCCGGTGACTCGATACACGATCCCGGGGTGGTCCATGGCGGACAGGTTGACCCGGTAGGGAAGCGCCGCCGCCACCGGCTCGCGCTCGCCGGTGAGACGGAACAGGGTGCTGAAGCCCTTGGACTCAGCGAGCGCCTTCAGCCGGGCTTCAAAGGCGGCGAGATCGCTTTCGCTGCCGGTAAGGGACATCAGCACGGCGAACTCCTCGCCGAGACCGGTCATGCGGCTGTCGTCGATGTTGAGATCGAGTTCGGCGGCCAGTTCGGAAAGCTCGTTGATGATGCCCGGGCGGTCGCGGCCGATGGTGGAAACCACCGCCCGCCGCGCTGCGGGGGAACGGCGATCAACCATCGGCAAGCGCGCCGCGCACATGGGATTCCAGTTCCTGAACGGGCACCCGGACCTGGGCCATGCTGTCGCGGTCGCGCACGGTCACGGTGTCGTCCCCCTCCAGGGTCTGGAAGTCCACGGTGACGCACATCGGGGTGCCGACCTCATCGTGGCGGCGGTAGCCCTTGCCGATGTTGCCCGTGTGTTCATAGAGGATGCGCCCCAACCCCAGGCTCTGAAGCTGGCGCTTGATGGCGCGGGCCTTGGCGACGATGCCCTCGTGGTTGCGCTTCAACGGCAGCACCGCAGCCTTGATGGGCGCTAGGTGCGGCTTCAAGCGCAGCACCGTGCGCTGGCTGCCGTTGGGCAGTTCCTCCTGTGCGAACGCTTCGTTGATGACTGCCAGCACGCCCCGGTCCACCCCCGCCGAGGGCTCGATGACGAACGGCACCCGCCACTCGCCGGTGGCCGTATCCTGGATGGCCAAGCGGGCGGTGGATTCGGTGTTCTCGGTCACTTGGGCGGTGAGGTCCAGCTCGGCGGAATTCTTCGAATGGACGCCCAAATCGAAGTCGGTGCGGTTGGCGATGCCCTCCAACTCGTCCTCCCCATGGGGAAAGCGGTACATCAAGTCAAAGGTGGCCTTGGAGTAGTGCGCCAACTCACTTGCGGGCACCTCGTAAACCGAAACGGTCGAGCGTGGCACCCCCTGGGCTTCCCACCAGTCGAGCCGCGCTTCCAGCCAGCGCCGATGCCATGCCTCGTCCTCCCCCGGCGCAACAAAGAACTCCAGCTCCATCTGCTCGAACTCGCGGGTGCGGAAGACAAAGTTGCGCGGCGTGATTTCGTTGCGGAACGCCTTGCCGATCTGGGCGATGCCGAAAGGGAGGCGGCGCGAAGTGGCGTCCACCACGTTCTTGAAGTTGGTGAAGATGCCTTGGGCGGTTTCCGGGCGCAGGTAGGCAAAGGCCGCCCCGTCATCAATCGGCCCCACGTTGGTCTTGAACATCAGGTTGAACGGGCGCGGCTCGGTCAGGTCCTTGGCGCCGCAGGCCGGACAGGCGTCGCCGATTTGGTCGGCCCGCCATCGGCTTTTGCACTGTCGGCAGTCAACCAGCGGATCGGTGAACGTCTGTTCGTGGCCTGAGTAATGCAGCACTTGGCGATGGGTGAGCAATGCCGCGTCCAAGCCCTCGACGTCATCGCGCTCATAGACCATCGCCCGCCACCAAGCGGCCTTGAGGTTGTTCTTCAACTCGACGCCCAGCGGCCCGTAGTCGTAGAGCCCCTGCAACCCGCCGTAGATGTCGCTCGACGGGAACACGAAGCCGCGACGCTTGCACAGCGAAACCAGTTCGTCCATGGACGTTGCGGGCACTTTGCGTCTCCTTGGCGCGGGTTAGTGTGCTGTCCCGCAGATAAGTGTGATTATTCGTGGCCCTTTTGGCCCCCGGCTGCGTTGCTCCGCCTTGT
>JAPPIX010000151.1 GCA_028820495.1 Gammaproteobacteria bacterium
TGGATGCCTACGCCGCCTTCTTCAACGGCCTGTTCATTCTCATCGGCGCAGTCACTGCCCTCTTGGCGCACCGCTATCTCCAAGGCCGGGCGGGACGGCCGGAGGAGTTTTACGTGCTCTTGCTGTCGGCCACCTTGGGCGCCATGACGCTGGCCAGCGCCCAGCACTTTGCGGCGCTGCTTCTCGGGTTGGAGATCCTTTCCATTTCGCTGTACGCGATGGTGGCGTATCCCGAAGAGGACCACCCGCCGTTGGAAGCGGCATTGAAGTACTTGGTGTTGTCCGGCGTCGGCTCCACCATCATGCTGTTCGGCATGGCGCTCATCTACCACGCGACCGGTGCGCTGGGCTTTGCCGAATTGACTGGATCTTCCACCACTTTCCACGCGGTCGGCGCGGCAGTGCAGGCACCGGACGGACGAGCGGACCTTTGGCTGGTGGCGGGACAGGTTCTGTTCATCATCGGCATCGCCTTCAAGCTGTCGTTGATCCCGTTCCACATGTGGACGCCGGACGTTTACCAAGGCGCTCCGGCGCCGGTGACCGGCTACCTGGCCACGGTGTCCAAGGCGGCGGTGTTCGCCGTGTTGCTGCGCTTCACCCTTGATGCCCGGCTGATGGAGTTCAACAGCGTGGAGGAGCTGTCCATCGGCTTGGTGTTGGCCATCATCGCGGTGCTGTCCATGGTGATTGGCAACGTCCTTGCCCTGCTTCAGGACAGTATCAAGCGCCTTCTAGCCTATTCGTCAATCGCCCATGTAGGCTATCTGATGATAGCCTTGCTGGTTCTCAATCAACTGCCGAGCGGCACGATGGCCGTGGAGACGGCACTGGTCTTCTTGGCTGGCTACTTGGCCATGACCTTGGCCACCTTTGCGGTCGTGAGCGAACTGAGCTCGGCGACCGACGGCGAGCGCGATCAGATCGATGAGTATTCAGGCCTCTTCTGGCGGCACCCGGTGCTGGCATCGGTTTTGACCGCGGCCCTGCTTTCCTTGGCCGGCATTCCCCTAACGGCTGGATTCATCGCCAAGTTCTACCTGTTCGCCGCAGGCGTCGAAGGCACCCTCTGGGGCCTGCTCTGGGCCATGATCGTCGGCAGCGCCATCTCCATCTACTACTACCTGAAGATCGTCTTCGCCATGACCGTGCGCGGCGCTGAAACTCCCGCCATCCCCGCCTCCTTCGCGGGCGTGGCCACCGCCGCCGTGCTTGGCCTTGTGGTGCTGGCGCTCGGCATCTACCCAACTCCACTGATTGGGCTGGCAAGCGACATTGCCCAAGGCCTTCGCCTGACGCCCTGAGCCTGTCGAAGCGGCCATCCCGCGGATCACTGCCTTGGTTCGGGTCGTCGAGATTGCAATACCAGTTGACTTGCTGGTACAACGGCGAAACCAACCAATGGAGTGGAGAGATGAGCAACCTAAGCGGTCAATTGCTGCGTGGCCTGACCTGTGTTTTGCCCTTGATTGCCTGGTCCGCGGTCGCTCAGGACGCAGGCGGCGGAGCGGGTGCCGAGTCTGCGTCAGGGGTCATTGAGGAACTCTTGGTCACCGCCCGCCGCCGAGAGGAGAACGTTCAGGAGGTGCCCATTCCGGTAACCGCCCTGTCGGGCCAAGACCTCAAGGACCGGGCTGCGGACGAAGTGCGCGACCTGATGCGCATCACCCCGAACCTGGATTTCCAGCAGGCAGCCTCCGCAAGGAACACGGCCCAGGTGTTTCTTCGCGGGATTGGGCAAGTGAACTGGGCGCCTACCCAAGATCCGAAGATCGGCATCTATGTCGATGGCGTTTACATAGGCCGCTCCCAAGGGGCCGTGTTCGATTTTCTGGATGTCGATCGCGTCGAGGTCCTGCGCGGTCCCCAAGGCACGCTGTTTGGTCGCAACACAACGGCTGGCCTCATCCATGTCATCAGCAATCGCCCCGAGGAGGAGTTTGACTACTCCGTGGGCGTCGGGGTCGGCAACGACGGCATCCTGACCGGCGAAGCCATGCTCAACATCCCCCTGAGCGACACTTTCGCCGCCCGGTTGGCTGTCCAGCACCGGGAGTCCGATGGTTACGTCAAGAACACGGGCACCGGCGAGGATTGGAACGATGAAAACTCGCAGATGGCACGGCTGTCGCTGCGCTGGCAGCCCAACGACCGCTTCTTGGGCGATCTGATTGTGGACATGCAGCGCGTCAGGGAGAACGCGGGTCTCGGCAGTTGCGAATGGGGCGGTCCGGACAACGGTGCGGAAGCGCCGTTCCTCAGCCTGCAAAGCGCTGCGTACTGGTTGGGGGTTTACGACGAGATCAAGGACACCTGCAACGCCACCAAGCCCTATGAATCCGGCGAGAACGACGCCGCTGAAAACAACGTGGATGCCCTGAGCTTGGCCTTGAACTTGGAGATCGATCTGGGCTTCGCCACCCTGTCATCCATCTCCTCCTACCGCGACCTGAAGGACTTCAACGCCTCTTGGGGTTGGGCGTCGGATAACGTCGGCACGGCGTCGTATCTGGAGGTCATCGGCGTTGACGACAACAAGGCCGAACAGCGGAGCCAAGAGTTGCGCCTTTCCGGCGTGGCGTTCAATGATGCCGTCGATTGGACCGTCGGCGGCTACCTGTTCGAGGAGGACGCGGACAACAATTTGGACGTGCCGCTGTTTCGCGGCGTTCAACTGCCCGATTGCGCCTCGTCACCGATTTCCTGCTTCCCCTTTCCCTTGATACCAGGCACGCCCTTGGCCCCATTGGCCGGGGTGCCCTTCGGCATCGTTGCCCAGCAGCTTTTCCAGATCGGTGGCAGCCGCCATCAGATCTTTGATGCGACCAATTCATCCGAAGCGCTTTTCGGGGAGATCACTTGGCGATTCATGGACCGTTTTGCGCTGACTGCGGGTGTGCGGCACACATGGGACAAACGCGAGTTCACGCGCACGGAGACGCTCCTCATCGGCCTGCCCGACCCGACCTTGGCGTGCCCGCCGGGAACCCCGCCACCAGTGAACGGCACCACTTGCTACGTCGAGCAGAAGTTCAGCGAGACGACGCCCCGCGCAATCCTGAGCTACAACATCAACGACAACGTGATGATCTACGGCGGCTGGAGCCGGGGCTACTCCAGCGGCGGCTTCAACCAGGACGTGCGCATGCGGCCTTTCGAACCTGAGCTGTCCGGCAATTGGGAAGCGGGCTTAAAGTCCGTGCTCATGGACGGTCGGCTGCTCATGAACCTGACCGCATTTCACAACACTTACGAGAACCAGCAGATCACAGTGGGCCGGACGGTGGACGGGCAACCCACGGCCGACTTGATCAACGCCCAAGAGGCCACGCTCTACGGTTTCGAAGGCGAATTGCGGGCGGAGCTTCCGGCTGGGTTCTATGCGCTCGGCTCGTTCGGAATCCTTGAAGGCGAATACGATGAATTCAACGTCCAGGACAATTTGACCGATCCAGTCACCGGCTTGGAAGTCATCGTCACTCGGGACCTGTCGCATACTGAGGTGGTGCGCCAATCGCCTGTGACCTACAGCATCGCAGTCGGCAACCATCGAGCGCTGGGCAACGGGGGCACCCTGAACGCGCAACTCGGCTGGGCCTTCCGCACACGCACGTACAACACGCTGGAGACCCAACGCTCGTCCCGCCAAGGCAAGTACGGCCTGCTCGACGGACGGGTCGTCTGGACGCTGCCGAACGGCCAGACCTCGATAGCGCTCTGGGGTTCCAACCTGCTCGACCGGGAATACTATGGCAGTGCCATTGACCTGACCGGCGGCGCCTCGCCGGCAGGCACCAACACCAAGTACTGGGGCGAGCCGCGCCGCTTCGGCATCGAGTTCAGGCACAGTCTGGGCGGATAGTGAAGACAACGGGCCGGGCGCTTCGGCACGGGGCGCTCGGCACCGCTGTTGAAGATTGAGGAGTACAGCATCCATGTTCATCGCAATGAATCGATTTCAGATCGCCAAGGGCTTCGAAGCCGGTTTCGAGAAGGTGTGGCGCGAGCGCGACACCTATCTGTCCGAAGTGCCCGGCTTCGTGGACTTCCATCTGCTCAAGGGACCGGAAGGCGACGACCACGTGCTCTACGCCTCCCACAGCGTCTGGGAAAGCCGCGAGGCGTTCATCGCCTGGACGGAGTCCGGGCACTTCCGCAAGGCCCATGCGCAAGCCAGCGCCCCCAAGGGAACCTACTTG
This sequence comes from Gammaproteobacteria bacterium, assembly GCA_028820495.1. Lineage (GTDB taxonomy): Bacteria > Pseudomonadota > Gammaproteobacteria > Pseudomonadales > Azotimanducaceae > Azophilus. The sequence continues at coordinate 4,200 of JAPPIX010000151.1, forward strand.
GGCCATCCGAACCTGGAGACCTTTGAAGCGGTGCTCTAGCCAGGAAGCGGCGCTCTAGCCATTTGCCGTGCCTCGCGTTGTCGTAGTCGGTTCCGGCAATGCTGGGCTTTGTGCCGCGCTATCGGCCGCTCAGCAGGGTGCCGATGTCATCGTTGTTGAAGCAGGCGGCGAGGCGGATTTCGGCGGCAACAGTCGCTACACCGCCGGGGCCATGCGCTTCGCCTATCGGGGCCGCGACGATGTGCTGCGATTGGTCGATGCGCAGGATCCCCGCGTTGCGGCCTGCGACTTCGGCGCCTATCCCGAGGCCGAATTTGAAGCGGACCTGCGCCAATTCTCCGATGGTGCGCAGCTTAATCCACTGCAACGCCTACTGGTTCGGGACAGCCGCTCGACGCTGAGGTGGTTGGCGGAATCCGGTGTTTCCTTCGAACCCATCTACAGCCGGCAGGCTGTGCGCATCAATGGCCGTTATCGCTTCTGGGGCGGGCTGACGCTGGCTGCGGTGGGCGAGGGCGAGGGTCTGATCAACCGCGAAAGAAGCTTGGCGAAAGCCGCGGGATGCGAATTCGCGCTCAACGCTCCGGTCACCGCTTTGCTGCAGACGCACGCCGCTTTGCGGCAAATCAAGAGTCGGGTTTGCGGCGTGCGCACCGCCTCCGGAGCGGGGATCATCGCCGACGCCGTGGTGCTCTCCTGCGGTGGCTTTGAAGCGAACGCCGACCAGCGGGCGGCGCGCCTCGGCGCGGCTTGGCGTAGCGCCAAGGTGCGCGGCACCGCCCTCAACCAAGGCGCCGGATTGACGTTGGCCCAGTCAGCCGGCGCAGCCTTGGCCGGTGACTTTGAACGCTGCCACGCCGTGTGCATGGACACGGCGACGCCGGATTTCCGCGACAGTGCCATACCCCATGTCGAACGGCGGCGCTTTCGCCGCATCAGCTACCCCTTTGGCGTCATGCTCAATCGCCGCGGCGAACGGTTTGTCGATGAGGGCGCCGATTTCCGCAACTACACCTACGCCCAGTACGGCGCCGCCGTGCTTGAGCAGCCCGGCGCAGTGGCCTGGCAGATCTTCGATGCGGCCGGCGCGAAGCTGCTCTACGATGACTATTTCCAAGACATGGCCACCCACTGGCAGGCGCCGCGATTGTCCGAGCTGATTGATGAGTTGCCCGGCATCGACCGCTCCCAAGCGATGCGGACCTTGGATGCCTACAACGCCAGTGCTCCGGGAGAGGGTTTCGACCCCACCATCAAGGATAGCTGCGCAGCGCGCGGGCTCGATCCACCCAAGAGCAATTGGGCGACACCCCTTTTGGAACCCCCATTCCACGCCTTTGAAGTCACCTGCGGCATCACGTTCACCTACGGGGGATTGGCGGTGGACGTGGCCGGCCGGGTGCTCGACGGGGCCGGCCAACCTGTGCCCGGTTTGTTCGCCGCCGGCGAGATCGTCGGCGGCCTGTTTTTCGATGGCTATCCGGGCGGTTCCGGCTTGACCGCAGGCGCGGTCATGGGACGCCGAAGCGGCGCCAGCGCCGCTCAGGTATATTAGGCCTTTGACTGGGAGGACCACATGGACTTTGACATTCCACAGGACTTGGCGGACTACTTGAAGGAACTCGATGACTTCATAGAACGCGAGATCAAGCCGCTCGAGGAGCGCGACGACAACATCCGCTTCTTCGACCACCGCCGCGAGGACGCCCGCACCGACTGGGAGCGGGGCGGGCTGCCCAACGAGGGTTGGGAGGCGCTTCTGCACGAGGCGCGGCGGCGAGCCGACGCGGCGGGCCACTACCGTTACGCGTCTCCCAAGGCGTATGGCGGACGTGAGGGCACCAACCTCGACATGGCCGTCATCCGCGAGCATTTGGCCGTCAAGGGCTTGGGCCTGCACAACGATTTGCAGACCGAGCACTCCATCGTCGGCAACAACGTCGGCCTCTTGCTGATGATCCTCTACGGCACCGAGGAGCAAAAGGCCGAATGGATCGACGATATGGCCGAGGGACGACGCGGCTTTGCGTTCGGCATCACGGAGCCGGAGCACGGCTCGGACGCCACCCACATGGAAACCAACGCCTATCGGGATGGCGATGAGTGGGTCATCAACGGCGCCAAGACTTGGAACACCGGCATTCACAAGGCCAAGTACGACATGATCATGGCCCGCACCGCCGGCAAGGCCGGGGACGGGGAGGGCATCACCGCCTTCCTGACGCCCACCGATTCGGAAGGCTTCAAGATCGAGGAAATGCTCTGGACCTTCAACATGCCCACCGACCACGGACGCATTTCCTTGAAGGACGTTCGGGTGCCCCATGGCGCAATCTTCGGCGGCGAGGGCAGGGGGCTGCAGATCGTGCAGCACTTCTTCAACGAGAACCGCATTCGCCAAGCGGCCTCCAGCCTGGGGGCGGCGCAATTCTGCATCAACGAATCCGTGCGCTACGCCACCGAACGCAAGCCCTTCGGCAAGCCGCTTTCCGCCAACCAAGGCATCCAGTTCCCGCTCGTGGAGCTGCAGACCCAGTGCGAGATGCTGCGCGCCCTAATCCACAAGACCGCGTGGCTGATGGACAAGCACGGCGCCTTCTCCCAATCGGACAAGGTGTCGATGTGCAACTACTGGTCGAACCGGCTCTGCTGCGAATCGGCTGACCGGGCCATGCAGGTGCATGGCGGCCTCGGCTACTCGCGGCACAAGCCCTTCGAGCACATCTACCGCCACCACCGCCGCTACCGCATCACCGAAGGCGCGGAGGAGATCCAGATGCGCCGCGTGGCAGGCTACATGTTCGGCTACATGAAGCAGCGGGCGCCGAAGGGGGTGCGGGAAGGGTAGGTAGGAGTGCACGAGATGCCATTTCTTCAATATGCCGAACTGACTGAACCATTTGATACAAAACGGAGGACTCTGTGGTAAAGCAAGGGAGTTTCGAGCCATTGGCTTGGAAGAGTCGTATCAATAGCTTACAGCCTTTGCCGGGTGGTGGAACTGGGTAGCTCGTTTCTCTGAAGAGGATTTGTGACCGGGTGTCGAAGAGTAGCGATTCGTTCGAGCAACTGGTTGCTTGGATGGTGGAAGATTTCAAGATTGCGGAGAGCTACGCTTACGTCTCGCTTACAAACTTGATGAGCACTGGCTTGCTTTGTCGTGCGGATGATGGAGTTGTCAGGCTCGAAAGCGTGACCCGGCAGTGGCTTGATGGTGGCGAAAAGATGATGCTGATCGCTGCTATGCACTGTCGGACTAAGTTCGTGGGAGAGGTGCTCCAGGAACTTCGGGACCCGAAGTCGGTGGGGCAATTGCGACAGGTTGCCGGTCGTTACGGCTTGCATTGGAAAAAGAACAACCAAGTTAAGTACCGAATTGGCTGGTTAGCAAGTGCGGATCTGATCGACGATGCAAGCGGACGCCTGATGCTGCTGCCCGATGGCGAAAAAATGCTGGATCAATTGGAGATTTACAGACCTAGCGGCCCAGTCAGCGAGGAACGCAGCAATTTGGAGGAACCACCGCGTCCACGGCTGCAACCAACCGAAGGACAACAATCGCCACGATTGGCTTCGACTTCCAGCGCGGACGAGTTGGCATCTGAGATACGAGAGGCTTCAACGGACAGCGATAATCCAACCAGATTCGAGTGCGCCGTGCGGGATGGCTTTCAGTTCATGGGTTTCCTTGCCGAGCACTTTGGAGGATCGGGGAAAACGGACGTATTGCTGACCGCCCCGCTCGGATTGAGGGATGAGTATCGGGTAACGGTGGACGCAAAGACCACTTCAAGCGGCACACTGAAAGACCCCCAAGTGGACTGGCAAACGTTGGTTGATCATCGTGCGGCGCACAATGCCAAGTATTCGTTGTTGGTTGCCCCCAACCCAAGAAGCGATAGGCTTCTGAACAGAGCTGAACTGAACTCAGTCGGCGTCATGTCTGCTGAACAACTCGCAGCTCTTTGTCAGGAACACGGGCAGGCGCCTCTAAGTCTAGCGGACTACGAAGACCTGTTTAGACCCCATGGCAAGATTGACCCTAAGGGCGTTCAGGAGAAGCAGCGTTCGATCGTTCGGCTTAGAAAGCTGGCATCGGCAATATGGAGACAACTCCCTGAGATTACGAACCGCAAGGCACGGCCCACCGTAGGAGAAATCTATATGGCACTACCCAGAGAGGCAACTGATGAAATCGATGTGGAAGCCGTGCAGGAGTTGCTGAAAGTGTTGTCGCATCCACTCATAGGCGTGGTTTACGACTGCGGGGAAAGCCAATCAAACGATCGGCGTTATGTTTGGGCAGGCAATCGGGAAGCGCTGCGTCAGCGGCTCGACTTGTTCACAGAGGAGTTTCTGGACGGTGAGGCAAGGACCCCAAAGCCGTAGGTACCGACGTTGCGGGATCCCCACAGTGCATTCACAAGCTAACCCCCTGAGCAGAAAACCACTATCTTAGCGAATAGGCCAGTTGTTCCAAAGTACGCCCGCAAGCGCTAGAAGGATTGAATCAACATGAGGATCATTCCATACAAAGTGCCTATCGCACCAGAGGCGTTGTTGAACCTAGCTTCGTTCAGCAGGCAAAAGGACCGATCCTCACCCCCAACCTTTGTGGGAAGAACCGACATCATAGAGGATGTCGAGGAGTGTGTGCGGAACATGCAAAGGGCGGGGGCCTCCTCATCGTGCGGGATTGTCGTCAGCGGCCCGCCCGGGTCAGGCAAGACATCGCTGATCCATCACCTGAGCGGGCAATACGAAGGATCAGATGTCGTCCCCGTGCGAATCTCCGGCGAGGAATTGACGCATGCGCACTTGGTCGCGGCGGCGATACTGAAGGCTGCGGCCGTCCCTGCGAATGAACTGGGGAGGAAGGCGCAGACGAAGTGGGGCTTGGGTTTGGGCAAGACAGTCTCGGTCGAACGAACCAATCAAATCGATACGCCAGCGACTCGCCTTTCCCGCCCGGAGTCAGTCTGGGATGTCGTGACGGACATGGTGCATATCTCGCCGGAAACAACTTTCCTCATGCTCGTCGATGAATGTCAGCGCGTCGAGCGCGACCCCAACAGCCGATACAATCTGATCGCGGCGCAAATGAATGACGCCAAGACCGGCGACTTGAAGGTGCTTCCTGTGTTCGCCGGTTTGTCGGACACCAAGGTGCAATTGGCGGAAGTCGGCGTGTCGCGAACAGCCACCCCTTCCCATGCGCTGGAGCCCTTGTCCGCGGAGGAAGCCGGGGAGGCAATCGCCGCCTTTTTCAACAACGAGCTGTTCGGCATCTGCGATGCTTTTGCGCCCTCGGACCAGACGAGCATCGCCAACGCCCTCGTCAAAGCTAGTGAGTGCTACCCCCGCCACCTCCACTGCTACCTTCAAGGGTTGGCGGCGGAACTCTCAAGGGGGTCCGGTGCCTTGGACATGGAGCGCGTGCTCGACCACGGCCACCAAGCGCGGCTCGATTACAACTTCGACCGCGTGGAATCGGCGAAATTGGGGTCCTTCGCCAAGACGCTGGCTGATGCTGCAGGAACAATAATGAACGAGTTCGGTGAATTCGAAATGGATGAACTTGTCGCGCTCGCCCTCAAGCGGCTACCCAAGCTCGACGAGGACCAAGCCCAAGTGGCCATAGATCGGGCGATTCATGCAGGCGTTCTAGAGGTTTCCCGCTACCGCCCGGACAGTCTGCGGGCACCGATTCCCTCAATGCTCACTTATCTGGCATTGAACCGAAACGCGGAAGCCGCGCTGCAACGAATGCGCGAGGCATGCGGGCAGAGCGAACTCCCAACACTCAATGCCCAATCCCAGCCAAACTCATCTGCAAGGGAATGAACCATCGCCCCGCAAAGGGCGGAAGTTACTGATCCTCACAAAGGCGGCCTCTCGGGAAGCACCCGCCGCAGGAATTCGTCGAACAGCGGCACGGTGAATTCGGTGTCGCCGTGGGCGGGGCTGTAAATCA
>JAPPIX010000043.1 GCA_028820495.1 Gammaproteobacteria bacterium
TATCAGGGGCATTCCGCCGTTCCTCAACTACATTCGTGCAATATCCGGGCTAGGGCGGTGTTGGTGGCTTTGAGGGTGGGGGAATCGATGCTGTAGCTGGTGTCGTTCTTTAGGGCTTTGCGGGGGAGGCCGACGCCGGGGAGACCCTTGGAGGCGGTGAAGACGATGCGGCCGGTGGTGTCGTAGTAGGTGTCGGCTTCGTATTGGCGCATGACGGGGAACTGGACTCGGTAGATGGTGAGGAGTTCGTCCAGGGTTAGGCCGAGGGCGATGGCGGTGAGTACGTCGATTTCGACCAAGGCTTGGCGGCGGGCGTAGTCGGTGCGCAAGGCGACATTGCGGTTCCAAGTGGGGGTGAGGTCGTGGAAGAAGGTAGCCGGAAGGCGTGGGTCAGGGCTGGTCCAGGTGTCGGCGGTGAAGGCGTCGATGTGGCGGCGGGATGGGTCTTCGGGGAGCGGGGTGTTGCAGATTTCCTCCCAGAGGTCGGCGTAGTGGGTGGTTAGGCAGGATAGGCATAGGGCTCGGGCGCGGAGGGCGTTTCGGACAACGGAACTGCAATCATCAGCGAGGATTGGGAGGCGGTTCAGCCAAGACAGCCTAACGTGACCCGTCCCCGTCGTCTTGATGAAGAAGTCCAGCACTATGGAGATTGATAGGGCCAGAAAGTCCGAAAGACGAGAGAGACTGCGGAAGGCTGTGGTAACGTTTGAGACTACTGCTACGTGCTTGGGTACCAAAGCAGCAATAAACGTGCGTTCTGCTATAGGACCAACCATCTCCCGATTTACAAGTCGGAAGAAATCAGTCGTTCTAAGCGGTGTCTGCTCTCTACCTTCTATCCATGGCACCTTTGGACTGCGACGTCTGTATTCTTGTGGATCGCAGGCCGGAACAAAATTGGTACGCGGGAGGTAGTCGCCCGACAGCGTCGTCAGGTCCAAGCAGTCGTAGTCGCTGCTCTTGTCACACCGCGCCCGCGGTGTCTTACTCAAGGCGTTGCCAACCGAGAAGTGGGGGCCAGATAGCAACATGCCACTTGGCGTTTCGGGAAAACACGTTTCTCGTCGAAGCGTCCCTTCTCTTTGCGAGATTGTCTCGTTCCAATGCTGCGTGACGTACACGGAATTCGCTAGATCGGCCAAGCGATGAGGATAAACAGCCAGTTTCCGAATCGTAGCCAGTAGCTCTTGGGAGTGCAGTGCAGGCAGTCTGGCCTCGTTTGGTGGGGTCTCATTGCCGTCATAGAGGGCAGAAAAAGCAGCAAGAACATCAGAGTCAGCCTTCAATATGCGTGACGGATGCCCGTTGATACTCCATCCGCCGTCCCGGTCCTTCAACCCTGGCACATCCGGACCACCTGGATGCTCAAAAGAGGCATCTACAGTAGCGGGAGTGTAGAGATTGGCGATATGCGCAAATGCTAGCTTCGGGGAATAAGGTCCGTAGATGTTCACGCTGAAAAGCGTACTGTGGTGTATCTCCGCAAACAGCTTTAGCTCATTGGCAAACTGAAAGTGTGATCGTAGCCGACCGTAAACCTCCCGACGGAACACTCCTCCCTTGGGGTCATCATAGATTCCCTCCGGATGCAGAAAACCTGCCACACCCTGAGCACTGGAAATCATCCAAGCTTGTGGCAGAAAGCACTTGTACAGATTAGCTTTCTGCCCCTCCAACGCCGGATAGTTCTGCCGCGCACTCAAAAACCCCTGTGTCGCCTCTGCATCCTCCACCTCCTTGATCCAAGCCTTCCGAAGCTCTTCTAGCCGCTCAAACGCTTCATCCCGCCCTCGCGTCAACTCCACCGCCGAAGGCTTCCGCAACACAAGCGACGGGTCAAAGTCCCCCAGCACCCCTGCCTCCGTCCACTCCACCTTGATCCACGGGGGATTTCCCACTACCAAATCAAACCCACCTCGCTCGCTCCCGTCCTGCCGCTTGCCGTAGAAAATGTCTGCAAACACCAGCTCCCAATGATGAAACCTACGCCGCTTGGCCAGCTCATCCACGAACTTGAGGCGCGGGAACTGCTTGAATAGGCTGTCGAGGTCCAGCATGCCAATCTCGTTGGTGATGCGTTGGGCCAGTTCAGCGGCGTGTTCCGCATACTCCTCGCCGAATAGGTCCAAGGTCTGGTTCGGCCCCAGGCCGGGCTGGAAGACGGAGCCGGTCAGCACCAGGCTCACCTCGCTTAAGAACTGGTCCCGCGTCGGCAGCCGTTCCGCCTCGCCGATGGGCCAGAACCAGAGGGCGCACCAGTAGTCCATCACCAGCTTCAGGCGACGGTAAGGGCTCACCGTGCGGGTGCCTTCGCTGAACACCCCTTGGCTGCGGATGCGGTCCTTCCATTGATTGGAGGTGCGGCCCGTCGCCGCCATCTCCTGGCCCCACACCGGCAGCGGGTCTTCGGTGTACTGGCGGTCCTTGGCCAGTTGCTCGGCGTGCAGCGCCCAGAGTTCGTCCACGCGGGCGGAGAGGTTCTGCAGTTCGGCAATTTCCTCGGCCTCAAAGGGCTGGCAGAAGGTCTTGCGCCAAGCTGCGATCCGTTCAAAGTTCTCGGCTTCGTATTGCTTGGCGGCTTTGTTGCGGTAGTCCGCCATGCCGGGGTCCGGTAGCAGGAAGTGGTAAACCGCGTCCGCTGGCCGGGTGTCGGGGAACACGCGCTCCGGCGCCTGGCTGAACCAAAGGTCCGCTTTCTTTTGCTTCTCAAGGCGGCCGGCGGAATACACCTGCCTCCGGGCGCCGATCAATGAGTTGCCGCACACCAGTTGGTAGCCGAACCAAGGCACATGGCCGTCCTTGTGGATGCAGTTCAGCCACAGCGACACTTCGGCCAGTTCCTGGGCCACCGGGTTCAGGTCCACGCCAAAGACGTTGCGGTCGGCGATGTAGTGCTTCACCTTCTGCAGTTCGTCGGCGTAGTCCCCGTGGGGGATGCGCTCGTCACGTTCGCGTTGGCGGCGGTCCAGGTACTTCACCGCCAGTTGGTTCACCGCCTCGTTCAGGAAGGCGGCGCTGCCCATGGCGGGCTCGCAGATGGTCAGGTCCAGAATGGCGCTGGCGGGCATCTCGTCGTCAATCAGCTCCTTGAGGGCGTACTTCACTACGCAACGGGTCAGGCTCTCCGGGGTGTAGTAGCTGGCGGTCTTCTGCCGGTCCCGGCCAGCTAGGCGGTAGATGAAGCGGCCCTTGGGGTGCACCTTTAGCTTGCGCAATGACTCCGCCCCGCGCACGAACACCCGTTCCTCCTGGCTGTACTTGTGCAGTTCGCTTAGGGGCACGAACCAGGCGTTGGCCAGTTCGTCCGGGTCTTCGCCGGCCCGCTTCACCTCGTAGCGGTCCTCTTCGGCAAAGAAGCCGCGGTAGGACAGCAGCGCCTCATAGACCGCGCCAAGTTGGTTGATGCCGAGCTGCGCGTAGGAGATGCGGCCGCGGCGACGGCTGCGGCCCTTGGGCGGCCGGGTGAGGGACATCAGGCGGATCACCTGCTGCAGGGTCTCGTTGCGGAGCTTCACGCGGTTCAGCAGCGGCGTGGCGTCGGCGCGGAACAGGGCGCTGTCCAGGGCGCGGATTTCGAAGGTGTTGTGCATGCCGCCGGCCAGCACGGCGCCTTCCCCGCCCTCAAAGCCATCGCGGATCAGGCGGAACAGGGTTTGGATGCTCTCGTGGATGTAGTAGCCGTTTTGGGATTCGCCGCTGGTCAGGCGCACCAATTCGAGGTCGCGTAGGTGCTCCAGGCTGTAGCCCTTGCGGTAGGCCTCGGATTTCAGCGGCGCGTAGCCGAGTTCCGGCCGCGCTTCGATGTAGAACAGGAACAGCAGGCGGTACATGTAGCGCAGGGCTTCCAGGCCGAGCTTCTCAGCGAGCTGGTTATTCAAGTCGTAGATGCGCTCCTTGAGCACTTCCGTGCGGTAGCGGATGGCCTCGTTGCCGATCAGCTCGATGGATTCGCGCAGGGCGTACTTCAAGTCGTTGGAGACGGCGAAGGCGTGCTTGTGGCTGTTCTCATCCAAGTTGTCGTGCAGGCTCATGCCTTGGTCGGGCAACAGGCTTGTCGCGTGCAGCAACGCGGCGGTGGCTTGCAGCGTGGGCACTTCGCGGCGGCCAAGGATGTCGTCGAGCAGGAAGCGCAGCAGGCGGTTGTGGGTCCACTTGCCACGCTCGATCAGCAGCACTTGGCCTGGGGCAACCAACAGCACCCAGCGCGGTGGATGCGCACCGCCGAAGATGCGCCGCGTGATGATGCGTTCCCAGGTTTCCTTCAGCAGGTCTTCCGGCGGCGGCGCTTCGCCTTGGAATTGATCCTTGTGCGGGCAAAGAGAGAGCGGGTCTTCATCGTCGCCCAGCGGATCGTAGGCGCCCAGCACCAAAAGCTGAGGTGCGCCTCGATGCACCCCGCCAACGCACAGTACGGGGATCTCGTCCTCGGCTTCAGATGGCCGGTAGTGGCCCGGCTGCACCTCGTAACCGAGCGCGCCGAGCAGTTGTCGGAACCAGCCCCGCTGCAACTCAATGCGCGTTCGATGCCGTTGATGCCGACGCTCGCCGTCAAACCGCTGGCGAAAGCGAAGGTAAGGCCGGGCCAGCGCCCTCAGCGCCTGATCCGGCGGCGGCGCACCGCCCTCGCTTTCAGTTGCAGTTTCACGCCAGCGGGCAGCCGTGCCTTGAATGTCCCCCGCCAGCAACTCGGCAAGGTAGTGGTGGCTGTAAAACTCGTTCTCGTTCTGAATGCCGACGTAGGTGGCGGGCATGGCGGTGATGACTTGACGCGAAGGGGCAATACTATGCGCTTTGAGCCCAAGATTCCGCTGTGGTACGAGAAGAAACCGGATGAACTAGTTGGGCATAGCGTTGCGGGCGTTCAAGAGGTTGTCTGCAAAGCAGTTGGTCGGCCAACGACAACCCGGCTTAGTCAGGAGCCTAGGTGCCCGATGCGGTCTGCAACCAGTTCATCATGACCCTTGCTATGGCGACGGAGAGGGCAATCACTGCTATTCCAGTTCCCAACCAGAAACGCCACGTTAGAGTCTTTCGCGCACTTTCTTCGGCACGAATTTTCGCCTGAGCCAGGCACAAGTCATCGCGTCCGCCTTCCAGAATGTCGCATTGCTTCGCCAAATGACGGAAGTGGTTCATATAGTCGGTTGATCGGGTGGCGGGATCAGTATCGGGGTCTCGCCCAATCTCCAAGTCGCGCAGAGCCGTCTGAACGTCTGCTTGGATCTTTGGGAACTGCGTAACGATGGTCGATATGGCGACGTTGCTGAAAGTCTGCCGATAGGTTCGGACAATTCTCGCACAAGTGAGAACGCCCGCTTCCGCAGCCTCGTAGGCAGCGCGATCACAGTGGGCCAGCGCCGCCCGGTACTGACCATCGTTTTTGATCGTGCCATCTGGCCGGATGCAATCGATAAGATGCCGTCCGGCGTTGCGTAACTCGTTGAGGGCCGGAATGACGGCTTCGTCCCGAAAGTTCTCGACCTCCTTGGCGAGCCTATCCGCTTGTCGGTATCGGCGGTCGAGTTCGGCGGCTAGATCTGCGGCTTGGGGTTCCTCACTGCTCAACTTGATCCCAACGCTCAGCCATGATGTCCTCGAACTCTCGATCCAACTGGGCCTTAGTTACATACCGCCCCGATTGAAGCCGGACATTTCCTCTGGCGATTCGGGACACTACGGCGGTCTGGCCCTCCTCTAGTTTTCGGGCCAACTCGCGCTTCACTTTTTCCAGTTCTTCGGCGGGTATGTCTGCCGGTTCCGTCACAAGTTTCCCTTTAGCCAACCTTTGCCCACATGAGAAAGCAGACGAAATCTACGTACTGACATCGCTTTAACGTGACAATTGTCTATCGCCCCAACCGAGAATGTCAACACAATGGTGTGGCCTCAAGCCGCCTACGGTGTCATCGCACAGATTACCTTCACCCAAGGTGAGGGCTCCGTGGTCATGGTGTCTTGGATCCAAGTGAGGTACTCGTCGTACACCTCTTCCACTTCGGCGCTAGCCTGACTGCGATACTGTCGCTTGAGCGGGTTTGCCTGAGCGGGTTGGGTAATGTCCAATTCGAGTTGCTGGAGCCGCCGTTCCTTGAAGGCATCCAAGGCGGCGACTTCCTCATTGAGTTGGGCATTGATGATGTCCTCGAAGGCTTTGCGCCGTTGGAGGAAATGCTGCCGGGCGCGTTTCACGGCCTTGGGCAGCAAGGCGTTTAGGCGGTCGAAGTCGGGCGGCTGCTCGCGGTTTGGGATTTCGCGCCGCCCTAAGCCTGTGCGCTCCACGATGGCCTCGAAGGTCAGGGGTTCCGAGAATTCGCCAGCAACGAACGAAAGTGCCACCCACTCGTACATCAGCGGATGGCCCTTTAGGTTGGGCACTAGGCCGGAGAGAACGAACACGCGTTCGTCTGCCCCGAGGCCTGGGAGGCCGCTTAGGACTGGGGCTTCAAAGCGGCCGAATGCGGTGAGCATGCGGTCATTCAGCCACTCGACCACCGGGCTCAAGCGCCACAGGTAGTGCAGCCGCGGCCAGTTTGCTTCCGCTCGACGGCTTTCGGCGATGGCCTCCGCCATGCGGGAGCGGCTGGTTGTGAGCACCAAGCGGCGGCTTTCGGGCAGCACCTCCGGCGGCAGGTGGCTGTACCGGGCCACAAGGTCTTCCGGGGCGTCCAAGGTGAGGGTTTCGGCACTCCTGTCCGCTGCGAAGCGCAGTCGTGCGCCTGGGTATGGCACTTCACCGCCTAGGGCTTGTTCGCGTTGCGTGCGCAGCCGGTGCAATGCCGCTTCGCAGTAGTGCAGGTCGCTCGGGAACAGCGATATCGGTGGGGGCGGCGTGGTGGGCGTTTCTGGTTCCGTCGCTTCCCCGCCGCCCTGCAGGAACAGGACCAGAAGGTCGTCGCCTTCGTTGGACTTGGGTTGCAGGCGGCGGTCGAATGCGTCGGCGGATTCGCCATCGGCGATGGCCGTTTTGGTGATCCGCTCTTCCTCGGCGGTGTCGTACACGTCCATGAACACCGACGGGTCGCCGATGTTCTTGTACGCCTGCTCGTCCTTTTCCATTAGCACCTCCAAAATGCGGGTATCGCCCCGGATGGTGGGGTTGGCGCTTTGGGTGACGAGATAGACGATCTGCGGCGTGGCGGTTTGACCGTAGCGGTCCACCCGGCCGTTGCGCTGCTGGAAGACCATTAGCGACCAGGGCATGTCGAAGTGGATGAGGCGGTGGCATTGGTAGTGCAGGTTGATGCCCTCGGCGGCGACGTCCGAGCAAAGGAGCAGGCGCACCGGACGTACGGCGTTGCCGAAGTCCTCCACAACCCGCTGCTGTTCGATGTCGCTTAAGCCCCCGTGCAGGATCTCGATCTGGTCCCGCTTGAGAGCCAGATCCTCGGCGAGGCGGGTGCGCAGCCAGTTCAGCGTGGCGATGCGTTCGGTGAAGATGACGAGACGGTCTTCGGCAGTGTCCGGCGTCCAAAGGAACGGCCAGCCGCCGCGGATGGCCCCGAGCAGGGCTTGGTACTTGGCGTAGTCTGCCGGCGCGATTTTCTCCAAGGCGCCGCGAAGCGTTTTCAACGCGGCCATCTCCGCAGCAACAGCATCTGGGGCTTCGCCATCGCCGATTTCCTGTTGGCGTCGCTTGAGCCGTTCATCCAAGGTCTCCAAGCAGGCCGCTGGGCTGGAAAAGAGCGCCTTCTCCAACGTGACGTGAAAGAGGTCGCGGTTCCGGGTGGTTCTTTCGCCTGCCGTTGGAACCGCCAATAGCGCTTCGTAGGCTGCCTCTTCGGTGGCCGACGCGTCGAATCTCTGGGGATGCACTTCCCGGTCCCTGAACGCTGTGCGCACCTGCGCCTGCACGTCCTTCTTGAAGCGGCGGATGACAAGGCCGGGACGGAAGTCCTCCTTGGTGTAGTCGTCTGGGTCTGCGATGGCCGTTGCGTCCAACATGTTGACCAAGCTCGCAAAGCTCCGCGCCCGGCCATCGTGCGGCGTTGCCGAGAGCATGATGAGGGTGTCCGAGCATTTCGAGAGGCGCTTGGCGAGGCGGCTTCGCAATGAAGACGTGCCGCGGTCGGCCACGTTGTGGGCTTCGTCGATGACGATGATGTCCCACCGGGTCTGCTCGAGGTAGGTGCGGTACTCCGCATCCTGCTTGAGCGTGTCGATGGAGATGATTGACTTGTCGTAGTAGTAGAAGGGGTTGTGGTTGGTGGGGATGCGGCTGCGCACGCGCTGGATGCCAACCGAGTCGAGCCGCGTGAGCGGGATGGTGAAGCGGCTCCAGAATTCCTTCTGGAACTGCGCCAGCATGCTCTTGACCACCAGCACCAGAATCCGCCGCCCGCGCCCCCGGGCGATGAGTTCGCTCACGAGGATGCCCGCTTCCAGCGTCTTGCCGAGCCCCACGGCATCGGCGATCAAAATGCGTTGGCGAGGGCGCCCCAGAGCGAGGCGGGTTGGCTCAAGCTGGTACGGCACCACATCCATGGCCGCGGTGTGGCCAACGTGTATGCCGCCGTCATTGGGCACGGCTTGGCGCAGTTGGCTTTCCATGTAGAGCAGGCTGTCCGCGAACTGCGCCGACCGATCGGCGACCAACGTGGTCTCGGCGGGGTCGAGCGCTTTGATCGGGGGTTCGAGCGCGGTTAGGAACACAGCCTCTCGGCCGCGCACCAGTTCGGAAGCGCCCTCGCAAGTTATCTGGTAGCCACCGGGTGCGTGGTCAACGCGCCGAACAATCCACTCCGCATCGCGCACGAGGACGCGGATGCCGGGCGTGGGAATGGCGGCGGAGGGGTTGGGCATTTGCGCTATCGAACGGGCCGAATCGCCAATTCAAAGGTCATTAGTGTGTCCTTCCGTGATAGCTGCTGCAGCGGTCCCCATAGTCGCTTCCCACTTCCCTAACGAGGAACATGCGGGAAGTGTAGCACCGCCAAGAAACCGGCCATGTCGGTTAGACGTCTAACCGCGAAGCTGTTCCTTGCCTTTCGGCGGGTAGTGGCGAAGGGAGTGCTGGGCTACCATGCGGCGATCCACAACCCCCGTGAGGCAGCCAGTGACCCCATTCCCCATCGCCGAATTCATTGACGTCAACGGCATCACCCTTGAGGTGTTCAGCGCGGGCGACCCCGGGGGAAGCCCCATCGTGCTGTCCCATGGGTGGCCGGAGTGCGCTTACTCCTGGCGTCATCAGATTGCGCCGCTGGTCGATGCTGGGCACCACGTCATCGCGCCGAACCAGCGCGGTTATGGCCGTTCGAGCCGCCCGGAGCCGGTGGCCGACTACGACATCCACCATCTATGCGGCGACCTCGTGGGGCTGTTGGACCACTTCGGCCATGGCGATGCCGTGTTCATAGGCCACGACTGGGGTGCCATCGTGGTATGGAACCTGGCCATGCTGCATCCGGGCCGGGTGCGGGGGGTGGTGAACTTGAGCGTGCCTTTTCTGGAGCGCCCAGCCGACGACCCCATTGACACCTTCGAAGCGGCGATGGGCAGCGACTTCTACATCGTCCACTTCAATCGCCAGCCGGGCGTGGCGGACCGGGCCTTTGAGGCCAACACCGCTAACTTCCTGCGCAACATCTACCGCACCGGGCAGTGGCGGGACCAGCCTCGAGACTTGGGGCCGGGCATGATGCTCATCAACATGGCTGAAGCCGATGCGGCGGATATGCCCGGCCAGTTGATGATGAGCGAGGCGGAGCTGGCCGTGTTCATCGCGAGCTTCGAGCAGTCGGGATTCACCGGCGGCATCAACTGGTACCGCAACTTCAGCCGCAACTGGGAGACCACCGCCAAGGTGCGCCAACGGGTGGACCAGTCCGCCCTCATGCTCCATGGGCGCTACGACATGGTGCCGCAGAACCCCAGGCTGGAAACTTATGTACCGGATGGGGAGGTGCACACCTTGGAGTGCGGTCATTGGATCCAGCAGGAGCAGCCCGAGGAGACCAACCGCCTCATCTTGGACTGGCTGGCACGGCGCATGGCTTGACCGCCTGCCACATGATTCAAAGCACCGTTCGCGCCTCGCTAGTGTCCTGTCCGGTTAATTCGTGGGTTTTAGGCGCTAGGCCATTTCGCCCACTGGCAAGGCGCGACAACGC
>JAPPIX010000299.1 GCA_028820495.1 Gammaproteobacteria bacterium
CCTTTCTCGGCGCCGACATCACCCGAGTGCGCCTGCGCGAGGCGCTCGACGCGCTCGGCCTGTCCAACAAGCAGCGCAAACGGCTGGAAAAGCTGACCGACTGACGGGCTCCCCGAGGGTGGGATACCCACGAACGGATTTCCTAGGTGCGAGAGCGCTGCGCCAGCGGGGCCGCGGGTCCTGGCACCTCTCCGGCCAGCACCGCTCGAAACACTTCCGCATCCACATTGCCGCCTGACAGAATCACGCCAACCCGTTTGCCTGCCTGCTGCGCCCGCTCCTGCGTGAGCGCGGCCAAGGCGGCGGCACCGGCACCTTCGGCGACGTTGTGGGTTACACGGAATAGCGTGCGCATAGCCTCGGCGATCTCCGCTTCGCTGACCTCGACCACACGGGCGGCACCCTTCTGGACGATGGCCAAGGGTTCCGCCATCGGCGTCCGGCAGGCCACGCCGTCGGCAAAGGTGTCGGCGGAGTCGGTGGCCACCACCTGCCCCGCCGCCACGCTACGCGCCATGGCCGGGGCCTTGGCGGCGACGACGCCGACGATGTCCGTCTTGAGCCCTAAGAGATCCCGCGTACGGATCAGACCGCAGATGCCCGTACCCATGCCGATGGGCACATAGACCGCATCGAGCGCCGCCACTGCGCTGAACAGCTCCAAGGCATAGGTCGCCACCCCCCGCACCAAGGCCGGATGAAATGGTTGCACGATCAACGCCCCTTCCACTTCAGCGCGGCGCACGGCTTCCAAGCGGGCGTCCTCGAAGTCGTTGCCGAACTCAACCAGCTCAGCACCCCAGCCCTTGATCGCTTGGTTCTTCTCCACGCTGTTGCCCTTGGGCGCAAGCACCGTAACGGGCACTCCCAAGCGGCAGGCGGCAAAGGGGATGCTCTGCCCGTGGTTGCCCCGGGTGGCAGTGATGATCCGATCCGGCAGCTTTCCTGCGCGCTTAAGCTCATCCAGCAGAACCAAGCCGCCGCGCACCTTGAACGCACCGATAGGGGTGTGGTTTTCGTGCTTCACCCAAACTTCGCTGCCGAGGTGCCGGCACAGCCCCGGCCAGCAATACTGGGGCGTCGGTGGCATGGCGGCAGCGACCACGGTCTGCGCCTGCTCAAGGCCAGCCAAGTCAAACATGGGGGTCTCCGTTCGATACCGGCAAACGTTCTGGACGGGGCACTATAGAATCGAACAGTCGATCCGTCTAGTGTGTGTGTCTTTGTCCGGGGAGTCCTCGTGGAAGTTCAAGACAAGACCATCGTCGTCACCGGCGGCGCCAGCGGCATCGGCCGAGCCATGTGCGAGCGGTTCGCCGCTGAAGGGGCGCGCCACGTCGTGGTGGCGGACCTGAACGGCGACGGCGCCGAAGCCGTGGCTGAGCAGATTGTTTCCTCCGGCAAAGCCGGGGCCACGGCCCGTCAGGTCGATGTGGGCGTCGAGGCCGAGTTGATCGACCTGATCGACGACACCGAAAGCCGCTTCGGCCCCATCGATCTCTTCTGCTCCAATGCCGGCATCGGCCTCGGCAATGGCCTCGATGAGCCGGACGAGGTGTGGGAAACCATCTGGCGGGTCAACACCCAATCACACGTCTGGGTGGCTCGCCACCTAGTGCCCAAGATGATTGCTCGAGGTGGCGGCTACCTGTTGAACACCGCCTCTGCGGCTGGCCTGCTCACCCAAATCGGCTCGGTCACCTATGCCGTCACCAAGCACGCCGCGGTCGCCTTGGCGGAGTGGATTTCAATCACCCACGGCCGGGACGGCATCAAGGTATCCGTGCTCTGCCCGCAGGCGGTGCGCACGCCAATGACCGCGGGCGGTCCCGGCGTGGCGGCAGTTGACGGCATGATCGAACCGGAACAGGTGGCCGATGCGGTCATCGAGGCCTTGCGGCAGGAACGCTTCCTCGTGCTGCCGCACCCGGAGGTGGCCGAGTACATCCGCCGCAAGACAACCGACTACGATCGCTGGCTGCACGGCATGCGGCGGCTGCAGGAGCGCTACCTCAGTTCGTGAACAATAGGGGCTTGAGGTTCATGGCGAAAGAGGTCGAAGCCCCGGCGACTTTGACGCCTCTTGGGGGCTCTCGTAGCCGAAGTAGAGTTTCCAAGCTGCTTGCGGTGTACTTTGCTGTAGCACTGACCGCGGTGATGACGCGGTTCGATGAGTTTCCGTGGACTTGGGTGCCGATGTACTCGACTTACACTGTAGGGGATCACGTTACAGTTCCTTTGCGTGATAAGACCGACCTGTCCAAAGGCCTTCTTGTGGCCCGGCGGAATGAAGAGGTGGGTTGGGTTGACGCGAAACAGTTGAATGTGCCCTCCCGCAATTACTGGCGGATACACCTTCAGCGAATGAATGGCAAGGGCGCTGCGAAGTACGCCCAGGCCAGAATGAACTTGGGTGCACTGAATCAAAGGCTCTGGGGAGGTTCGAGGAATCCCAATGTCCTTGAGCCGGTCAACTGGGACCGCCGAGTTTTGACGAGCTTGAACCGCACCTTTGGCCTGCATCCAACCGACCCCATGTTCATCATCGGCGCGAAGGCGCCCGCCACGCACGCCGCCGTCAACAAGCGCACCATGAAGATTGAAATGGAACGGGTGGTGCCGGAAGTCGCTTGGAACGAGGAATGGAACGACGACTGGTCGGACTAGGGCAGCAAATGAGAGGACTGAGCCAGAGGCTTGGCGGGTTTTTCTATACGGGCTACTCCGAAGAAAGCCTTGGCCTGTTTCGCGTCTATTTTGGCTGTCTTGTGTTCCTCTACCACATACCGCAGTTCGCGACATTGTTCGCCATCGACCCTTTCGGTGCCTCGTTCCACTACACGGACCCCATTTGGTACTTTGAGCTTCTGGGGATCGACAGAACCATACCTTGGCTTTCCTTGTTGGCGGGGCTTCTGCTTTTTGCCAGCACCCTATCCATGACATTGGGCAAGTGGACGCGCACGTCCATCATCGTGGTCCTGATCTGCATTTTCTACTTAAAGGGCGTGCGCGACAGCGCGGCCGGCGACGTGCACCACCGCTACGTCGTGCTGGTTCAGATACTGTTCTTCCTGCTTCTCTCCCGGTGCGGCGAGGCGGCGACGGGCCGCATTCCAGGAAAGTCCGGGGGGCTGCTGGAGTGGGAGGCTAGCTGGCCCATTCGGGCCGCCCAAGTGTATGTGGCTTTCTTCTACCTCTTCGCCTTGGTCGCCAAAATCCGTGTCTCCGGTTGGGATTGGTTCTTCGACGGTGGTGGCAGGCTGCAGGAGCAGTTGATCGTTCGCTCCGTGCGCTGGGGCCTGTCCGATGAAGGGGAGCCGCTGAGAAACGCGCTGTCCTTCCATCTGGCGGGCATTCAGTGGCTCGTGTTCCTGATGTGCCTGTTCGTGACCGCCCTTGAACTGCTTTTCCCGTTGATACTCTTCGTCAAGCGAAATCTCATCAAACTGTGCTTTGTGGCCTGCGCCTTCCTGTTCCACGTAGCGAACTATGTTCTTCTTGACGTCAACTTCCTGCTGTACGGGCTGGTGCTGCTGGTGTTCTTTGACCTTGCGCAAATTCGCGGCTGGCTCAGGGAGCGGCTTGGCAGCAGGGTGCCGGGATGACGCTATCGGACGGTAGGGCAATGGCGGATGATCGCACAACCGGTTGCGACCTGATCTACTTCGACGGAGTCTGCCAGCTTTGCAACGGGCTGGTGGATTTCGTCATTCGGCGCGATCGTCAGCGCCGTTACCGTTATGCGACCCTGCAGTCGGAGCGGGGACAGCGCCTCCTGTGCAGCATGGGGCTCCCGGCGGAAGAGTTCCAAACCCTCGTCCTTGACGAAAAGGGCCGGCGGTTCGTCAAGTCCACTGCGGCCTTGAGAATCTGCCGCAACCTGCCTGGCCTGTGGCCGCTCCTCTACCTGTTCACATTGGTGCCGAGGCCTCTGCGGGACGCAGTCTATGTTTGGATTGGCGAACGGCGCTATCGGTTCTTTGGGCGCAGGGCGGCTTGCCGTGTGCCATCGGAGGAAGAACGCGAGCTGTTTCTAGATTGAATTTTGACGGGACGCTCAAGCATCCGGCAAACACCAACGGCACGGCTTTGCGGCAAGCCCGAATAAGCGCAAGACGACTGTTACCGCTTGTGACGGCGAAGTAGGTTTGCGTAAAGCGGCAAGTCGGACTAAATTCATCTGAGTTAGTTTAATGGTTTAGTCATGCAGACCATCAATATCCATAGAGCTAAGACCCATCTTTCCCGTTTGGTTGAACGGGCTGCGCTCGGTGAACCCTTCATCATCGCGAAGGCGGGAAAGCCGATGGTCAAGGTTGTCCCTTTGAATTTCGCCGAGGCGCCCCAGCGGCAGCGTTTGGGGTTCATGGCCGGTGAAATCGAAGTCCCCGACGACTTCGACAGCATGGGCAGCAAAGAAATAGAGCAAATGTTCCGGGGCGGCGAGTGACCCTTTACTTGCTCGACACGCATGTGCTGCTCTGGGCTGCCAGCGAACCAAAACGTCCGCCCAGCGCAACCCGTACGCTCTTGGACAACCCGGTCATCGACTTGATGTTCAGCCCGCCAGTCTTTGGGAAGTGGCCATCAAGCGGGGGCTTGGTCGAACGGACTTCCGGGTTGAACCCCGGCGGTTGCGCACCGGCTTGCTGGACAACGGCTATCAGGAACTGCCCGTTCGAGGAGAGCACGCGCTGGCCTTGGATCTGCTGCCCCCTATCCACCGGGATCCCTTCGATCGCATGTTGCTCGCGCAAGCCCACGCTGAAGGAGCAACGCTGCTGACGGCGGATCGTCTGGTGGCACAGTATCCCGGTCCAATTGAGCGCATTTGACGGGTTAATCAGACACCCGGCCCTATCGGCACGACTTGGCGACAAGCCCGAATCGGCCCGCTAGAATGCCGCCATCCCAAACTGGACACTGAGGAATTGCCATGCGCGAAGCTTGGATCATCGATCATGTCCGTTCGCCCCGAGGCCGAGGCAAGCCCGGCGTCGGCTCCCTAAGCCATCTCCACCCCCAACGCTGCTTGGCCCAGGTCTTGAACGGCCTTCAGGAACGGGTGGGCTTCGACCCGGCGGACATCGAGGACGTGGTGGCGGGTTGCGGTGCCGGCAGCGGCGACCATGCCCATGACATCGCCCGCATGTCGGTGTTGGACGCTGGCTGGCCGCTGTCGGTGACCGGCGTCACCCTGCACCGTTTCTGCGGCAGTGGGCAGCAGGCGGTGTCGTTCGCTGCCATGGGCGTCATGTCCGGCCAGCAGGAGGCGGTGGTCGGCGGCGGCGTCGAGTTCATGTCCCGCTATGCGCCGGTTCATGCGAACGGCTTCCACGCCAACAATGAGCACCTGCGCCAGCGGCATCCGCAGGTGCCCCAAGGCATCTCCGCCGACCTGATCTCCACCTTGGAAGGCTTCTCCCGTGACGACGTGGACGCCTACGCGGTCGAGAGCCAGACCCGGGCTGCCCGTTCCATCGAGGAAGGGCGCTTCAAACCCTCACTGGTGCCCATCCACAACGAGGACGGCAGCTTGGCGCTTGACCGGGATGAACATCCCCGGCCCGGCACCACCTTGGAGAGCCTCAAGGACTTGAAGCCCAGTTTTGCCGCCATGGCGGGCGCCCAGTTCGACGGCTTTGACCGGCCCTTCAAGGACATGGTGCGGGAGGTGTATCCGGATGTGGCGGAAATCGACCACATGCACCACGCCGGCAACTCATCCGGGGTGGTCGATGGGGCCAGCGCCGTGCTGGTCACAAGCCCCGACTACGCCAAAGCCCACGGCCTTAAGCCCAAGGCCCGCATCCGCATGACCGCCACCGCCGGCACCGAGCCGCTCATCATGCTCACCGCCCCGGCACCCGCCGCGCAGCGTTGCTTGGACAAGGCCGGCATGACCACCGGCGACATCGACCTGTTCGAGATCAACGAAGCCTTCGCCTCCGTGGTGCTCAAGTTCATGAAGGAGATGGAGGTCGACCACGACGTGGTCAACGTAGACGGCGGCGCCATCGCCTTGGGCCATCCCATCGGCGCCACCGGCGGCATGCTGATCGGCACCGCCGTGGAGCAATTGCACCGGTTGGACAAGGAGACCGCCCTGGTTGCCATGTGCACCGGCGGCGGCATGGGCACGGCAACGATCCTGGAGCGGATGTAGGCGGATGCGGCCTAGCGACAGCTCCGCCCGGCGGAAGCTGTGCCGGACTACCATCGGCTAACCACCAACGATCCATGAAGGAGTCAATATGAACGATCCAGCAATCGCCGCTCTCTTGGTCTGGACTGGGCTGCACGTCATACTCATGCTGGCGCTAGCGCTGAACGTGTCCCGGCACCGTTTTCAGTCCGAAAAGGAGGGATACGATGAGCGGCGGCTGACAAAAGCGATACGGGCGCATGGAAACAACATTGAATACGTGCCCATCATCCTGTTTTGCATCGCCCTCCTGGTCGCTTTTGGAAGCACCGCGGCTTGGGTTCACGGCCTTTGCGCCGCGCTGTTTGTCTTCCGGTTGTTCCATGCGCACGGCATACAGCAGTTCACCCGACTACCCAAGACCAGAATTATTGGCAATTTCGGCACTTGGGGCGTCATGCTAGGCACGGCGATTGCGCTTATCTACCAGGGTCTAGGCGGCTTGGACTAACGGAGGTTCCGCGCCAGCGAAATCCCAACCCGTCGAGGGTTAGCGGTCAGCCCCTCACGGCTCCCAGCCGAACAACGACCCACCCATCAGGAAGGCGACGTAGTAGATGAGCGTCCAAAGCACCACGCCGGCAATCATCCAGGCGGCGAGCTTGGCCGTAGGCGCCCCAAGAACCACAGCTCCGACCGCAGTGGCCGCGTGCCCGAGAATCATCGGCGCAAGCAGCCCAACGCCCGCTGCCCCATATCGAACCATGAATCGCTCCGTGCGCCGGAAAATCAGGCTCTCCATGCCGTAGCGCTTCACCACCCAGCGCCTGATCGGCTGGGACAGATAGATGAAGAACAAGCTGCCCAGCGAACCCGCAAGGCCGATGACGAAAAAGGCCGCCTCGACCGAGCCATCCATGACGAAGACGATCGGGAGGGGCAGGCTGATTTCGATGAAAGCCAGAAGAAAAACGCTGACAAGCGCCATATGGGGAACTAAGGAGCGATCCCAATCAGCAATAGCGGAACCGCCGGCACGCCTCTGCCTTGGCGTATCAGGTTCAGCAGATCTCTCTCAAAGTAGGGGACACCGGAAGACATGTCCTTTTCCAACTCCTTCATGGGAAGAATCTCGATCCCCACGTCGATGATGTCGGAAACGTAGAAGCTCAAATGCTTGACGAACAGATCATGAGCTACGAAAGCGTACTTTCCGAACTGAACTTCCACGGCAATTCGGTCCTTAACGAAGTCCGTTTGGTTGTATGAGCCGATGGGTTCGTGCCCGGCGGCTTCAATTGCCCTCTTTTGCTCGTCGGGCGGCAGTCCGTAGATTTCACGAAGAAGCTTTTCATCCGCGGTAACCCAAAACGAGTTGCGCCGCTCAGACCATCCCAAGGACTCAAGTCCGGACTTGAAGGCCCTGTTCATGTCCCCCGGAGAGAACAGCATTTTCCCCGGCATGGTCTTTTCCTTCGATACTTTGGTTCTGTACGCCATCGCATCGACTTGATCGATTACGACCTGAACTTCCTCCCACAAGGCTTTGTGATGAACGAGCAGGTATTCCTCACCATTGAGGTGCGAGTACTTCGCTTTGACCTGCATCAATGGCCGCCGTTGGGCAGGCTAGGGTCGTATACTGGTTTGTTCATCGGTCGGGTGCGCAAGGTGCCTGCGCGCAGTTGGCGCACCCGGTCCCGGGCAGTTTCCACGTATTCCGGGATCAAGTCGCAGCCCCAAGCGGCTCGGTCGTGCTTGAGCGCGGCGATGATCGATGAGCCGACGCCCATGTAGGGATCGAATACGGCGTCGCCTTCCTCCGTCATGGCAAGCACCAAGCGCTCGACCAACTCCACCGGAAACTGGCAGGGATGATCGGTCTTTTCAGGATGGTTGTTCTTGACGTTGGGGAAGGTCCAGACATCGCTTGGGTTTTTGCCCTTGGGGTTGCCCGAGAGCTTGCCGATGTTGGGGCCCTTGAAGTGCCGCTTGCCCGGGTACTTCGCGGGCACGCGGATAGCGTCCAGATTCCAAGTGTAGTCATCACTCGGAGTCCACCAGTTGACGGTCTCGTAGCGCCCAGAGAGGCGCTTGGCGCAGTGCAGGCCGTGGCCGAAGTGCCAGACGATTCGATTGCGCAGCTTGAGGCCGAGCTCGGCGAAAACCGGATAGAGCACGACGTCCAAGGGAATGATCTCGCCCTTCCTGACGTAGTTGCCCACCTGCCAGCAGATGGAGCCTCGGGGATGCAGCAGGCGGACGCATTCGGCAATCACCTGCTTCTGGCCTTCAAGCCAAGCCTTCAGGGAGGTTTTGGATTCGTAGTCCTTGCCGATGTTGTAGGGCGGTGAAGTGACTATCAGCTTGAACTGGCCATCAGACAGGGACTCCATGAAAGCGAGGTTGTTCTGACAGGCCAGAACCGGCGATTCGCACGCCGGGCTGACGCCAGCCGCTGGACAGGAAGCGGACTCCTCCGGTTCCTCGACGACAAAGAGGGGTGCCTGCATGGGTCTTCCGTCAATCCCAACTGAGCGAAGCGGCGCCTTGGTAGTCGACCACCCGGGTCTCGAAGAAGTTCTTCTCCTTCTTGAGGTCCATCATCTCGCTCATCCAGGGGAAGGGGTTCTTGACGCCGGTGAAAGGTTCGCCGAGGCCGATCTGCGCCAGGCGCCGGTTGGCGATGAACTGCAGATATTCCGCCATCATGGTGGCGTTCATGCCCAGCACGCCTCGGGGCATGGTGTCCCGGGCGTAGTCGATTTCCAGTTGGGTGCCCTCCAGAATCATGTCGCGGGCCAGGTCCTGCATGGACTGGTCCCACAAATGCGCGTTCTCCAGCTTGATCTGGTTGATGACGTCGATGCCGAAATTGACGTGCATGGACTCATCGCGAAGGATGTACTGGAATTGCTCGGCGGTGGCCGTCATCTTGTTGCGGCGCCCCATGGAGAGAATCTGGGTGAAGCCGCAGTAGAAGAAGATGCCTTCCAGCACGCAGTAGTAGGCGATGAGGTTCTTCAGCAGGGCTTGGTCGGTCTCCGGGGTGCCGGTGGCAAAGGCCGGATCGGCGATCTCCCGGGTGTACTTCAAGGCCCACTCGGCCTTGCGGGCCACCGACGGCACCTCGTGGTACATGTTGAAGATCTCGCCTTCGTCCATGCCCAAGGACTCGATGCAGTATTGGTAGGCGTGGGTGTGGATCGCCTCCTCGAAAGCTTGGCGCAGCAGGTACTGCCGGCACTCGGGATTGGTGATCAGCCGATAGATGGCCAGCACCAGGTTGTTGGCGACCAAGGAGTCGGCGGTTGAGAAGAAGCCGAGGCTGCGCTTGACGATGATGCGCTCATCCTCGCTTAAGCCCTCCGGGTTCTTCCACAGCGCGATGTCCGCGGTCATGTTGATCTCCTGCGGCATCCAGTGGTTGGCGCAGCCGTTGAGGTACTTTTGCCACGCCCAGTCGTACTTGAAGGGCACCAACTGGTTGAGGTCCGCCCGGCAGTTGATCATGGCCTTCTGATCCACGGTGACCCGCTCGTAGCTTTCCCTGGCGGCTTCGATGGGCCGGTGCGCATCAAGCTCCTCAACGACCGCTGTGGCGGTAGGCGCATCAACCGTCGCCGAAGGCGCGGCCTGCAGCGCAGGCTTCGGGGCCACCGTGACTGAAGCCGGCGGCTCCTCGGTCGGCCCGGACACCGCCGGCACCTCAGTCTGACTCGCGCTAGGCATAGCGCCCGGCGCCCTAGCGAGCGCCGGTTCGAGGGCGGGACGCCCTCGCTCCAAAGCACCACGCCCGGTCTTGACGTCATCCCCCCGGAGCGGGGGGGGGCCGCCCGCGGTTTGTTGCAGATTGGTTTGTTTTTAAAAAATAGGCGCCGGAGCCCCCCTGG
>JAPPIX010000219.1:0-36864 GCA_028820495.1 Gammaproteobacteria bacterium
AGCAATCCGATCCGCCTCGATTAGGCGTGGTTGGCCATTGGCTTTGAAGTGGACCATGCCCCGGACCGTAGCAGGCTTGCCCCAAAGTGGACGCAACGCCTCCAAGTCACCCGCCTCGGCAGACCAGCGGCCATACAGCACTGCGCCGTCACCAACTTCAATCTGAAATCGTCGGCTGCCGTGTGCGATTTGGTCGAGCTTGCCGCTCACGATGAAAGCTTGGGACCGGGGGATACTGCGACGGCGGGCTTTGATCTCCTGGCATGCGGGTCTGTCCAAGACGAAACCGATGGATTTCGCGGCGGTGGTGCTCAATTCATAGCAAACGTCATCGCTCCGTACGGCATTGCCGAGCCCAACGATGGCGTCAAGAACGGCACCGTCAAAACGGTCGCCTGAAGCCTCTTGGGCTTGCGCTTCGCGGATCGCTTGGGACGCGAGGTCTAGTGCGGTGTCGTCGGGTTCGGGACGAACCGAGTCTAGCCAAAGGTCATCTTGCGCGAACGGTGACCCAGCTAAGTGCGCAAGCCGGGGCGACTCGACCCCGATAACCGTTGATCCAGCCGTCAATCCAGTCACCGTGAAGTCCAGCGCACCGTTAAGCCAAGCCGGTCTCGCACCCTTGCAGGCGCCCTCGCCAGTGGCTAGTAGCGACGTGGCGCGCTGGCTGACCTTAATCAGCGCGTCAAGTGCCCGCAGCAGATCTTGAGCCTTGATCTGGCCTTCGGTTGTCCGCAGGCCCCGAATCCGGAAGTCGTAGCGCTTCATATCATCGATCATTGCAGTTCTCCCATTGCTGCGCAGTCTCATCGCCTGCAATAGGAGGTAAGCAGAAATAGCGCGGAATCCTCAGATCGATTGACCAGAGACTCGGCCCCGCGCCCGGTAAACTTCATGATTTCGAACTTAACCTCCGTCCAGGTTGCTTCCCGCTCGGCTTTCACGCCTTCGGGTTTCATCCATAGTTTACTCCGTTCCGCTGCCGCCTATTGGCTGGTGTGGCAAGCGGCTGACCCAGCAAACAAGAGATAAGCCTCACCTCATGTGCGCCGCTCTCCACTTTGACCATTGAGGCTGTGGTAGGTTTAGTTCATCGCGCACTCCCGTTGAGGGATCGAAACGATGAGCGAATCCACCGCATCCTCTAGCATCGACTGGCGCTGCCGCCACACTTGGCGAACCGCATCGGCCAACACGGCGTGGTGCCTCTTGGGCTGCTCCATCGGCGATTTCGGCACCATCGCATTCTTCCAGTTCACCGGCATCCCTTGGCCGACGCTGGCGATCATGGTGCTGGCCATCGTCAACGGGATAGTGACCTCCATTGCGCTTGAGACCGCCGTTCTTTGGCGGCAAATGGGTCCAAGCGCTGCCTTCAGGACGGCCGTCGGCATGTCGCTGATCTCCATGGTGGCCATGGAGACCGCCATGAACCTGGTCGATTGGGCCCTGACCGGCGGCGCGAAGCTGACTTGGTGGGTGATTCCGGTGATGCTCGCCGTTGGCTTCGTAACGCCCCTGCCCTACAACTACTGGCGCCTGAAGGCCCTCGGCAAGGCCTGCCACTGAGAGGCGTTCCTGGCTCGACAGTTAGGCCAGCGCACGAAGAACCGCGTCTCCTTCCAACGAAGCGAGGGCTTCAGTGCGTGACTGAATCACGTCTTGGGCTAAAGTGCTCACTTCCTGTTCCCGCCATCATTCATCCCAAGGAGCAGGCGTTGCCAGAAGCGCTTTGAGGCGTTCGTTGGGCTTGGGAGGCTCGTCGAGCAACGCCGCGAATGCGGCGAATTGATCCGGATCGAGCCGGAAGAGGACACGGTCAGGCAAGGCGTCCTCGGCGGCAGAGCGCGCCGCGTCCAACATGAATTCAGAACGATTCTTGCCCCGTCTTGCGGCTGCATTGTCGATTAGGTCGCGGTCGCTCGGGCTGACCCGCAAATTGATCAGGACCTTGGGTGGTACGGAGGACTGCGAATGACCTTGCTTCATGGTCATGGTTGATAGGCGATGGAAGCGCGAGCGTAAAGACAATGGATAGACACGTCAAAGACATTCACTTGGAAGATGAGAACTTGAAGCGGTCCACGAGTCTATCGTAGAGTAGGCGTCATCATTTAGCGACATCACTCTGACCATGCGGACGATAGTTGACCTTCCCGAAGAGCAGATTGCCGGCCTCGCGGACCTTTGCCAACAAGAACGAATCTCGCGTGCCGAGGCCGTGCGACGGGCGGTTGCCGACTACCTTAAAGCCCGGCACACGACCGAGCGGGGCTCGTTCTTCGGGATGTGGCGGAATCGGGGAATTGATGGGGTCGACTACCAGCGCACATTGCGCGACGAGTGGCGATGAGATATGCGCGTCGTCATCGACACGAACATCCTGATTGATTTCCTTTCGGGTGCTGATGCCGCTAACGAGGAACTGGCGCGCCACGATGAACCTTGCATCAGCCCGATATCCTGGATGGAAGTGATGGTCGGTGCCGAGGATGTCAGCGAAGAGCGGAGGTTGAGAGCGTTCCTGACTCAGTTTGAACGCGTGCCGATCGACCATGAAGTTGCCGAAATCGCAGTCGGCATCAGAAAGACGACGCGCATTCGTCTTCCCGACGCCATCATTTGGGCCACGGCCAAGCGGATTGACGGCGTTTTGGTGACCCGAAACACGAGGGACTTCCCCGTGCAAGACCCGGGCATTCGTGTGCCCTACTCGCTCTAGGAGCAGCGTCCACAACCGCAAGATCGCGGACTCGCATCACACACCCGAGCGTGATGGTGGCCTGCGCTGGTTGCCTCCCGTCCTAGAACTCCCAGACGAACAGCGCAAGAACGGCGCTCTCGTCGGTCGAGCCGTCGCCGAGTTTGTTCATCCAAAATTGGTACTCGATGCCGACCGCGACACGTTCGCTCACATGCCATTGCAACTGGGGCTGCGCGAGGATCCAAGACTCAACCTTGCCGCCGAGTTCGTTGGTTCGTTCGCCAGCGTACTCAATGTGTCCCTCGATGCTGAAATCCGCTCCGCCGATTTGGAACGGCCGCGCGAAGTTGAAATCGACGACGACGGTGTCGTCCTGGGCAGGCGCCCCACCCGATGCGATGCCTCCGCTGTCATCCACAAGCGCCATCACGTCGAGGTTGGCGAATGCGAAACCCTTAAAGCTGAGCGCCAGGCGCACGCCAGCGGCGTACTTTCGCACTTTCGTGTCTACCGACCAGTTGACTCCACCGATCAGGCCGATGTCGGACACTGGGCCGAAGTCAACTGGCTTGCCACTGATCTTGCCCAGGCTCAGGTTGGCGTAGGCCTCGCCGTAGGCATCGAAGTCTTGGAAGCCCCTCTCCCGCGAATCCTGCACATCGACGAAGAAGAACAGGTTGCCGTACTTCCAGCGGCTCGCGTGCTGTAGCGTGTAGATGAGGTGGTCGGCGCTTCCGCCGCCAGCGAACGAAGGGACATCCAGGCGGCCAACCTGAAGGTGCAGTTCAGTGCTGCTCCACTCGGCTGCCTCAACCCCGGTGGGCAACATCAGCGCAGCCAGCGTACACAGGTACTGGGCCAGACCGCACGGCCCCATCAACCCCTGCGCGTCTTTCTCGGCCATCAACCGCGCCTTATCTACCCATAGCTGCAGCAGCTTAGTCATGTCCGCAAGCCTGAACAACGCGGCTAACTCAACAGGCTGACTATTGCGTGAGGGACTTGCGCTGCAACAACTTCTCCCAGTACCGAACGGTTTTGCCGCTCGGCTGCAAATCGGCGCGTCCCACTTCGACAAAGCCCATCTTTTCGTGGAACGCATCCGACCTAGGGTTCGGCGGCTCGAGGTTGACCTCGCAGGCGATGCGGTCGTGTCCTGCCGCCATTGCGCGTTCGAATAGGTCGCGGTAAAGACAGCCAGCAAGGCTCCGGCCGCGATGGGGCTCCGATACCACGATCCGGTCCACATACACGAAGCGCCGCCGGTGTGCTTGGAACCATTTGAAATTGGCGCTGCTGTAATCCGCCTCTTGGTCCAAGGCGATCAGCAGGGCGGTCGCGTCGGTTGTGCAGGTCGCGGCAAACGAAACCGCGACGAGCGTGTGCCACTCTGCCGCCGTCAGGAATGAAGTTTCTCGTGCGTTCGCATTGTTTAGATGGCGCAGCGCCGCCTGCGTCGCGTGGCTTTGCGTTGCGACTGGCGCAATAAGGGGTGCTTCCATTCCACATGTCGGGCGCATTCGGGTTTCACCGCCGGGGTTCCCCGGCTCCTCAAAGTCGAAGCACCCTGCGAAACTATCCCAGACCAAGGTTCCGGAGCTCAGGATCCCCGGCGTGATGTTTGGCAGGCCCTCGCCAGTGCTTCGTCGCTGCGCGGGTCGCGTGTGCCGCTTCGCGCCATGATGGCCCCCGTCAAGGATTGCAACTATGTTCGCTCATTTCTGGACAACCAAGCCACTGCTGCGGGTACTAGCTCCCGCACGCTGACGCGATACTCACTAGCCGAAGTGCAGGGACAACACGGTGCGGCAGCACCACTGCCCAGCCCCTGCAATGATGCTGCGATTGGGGTACTGTTCCGGCAATGATCGAGCGGTACAGCAATCTACTTGGGTCAGCGGCACGGCTATACGAACGCCATCGGGTGAACCGGCCGAAGCCCTTCAACGTGTTCGCCGTGCTTCGGAGCGCGAGCGACGAGGTGAACCTGCATAGCCGCTTTCTGCACGCGCTGCTCGACCATGTGGACCCGCTAAGTGGCGAGCGGGAGAACCTCGATGAATTTGTCCGGGGCGTCGTGCAAGCGAAGGACTTTGCGGTGAAGGGCGCACACGTCGAGCGGGAATCGAACCACATCGATCTGCTGATCGCGAACAAGCCAGAAGCCATCGTGATTGAGAACAAGATTTGGGCGGGCGACCAAGAGCGACAACTGCAACGCTACCGGTACTCTCTTATCCATGAAGGTTATGACAAGGAGTCGATCCGATTACTGTACCTCACGCCTTTTGGGCACGAGCCTTCAAAACAAAGCGTGGGCGACATCCCTGTGAAGCAGATCCAACTGGTGTCTTACCGGGACGACTTGCCCAACTGGCTGATTGGTTGCCAGCGACGAGCGTTCAGTGATCCTGGACTCCGCGAATCGATTGCGCAGTACCGGCGGCTGATACTCCAAATGACCAACAACGACTACGAAGCAGAACATATGAATGAACTGAAGGAGCTGCTGCGACGCGATGACAACGTGGTTCTCGCGAGACAAATCTCTAGGACGCTTATCGACGTTGAGGTCGAATTGGTCGGGAAGTTCTATGGACTCATCGAAGAGTTGTTGCGCGCAGAGATCAACGATCTGCCGGAGATCGACCCCGACTACAAGGGGTTGGCGCATGAACGAGAAATCAGGAAGTGCGTCGTTGGGAAGGGCCAAAACCGTGACTCTGGACTGTATTTCAAGTTCGCCGAGAACGCTTGGCTGCATGTCGGTGGATACAACCGCCTCTGGTTCGGAGTTTACTGTAGCAGGGAAGAAAGCGCCGACCTCTATGGGAATCTCCAGAAGGCCTTGGCCAGCGCTGGCGACCGTCATCATCAGGATTTCGAATCTCCTTGGTACCTGTGGCTAGACGAATTGCCTAGGTGGACTGGCGCAGATGAGCGTGAGCGGCTGCATATTCGGGAACCCAACGAGGCCAGTCTCAGATTCCTTTCTTCAGACCCCGGGTCGGTCAGGGAGTTTGCGCAGTGTGTGGCGGGTGCGCTCAGGGACTTGTGGGGAGCGATCAACGAGCACGGACTTGCCAGTCAACCCTAGCCCACTTGGTCACTAGCTCTGAATGGGTACCGGCATCAAATCAGATCCTTCGATTGGGAAACCCGGCATGGCCGTTTGGACAGTCGGTCGGCTGTCTCCGTTTCCATGGATATCTTCCTCGCGTGTCTCGCTCGCGCTCCCCGGCTAAAGGCTCCATATTTCATGGAAGTTATGGTTCGTGACGAGGACATCAGCAAGGATAGGCAATGTGATGCACGGTACTTATGGCAACGTCCAATAGGCCGCCATCGCTGAGCCCCGCTCGAACGGGCCCGGCAAGTTCACGTGCACCATTCTCCCAATGTGCGTGCAGACCCTTCAGAGTATTCGACACCGCGACTCCGCATTCCACTAACACGATACCGAGGCCCGAACGCGGCCCAAGGACTTGCGCGAATCTCTGAAGATCTGCCAAGCAATCTTGTAGCGAGTTACCGTCCGCTTGGAAAACCATGTAGGTCAGCCAAGCGGTTGAACCGACGCGGGCTTCGTGGCACACAGACGCCGCACGGTGGATCATCTGGTACGGCAATGCAGCGAGATCATCTTCATCGATGCCGCCATTTGTGCGTTGTTCAAGCAGGTCGCACCAGCCCCGTAGGACTTCCGCCTTGTTTGTCGAGCCGTCCAGCCAGTCACGAATCACTTGGGATTTCCGCTCAGTCCACTTCGCCTCTATAGCCATGGCGAAGCTTGGAGACGTTACCATCACGTCAGTGTGCGACGCCTTTCCGCGACCGCGGGGTGGGCTCACCATGTGTTCGAAGTCCAGTCCAGTGCGGTCAACTTCAACTAGACCCAATGCCCGAGTTAGTTCGAGTACCCGCTCCTTTGGAGACCGCCAATACTCAATCAGAGGTATGGTTGACCGCCACGGCGAATTGAACTCCGTCTCAGGGTAAGCCCCGATCAGCGCTTCGTGTCCCGTTAACCGCCGCCCTTTGAAAAGCCAGTTGACTCGCATCAAGCGACTCCGGTGACTCGACATGGAAAGGTCCAAGCCGGTGCCATCCGAAATACCCCTTGGTTGCATCGACATTGGTTGCAACGAAGATCAACCATCAACATCTCCCGGAAAATGCATACAAAGCCCCAATCGTTGAACCCACAATCGCCGTCCCCGTCACGACAAAGAAGGCTATCTTCCCAGTAAGAAGGTCTCCGAGCGACGCCATCAATCCGATCACAACCATCGGAATCAGAACGCAAAACACCAAGGCTCGAATCACGGTTCTTCGCAATTCGGGGCTCATATGTGCTCCAAGCAACCGAGTCCGCCGCAACCGGCGCCCGCAACCCCTAAACGATCCGCGAGTCCGTCTTGCCCCAGTAGCGGTCCTTGAGCAGGCGCTTGTAGAGCTTGCCGGTGGGCAGGCGGGGCAGTTGCGCCATGAAGTCGATGCTCCTCGGGCACTTGTAGTGGGCGATGTGCTCGCGGGCGTACTCCAACAGCTCGTCGGCCAGCGCGTCGTCGCCCTCGATGCCGTCGGGTGGCTGGACCACGGCCTTCACCTCCTCGCCCATTTCCTCGTTGGGCACACCCACCACCGCCACGTCGGCCACCTTGGGGTGCATGATGAGCGCGTCCTCGATCTCCTGGGGATAGATGTTGACGCCGCCGCTGATGATCATGAAGGTGGCGCGGTCGGTGAGGTAGAGGTAGCCCTCGTCATCAACGTAGCCCACGTCGCCCAAGGCGGTCCAGTTGGCGTGCCTGGGGTGCTGGGCGTCCTTGGTCTTGGCCTCGTCCTTGAGGTACTCGAAGGGCATCTGGTCCATCTCGAAATAAACGATGCCGGGTTCGCCGTTCGGCAGTTCCTCGCCTTCCTCGTTGCAAATGTGGATGGTGCCGAGAATGGGTTGGCCCACGGTGCCGGGATGGGCAAGCCATTGCTCGGGCGTGGCGTGGGTGAAGCCGTTGAGTTCGGTGCCGGCGTAGTATTCGTAGATGATCGGCCCCCACCAATCGAACATCTGCTGCTTGATGCCCACTGGGCAGGGCGCGGCGGCGTGAATGGCCACCTTGTGCGATGACAGGTCGTAGCCGCTGCGCTGCTCTTCGGGCAGCTTGAGCAGGCGGGTGAACATGGTCGGCACCCATTGGCTGTGGGTGACACGATGGTCTTGAATTGCCCTCAGGGCGCCCACCTCGTCGAAGCGCGGCAGCATCACCACCGTGCCGCCCAAAACTTGGGTGGAGATGCAAAAGCCGATCGGTGCGGAATGGTACAGGGGTGCCGGAGAAAGATAGACGGCGTTCTCGTCAAACCCCCAAAGACCCTTCTGCAGGGCGCCGACAGCGCCCGCATCTTCATGGATCTTGTTCGGCGGCAGCGGCCGGTAGATGCCCTTGGGGCGGCCCGTGGTGCCGGAGCTGTAGAGCATGAAGGAGCCCGCCGGCTCATCATCGAGATTCTCGGCGGGCTGGCCGGCGATGGTGTCCTCATAGGCCTCAAAGCCTTCCACCGTGCCCCCGGTCATCAGCCAAGTGTGGCAGTTGGGCGCATGGCGCGGCAAATCCTGGGCCACCTCGCCTAGGTAGTTCGAGGTGATCAACGCTTGGGACTCGCTGTTGTCGATGATGTAGCCCGCTTCCTCGGCAGTCAGGTAGCGGTTCACCGTGGTCACGTAGAGGCCGGAGCGCATCGCCGCCCAGACCACCTCGAAGTAGCGCAGGTTGTTCTCCATGAAGATGCACATGCGGTCACCGTGGCGCAGCCCCCGCGCCCACAGCA
This sequence comes from Gammaproteobacteria bacterium, assembly GCA_028820495.1. Taxonomy (GTDB): domain Bacteria; phylum Pseudomonadota; class Gammaproteobacteria; order Pseudomonadales; family Azotimanducaceae; genus Azophilus. The sequence continues at coordinate 8,537 of JAPPIX010000219.1, forward strand.
GTTGCGCGAGCTGGTTGGAGCGGTCGTTCAGTTCGCCGTAGGAGAGCGTTTCGCCGGTGGTGGCGTGAATGACCGCCGGTTTGTCGGGGCATTCAACCCCCCACTTGCCTGGATACATCGCGCAGTCCTCGTGTTCCTTGTGTTTGCCTGTGCCTGCCAAAGTGCCCTTCGCCGCCGAGCAGCGCAAGGGGATGGCGGGAATCCTTATCCGGAGAGTTCCGTGTTGAGGCGGGCGCACTCGGCGGCAAAGGTGATGGCCGCCTCGTCCCCGCCAATGGTCAGCCCGGTGAGGCCCGCGTCCTCCCAAGCCCGGAAGCGCTGGCGTATCCGGGCCTTGGGGCCGACCAGCGCGCCCTGGTCAACGAACTCGTCCGGCACCGCTGCCGCTGCCTCATCCTTGCGTTTGGCCAGGAAGAGTTCCTGAATCCTCTCGGCCGCGTCGCCAAAGCCGCGCCGCACCATCATTTCCTTGTGGAAGTTCTTGTGGCGATGGCCCATGCCGCCGACGTACAGGGCGACGTTGGGTTTCAGCCGACCGAGCGCGGCCCGCACCGCGGCGCTCGAATCCTCGGTAATCATCACCTGGGTGCCCGCCTGGGCTTCAAAGTCCGCGCGGCTCTTGCCGGCCTTGGCCAGCCCTTCGTCGATCCAGTCTTGATAGAGGTGGGCGGACTCCGGCACGTATCCCAAAGGCAGCCAGCCGTCGGCAATCTCAGCGGTCAGGCGCACGGTGGAGGCCATGCCGGTGCCGAGCCAAATGGGAATGTCGGGATTCATGTGCAGGATAGACTTCAACGGCTTGCCGACGCCCATTGCCCCCTCGCCTTCGTAGGGCAGGCTGATCTCCTGGCCGTCGTGGGTCACCGGCTCTTCACGGGCCCAGATCTTCTTCATGATGGTGACGTAGTCCTTCAGGCGGTAGTAGGGCCGCCCCCAGGGCTGCCCGTACCAGCCTTCCACGATTTGCGGACCGGACACGCCGATGCCGCAGATCACCCGGTTGCCGCCCGCCAATTGGTCCAGGGTGGCCATGGCCATGGCCGCGTTGGCGGGGGTGCGCCCGGCGAGCTGGATGACCGCCGTGCCGAGGCGGATGCGTTCGGTGCGCGCGGCGATGTAGGCCAGCGGCGTGATGGCGTCGGAGCCGTAGGCCTCAGCGGTCCAGACCGAATCGTAGCCAAGCCGTTCGGCGAGTTGCACCTTCTTGATGGGCAGCGACAGGCCCGCCCCGGAATAGCCGAGCATAAGTCCGAGTTTCATCGATCTCCCCCTAATCCAAACAGGTCATCTGTGGCGCGGCTGGTTTTCGTTCGCGTACCGCCCAACGTCGCAACGCCCCTTAGCCGAGAGAGGGCGGTCGCCGGGTCCGGCACTGGCTCTTGCGACAGCCTTAATCCCGCGATAGTGAAATACAGGCGGGCTATCTTCTTAAATGCCGCCGCCATTTTGATTGTACTAGACTTTTTTGGAGTGGGGTCACTCTCAGACCACCCTTTCTGATCAGAGAGGACGTTTTAACAGTAATGTGAGGCTCAAGTTGAGCCCTGTAGTGAGAATTGTTAACCTCAGTCCAAATCATGAATCTCATGGTGTAGTTCTGATGGCCAATCAGCCGAAGCCGATCTCTTGGGCACCGCTCCAGACTGACGATGTCGAAAAGCTGCCACTGCGGGTACGGGACCGTTTGGACGCTGAAGTCGAGCGCGGGGAGGATGACGAATGGGTCGTGGTGCATGCCACCGGCGTGTCAGTAAGCGCTGTGATGGATCGGCTGAGCCGACTCTACGGGAGGCGCTTTAAGGAGGGCAGCGTTCAGGATCTAGACCGTGTTTTGGCATGGCTGGTGTCCGCGGGTTCCGGCGTTCAGGCGCAGTTGGCGGTCGATAATCTGGAGTTGCGGCGCGAGTACTTGGAGGAAACGCCGATGCTGACGGCGGCTGACGTTCATGCAGGTTCCGGTTTGCAGTCGCGGAACACCAGCGAGCCGGCCTCGCGGTGGAAGGCCGAGCACAAGCTGTTCGCCGTCCGGGTGGGCAGGCGCGACCTGTACCCCGCATTTCAATTCGAGGACGGAGCGCCTCGGCCGATCATCAAGGACATACTCACCGTGCTTCCAGAGGCCATGACGGGATGGCAGAAGGCGCTGTGGTTCGCCTCCGGAAACGGGTGGCTCGATGGCGACGAACCGCAGCAACGCTTGGACGAGGGCCAGCAGGTCGTCGAAGCAGCTCGCCGGCTGGCGGAGCCGGCGAGTGGATGAGGCGGCGGTTGCACCGGTTCCCTCGCCACCGCCCGTTTTAACGGAGCCGAATCTGGTCGAACTGACGTCGGGCAGCGTGCTGTACCGTGTTCACCGGCGCAACTTGGAAGGAAATGGCTTCAATCCCTGCCAAGGTGGCCAGACACGCTTCGCCCCCATTCGGGACTCGCGCAACCGCTGCATTCCGTCGCTCTGTGCAGCCAGCACTGTGGTCGCGACGATCCATGAGACGATTTTCCACGACGTTCCGCCGAATGCCCGTCGGAAGACTGTGCCGCAGCTTGTCATCGAGGAAACCAAGCTCAGCGCATTGCTGGTCCGCCGCACCTTGCAATTCGCCAGTCTGCGTGCGCCGGACCTGATGAAGTGGGGCATCCAACGGCACAGCCTGATCGACAGCCTGCCGACCCAATATCATCGCACCGCGATGTGGGCCAAAGCGATCCACGAACAGTTTGACTACGTGGACGGCTTGATTTGGTCGTCGAACCGCTGCGACCCTGACGACGCGCTGCTGATGTTCGGCGGTCGGGTTGCCGAGGACGATTTCGCAGTCGCGGGTGTACGAGACGGCTACGACGCGTCCTTCCTAAACGACGTAAGGAATGCAGGTGAGCGCAGCGGAATTCGCATTACGCAATAGCGAATCCCCTACGAGGAGATGAAACCTGACGTGCCGTCAACGGCCCATGTTGGGGGCTCGAAGACAATGGTGGCCTGCGCAGGCGCTGATCTGGTCGAGATGCGGCCCCCTAGGCCGGCTTGCGGGCGTGGATCAGGAAGCTGGGCGTAAAGATGCCCAGTTCGCCACCTTCCACAAGGGCGTCGGCTGCGACGTTGAGAATCCGGGCCGCCTCGGACGTGCCAGCCGGGGCTGCGCGGATTCGTTCAAGAGCGTGGGTAAGCGTTGCGGTGAAGGCACGTCCCGCCGGAATGCGCGCGAACGAGGACAGGGAGAAGTCTCGCCCCTGAAGCGCCATGTACCAAGGTGATGCGGGGTCCCCATGCCTGGCTTGTTGGTCAAAGGCCTCGATCACCTCGAAGCCGGCGCTTTGCACGGCGTCGACGTATTCTCCCGCGATCGCCAACTCCGGCGTTGCATTGGCTCTCTCGATCCGCTCCCGAATTTCGTTGTGCCGGCTGTTGCTGACATCGAAGGCATCCGTGAGGCACCAATCCACGATGGCGGCTTCGGCGCCGGGCTTCAGCAATCGGTGGAATTCGCGGAACGCCAGTCGCCGGTTGGGGGCATGACACACCGCCTCAAATGAGTAAAGGGCATCGAAAGCGCAGTCCGGCAGCGGCACATCCATGAAGTCCGCATGGAGAAGTCGGCATGAGCCGCTCAGACCTGCGCGTTGCAGCCGGTTCTGGCCGCGGCGGATTTGGTAGTCATTGAGGTTGACTCCCGTGATGTTCGCGCCGGTGGCCTGCGCGATGCGGGTGAGCGGCCCGCCCACGCCGCAGCCGATGTCCCCGACCTCCATCCCCGGCCCAAGCCCGAGGAGCTGGCCGATTTCCTCTTCGTGTCGCTGCTGGGAAGCGCGCAAGCTCTCCCCCGGCTGGCGTGGGGAGAAGTGGAACGACTGGCCCCAGGCGATCTCGTAGAACATCGTGACCACGTCGTAGTAACAGCTAACCGACTTAGGTTGTTCGCTAACCCGTTGCGTATCGTGCGGCGAGAGTTCGCGCACCTCTCCAAGCCGCTGGAAGTCGGTCAGGGCACTGTGCAATCCGTCTCGCCTCATGTCGGTCTTCTCCGTGTGCAATCGATACGGCCCAGCTTGGCCGCAAGGGCGGGCAGTTTAGACTTTACAACGCTGTTTTTCCCACCTACTCTTGGCCTCGGCTTCGATCCCCATGCGGGGACGGAGACCGCTGGCGCGCCCTTGGGCGGCGCCGGCAACGCTTAGCAAGCGCCAGGACTTGATCCGCCTTGGAGGACAGGTACCCATGCAATTCGATGGCAGCAGCCACTCGCTTACCGCCTCTGCGCGTCAATGCGCGCCTTCTGCACCGCCTCCGGTTCCCGGTCCCGGCCTCATGCTCCACACACCCGGGAGAACGCCTTGAACACCCTTGACTTTGCGCGGCGCAAGGCCGCTCGAGAGCCCATTTCCATGGTCACCTGCTACGACTTTTGGTCGGCCGAGGTCCTGAATCGAACCGATGTCGATTGCCTGCTGGTGGGCGACAGTCTCGCCATGGTCATGCATGGCTTCGATAGCACCGTGCAGGCTACGGTGGAAATGATGGCGCTGCACGCCGCTGCGGTGCGGCGAGGCGCGCCGGACAAGTACATCGTCGGCGACATGCCCTTCCTGTCCATGCGCAAGGGCCGGGGCTTTGCCATGGATTCGGTGCAGGCGCTCATGCAGACCGGCGTCAACGCCATCAAGGTGGAGGGCGAGGCGGGCCAGGCGGAGTTGACGGCTCATATCGTCGAATCCGGCGTGCCGGTGATGGGGCACCTAGGCTTGACGCCTCAATCGGTGCAAGCCTTTGGCGGGCACAAGGTGCAGGGCCGCAACGAAGGCCAAGCCGGACGGATACTCGACTCCGCCCGCAAGCTGGAGGCGGCTGGCTGCTTCGCGCTGGTGCTCGAATGCGTGCCCCGGCAACTGGCGCGGCGCATCACCGAGGAACTGTCCATCCCCACCATCGGCATCGGCGCCGGGCCCGACACCGATGGCCAAGTGCTGGTGCTGCAGGACATGCTGGGCATGAACCCAGACTTCAAGCCGCGCTTCTTGCGCCACTACGCCGATGGGCGCGGGCTGATTCGCAGCGCCGTCGACCGCTTCGCCGAAGACACCCGAAGCGGCGCATTTCCGGCCATCGCGGAGTCATATGGGTGAGAGCCTTCAGCTTGCCTCAGAACGGTACGCCGCCGAAGCCGAAGGCACCACCTGTTGGCCGTAAGGCGGTCTCCACATGTCCAAGATAGTTATTCGCAGCATCGATGAGTGGCGGCGGTTTCGCGCCGCGCTCACCGGCAGCCTCGGCTTCGTGCCCACCTTGGGCGGATTGCATGAGGGCCATGCCGCGCTGATTCAGCGGGCCGCCGCCGAAAATGACCTCGCCGTGGTGAGCCTGTTCCTGAACCCGACCCAGTTCGACGATCCCGGGGATCTCGCGAGTTATCCAGCCAGCCTTGAGGATGACTTGGCTTACGCCGAAGCCCAGGGCGCGAGCGCCGTGCTGGCACCGGACCGGGAGGCGATCTACGCCGATGGCTTTCGCTTCCAGGTTGAGGAGTCGCCGCTCAGCCGCGAACTCTGCGGTGCCCATCGGCCAGGGCACTTCAGCGGCGTCCTGACGGTGGTGCTGAAGCTCTTGAACCTAGTCAAGCCGGACCGCGCCTATTTCGGCGAGAAGGACTACCAGCAACTTGAGCTCATCCGCGGCATGGCGGAGGCTTTCTTCATCGACTCGCAGATCGTGGCCTGCCCAACGGTGCGTGATGCTGATGGCCTCGCATTGAGCTCGCGCAACGCCCGGCTCGACGCCGCAGGCAGGGCGCTGGCGCCGCGGTTGCGCGAGGCGTTGGCCTGCCCCGGCTCCGATGGCCAAGTGGCCGAAGCCCTTTCCCGCTTGGGCTTTGACGTGGACTACGTGGCCACCCGCTTCGGTCGCCGGCTGGCGGCGGCAAGCATCGGCAACGGGCAGGGCAGGGTGCGCCTGATCGACAACATCCCGCTGGCACAGATCCGCGCTGCCAGCGACGCCAACGGAGACAACCCATCATGATTCTGGCCCTTGACGTCGGCAACAGCCAGATTTACTGCGGCGTCTTCGATGAGGGCAAATTGGTGGTGCAGTTTCGCCGCACCTCCACCGTGCGGGGCTCGTCGGACGAACTTGGCGTCTTCCTGCGGGCGGCGTTGCGGGAAAACGGCATCGACCCCAACAACGTTGCCCAGATCACGGCCTGTTCGGTGGTGCCGGACATCAACTACTCCCTGCGCGCCTGCTGCCAGAAGTATTTCAATATCGAGCCGCTGATCCTGCGCCCCGGCATCAGGACCGGACTCAAGATCGGCTACAAGGACCCCAAGGAGGTGGGCGCCGACCGCATCGCCGACGCCATGGGCGCGATCAAGCTGTTTCCGGACCGCAACCTGATCGTCATCGATTTCGGTACCGCCACCACCGTGTGCGCCATCACCCGCGACCGGGAATTCCTCGGCGGCAACATCGTGCCTGGCCTGCGGCTGGCCATGGACGCCTTGGAATCCAAGACGGCGCAACTGCCGTCGGTGGAGATCAAGCCGGTGCGCTCGTCGATCGGACGCACCACCGTGGAGAGCATTCAGAGCGGTCTGTACTGGAGCAACGTCGGCATGGTGAAGGAACTCGTGCAGCGGATCAGCGACGAGGTGTTCAGCGACGACCGCCCCCTTGTAATCGCAACCGGCGGCTTCTGCCACTTGTTCAATCGCGAAAAGCTGTTTGACCGGGTGGCCCCCGACCTGATTCTCACTGGTCTGTTGGAAGCGTTGCGGCTGAATGCTTGATTCCCTTGCGTTTTTTCCATCGTGGAGATGGTGAGCGAATGGACACAGACCCGTCAGCACAGGCTCTGAGATGCCCAACCTTGGGTTGAAGCACACTGCGCCAATCACGCTGTCGCCAAAGGCCGATTAGAACAAAATGTTCTAACGAGAGGCTTGCCCCCCCCCTCCCGGTTATATGCTAAGTTCAATTTGAATCGAACGCGAACGTGGTCGATTCAGACGGTGGTCCATGTGGCTACCGAAATGAACCAAATCAATTTCACACCAAAGGAGAATATGATGAGAGATCTGAGCGAAGCCGAAATGGGAATCGTTGCAGGCGGAAACACTCTTGGAGACGCTATCAAAGCCGCAGAACACGTATGTGGGAGGGGCAATGTGAAGTCGGTTTCAGTTGGCGCCGACGGCAGCGTTACCATCGTTTGCAAGGATGATACGCAAAGTCAAAGCTAGGCGGTGCGGAACCCCTTTGGGGGATTTGCCAAGCAGGGCGGAAGTCCGCCCTGCTGCCTTGGCTGACTTTTTTGGTCAATACAACCAACTGGACTAGGAATATCGATGAATCGCCCTATCCAGCTTGGTTTGTTTGTTCTCGCGTTTTGCGGCTGCCAGACCGCTTCGGAGCCGCAGACACAACCTCACGAGCTGCCTGATTGGGAATCCCCCCCCGGCTATCTGGACCCCCGAATCCTACAGCCGATGGTTGCCGATGAGTTCGCTCCAGAACCTGGCCGAATCCTCTTCGACGTGTCGAGATTGCACGCCCTAGGCTACTTTCGGGCCGCTTGGAACCGGTTTGGGGACTTTTTCTCACACGAGGGGGCGGAGCAAGTTGATCCCATGTCTTTGGTCAATTGCATGGAAGGCCTCATCCCTTGCCCGTTTTTCGGGCACTTGGCGACGTTCCTTGGGGAACCAACCCCATCCGTGGATGGATTCAGCGACTTCTGTCCCGAATGGGACACGCCCGAGATCGAAGGCTCATCGGAAGTAGCTGTTCGAAACATGTTGGACCAGTTGTTAGCGGGAGTATTCGAAGACTCGTGCGACGACTGGCGCGACAGGAATGCACCGTGGTACTTCACCCCCAACCAGGCCAAGGCTCGGTCGAATGATCCCCTGTCGTTGGGAAGGGCGGTGCGCATTCCTTTGTTGCCCGCGCCTGAAGGCAGAATGCCGGTGAGCCTCAACGTCCCGGACACCCGCCCCTTTACTCACATCCACTTTGACTTGGGCGATGTGAATTCCAGTGAAGTTGCCTTGGTGGACATCGGATCGACCCTCTCAGCGCTACCAACCGAATGGGTCACGGAAGCGGGCCAGACTCCCGAACGCCGCCTAGGTGAAACCGTTGTGGAAGCGTTTGGCGGGCATCGCCCGGATGGCACGTTCAGAGTTCCATGGATCGGGATTGGGGGGGAGCGAATTCCTGAACTGACTGTGATGAACGCATCGGACGGCGACATCATCATTGGACAGGAGGTGTTGATGAGATCGAAACAAGTGTGTTTCGATTTCAGGACAAACCAGCTTCATCTTGGCAATCTATCTCCCTGCAAAGGAGGCGCTGCGATCAACTCGGCATTTGTTGCGCCGAGTTTTCTGCTCTACGTTGAAGTACCGCTCAAGCAAGGTGCTGCTGAGGTGGTGATCGACACCGGTTCGCCCCTAACCTATTGCTCAGAGGAGTTTATTGTCCTGAACGATGGGGAACTGTCCTTTTCAGTGGCACCGGATCTTGAGACGCTTGCGCACTGCCACAACACGGAAGGGCAAATTGCCCCGCATTTCTACGAATCCGATTACCAGGCCATTCTCGGTATGGACTACCTGTTGAAGTTTCAATCCTTCGGATACGAACGAGCGCCGCTGCGCGTTTTCTTCGGCCCTCCGGTAGGTGAAGATGCAAAGTGAGTCACCCGGAGACGCTTGAATCGAGCTTCGGAAAAAGTCAATCCGAGCCCCGCCAGAACCCTGAGCCACCTTCGCTGTTTCGCGACGACGCGTTGGCCCGGTTTCGCGGGTCGGCTTGGCAGCCCGTTCTGTTCTCCAAGCCCGCATTCGGGCATCTTTTGACCTTTGTGGGTGTAGGTGCCGGAACCGCCGTAGCAATCTTCGCCGCAACATTCGATTTCGCCCGCAAGGTGCAGGTGTTTGGCTACCTAACGCCAGCGGATGGCTGGGCTCGCGTGGTCGCTCAGTCTCCAGGAGTTGTTCGAGACCAACTCGTCAGTTCCGGTGATTTTGTTCAATTTGGGGACATCTTGCTCGAGATCTCATCCGGGCAGGGACTAAAGGCATCCCTAACTGTTCAGGAGCGGATGCTGGAGGAGATTGAGGGTAGACGCAAGACGTTGGAGAAACAATCGCGTTTGGTTGACGACGAGTACACCAGCTCACACAACTTGTTAGAGCAGCAAAGTGAGTCCCTTCGTCGCGAGTTGGATGGACTTGAGCAAGAGATTCGGTTCGCACGAAACCGTGTGAAGATTGCTCAACGCAGATATAGGGATGGTCGCCGCCTTGTGTCTGAAGGTGCATTGCCGCAGGCAGAGTTGACCCAACTTGATGAAGAGCGACAGGTTCGCCTGCTGGCGCTATCTGAGCGACGACGCGATGTCGAGCGTCTGCGCCACGCTTTAGCTGAAGCGGGGCAACGGCAGCAGCGATTCACGATCGAACGGGACTTGAAGCAAGCCGCCATACAGGGGGAATTGCACGACTTGGCAATGAACGAGTCCCGTCTCCGCAATCAAGCGGCGACGCAAGTGCTCGCACCGAGAAGCGGGGTCGTGGCGTCGGTTCGAGTCCGCACCGGCGATGCGGTCCAACTGGGCCAGTCGCTGTTGGACATCGTCCCAAGAGACGGCGCACTGCAAGCGAGGCTTTTCGCCCCTCCCGCCGCGACCGCGTTCGTCAAACACGGCCAAGAAGTGCGCGTATTTCTTGATGCATTTCCCTATGAACGCCATGGCTCTCAACGCGGCCAAGTAGTGGCCGTCTCCAAAACGGCCATAGTGCCGGACGAGAACATGGTCAGTCAGGGGCGAGGCTCACCTGCTTACCGAGTGGACGTCGCCTTTCCCGATGGTTTTTCACTACCGCCAGCGCAAATTCCGGCGCTACGCCCCGGAATGACCCTCACGGCTGACTTGGTTCGAGACTACAACACGCTTATAGACTGGGCACTGGAGCCTTTCCGTGCGTCGGCGCAGCGGCTCTGAGTTCGGTTTAGGGTCGGACCCACCGTGTGATCAATGTCACTACCGGTCATTCTTCAATCTGAGCGGTCCGAGTGCGGCTTGGCCTGCCTCGCTATGGTTGCGGGGTTTTACGGCTACAGGTGTACGCTTCGAGAACTGAGGTCCAAGTTCCAACTCTCGTTGCACGGCATGACGTTGCGCCGTCTTCGCGACTGCGCTGGTAGCCTCGGCCTGACGAGCCGAGGAGTGCGTCTTGAGCTTGAGGATCTCCCGCAACTTCGTTCACCGGCAATACTGCACTGGGAGTTTGATCACTTCGTGGTGCTGAAGTCGCTGAACCGGCGTGGAATCACCATCATTGACCCTGCCCTGGGTCAGCGTCGCTTTACCCTTGCCGAAGCGAGCAAGCGATTCACCGGTATCGCCTTGGAGCTTGCGCCCACCCCAGCTTTCAAGAAAAGAAAAACGGCGGAATCTGTCAAGTTATCGGCCTTCTTCACCGCTTTACATGGTTTGGGAAGCCCGTTGGCTGCGGTGTTCACGCTAACCGTACTCATGCAGATGTTTGCCTTGGCGATGCCCCTGAATGTGCAACTAGTGGTGGATCAAGGGATTCGTCAAAGCGACATGAACATTGTGGTGGCACTAGCAACCGGTTTTGGGTTGCTAGCATTGATTTCCACCGTCACTGATTATCTTCGCTCCATGCTGGTGTTGCACGTTGGCAATGTAACGGCCCTACGCATGGTGGCCGGCTTGATGAATCACCTTCTGCGGCTGCCGGACACTTGGTTCGAGGCTCGGCATCCCGGTGATGTACTGTCGCGCTTCGGCTCCATCGACCCAGTACGCAACTTTCTAACGACGGGCGCATTCGCGATGCTGGTCGATGCGTTCATGGTGATTGGTGCGCTAACCATGCTCATGATTTACGCATGGGACTTAACTTTGGTGCTGTGTGGTTTTCTGGGGGCAATTGCCCTTATGACTTTCGCTAGCTACGGACGGCTGAGGAACCTCACTCACGAGACCATTGCTGCAGGCGCATTGGAAAGCTCCATGTTCATTGAGAACGTACAACGGCACAGAGCGATCAAACTTCTGGGCATGCAATCTAATAGGGAGGACACTTGGGGTGAACGCTACGTCGATTCGCTCAATGCCGATGCACATCTCGGCCGATTTAACATTTACATCAGATTGGCGGGATCAGCCCTAGGCAATATCGAAAGTGTGGTAATGCTCGTTTTAGGGGCATACAAGGTGACCCAAGGTGACTTCACTCTAGGCATGCTGTTCGCGTTCAACGCATACGGCGGTATGTTTTCGGATCGTGTGAGGACGCTCATAGCCGCCGGACTAAGTTTGCGGATGTTGAATCTGCACCTTGAGCGCGTGGCGGATGTCGGTCTTGAACAGCCCGAGTCGCCCTCGGAGCACAGGGGCGCTCAGGTGGAACTACAGGGCGCCCTTTCCGTCCAGTCGGTGCGTTTCGCCTACAACAAAGAGGAGGGTGCCGTTCTTCAAGACCTCACTTTCAGCATCGCGCCAGGTGAGTTTGCAGTCGTAACCGGGGATTCGGGCCAAGGCAAGACCACAATGATCAAGCTCTTGGCCAAGCTATGCGCACCAAGCAGCGGGAAGATTGAGGTGGACGGCGTCGACCTCCGGCAAGTTGACAGCACTCACTACCGGCGCCAGCTCGGGGTCGTCATGCAGGATGACGACTTGTTTTCAGGAACCTTGCTGGAGAACATCGCTGCCAGCGAGGAACAACCTGATGAAGCGCGAGTCGAATGGGCCGCAAAACTCGCCTGCATCCACGAGGACATCCAGAAGATGCCCATGCAATACCTGACGTTGGCTGGCCATATGGGATCAGCACTTTCCGGCGGCCAACGGCAGAGGATAATGATTGCGAGGGCCATCTACAGGCAGCCGCGGCTGATCCTGCTCGATGAGGGTACGGCGCACCTGAATGACGAATTGCAACACGAAGTCCTCACCAATTTGAAGAACCTCAAAGCGACTGTAATCGCCGTTAGCCATGATCCCCGTGTTGAGGCTTTTGCCAGCAAACGCTTGCGTCTCTAGCCAGGGGTTCTCCAATAGTCTTCGCGATTCATCTTCGATCGAGCACGATGGTGGAGTGTTGACTTTTCTGCGGGCCTCACATTAGGTTAATCAATCAAATTTTCGGGTTAGGAATACTCATGAATCGCCCCATCCACCTTAGTTTGCTTATGTTTGCACTTTGCGCCTGCCAAACCGTTCCGGAGTCGCAGATTCGACCTTATGAACTGTCTGATTCGGAATCTCCACAAGGCGAACTGAACCCTCAAGTCGAAAAACGAGCGGAGGCTCATCTTCTCGCCCCAGAGCTATGCGGACGCAACAACGTGCAGTCGGTTAGAGTTGGCGGCGACGGAAGCGTTACCATCACTTGCAAGTAGGGTGCGAGCTAACGAGAAAGTTAGTCGGCTCAGAACTCTCTGAGGTTTTGTCGAGCGGGGCGGAGGATCACCCTACGGCCCGTGGTGCCTCGGCTCACGCTGAAGCAATGTGGCTGAACGCCTGAGATTTTGTTGAATCAAAGGCCGGATGAGTGAGGCTGGCAGTGGAAACCTTTGGGTCCAGCAACTGCGCTCGTTCTCGCTAGCCAATATCCGGGCTATGGCCCACGGGCTCACTTTACGTCAGCCAAACTAATGGGAAGCTGACCCATTGGCTGTGCGTTTGGCTTTGCCGGGTCGATGAACTAGCATCGGGCGGAATTGGAGGCTCACCGCCCTAGTTCACACGCATCGCCGGAGGCTTCGGTGCCCGACGGGCCGCGACAGCACTGTTTCACGCGCCAAGACACGGCCATGACCTACAGCGGGGCGCTGTCCTTTCTGCGCTGTAGGCGCACCCGGGACATCGAGGGGGCGGACATCGTAGTCTCGGGGGTGCCGTTCGACTGCGCCACCACTTTCCGCCCAGGCGCCCGTTTCGGTCCGGCAGCCATCCGGGCCGCCAGCGTTCAACTGGCCGAGATCACCGAGCGGGCGTTTCCCTTCGGCATTGATCCCTTCGCTGCGGTTGGCGTGGCCGACTACGGCGACTGCGAGTTCGATTCGGGTTACCCGCAGCATGCCGTGGCGGTGATCGAGCGCCATGCCCGCACCATTCTCGCCCAGGGCGCAATAATGCTGACCTTCGGCGGCGACCACTTCGTGACCTACCCGCTGCTGCGCGCCCATGCGGAGCGGCACGGTCCGCTGGCGCTGATTCACTTCGACGCCCACGTGGACACTTGGGCGGATGACGGCGAACGCCTCGATCACGGGTCGATGTTTCTGCGCGCCAAGCGCGAAGGGTTGATCGACGTGGCGCACTCCGTGCAGGTCGGCATCCGCGCCTACAGCGAAAGCGACCACGGCTTCACCATACTTGACGCGCCTTGGGTGCATGAGCATGGGCCCGGCGCGGCGCTTGCGGAGATCCTGCGCGTGGTGGGCGAACGCAAGGCCTATCTCACGTTCGACATCGATTGCCTGGACCCAGCCTTCGCCCCGGGCACCGGAACGCCGGTGGCGGGCGGCCTGTCGTCCGCCCAAGCGCTGGCCATTGTGCGAGGGCTTGGGCCACTTAACATCGTTGGCATGGATGTGGTGGAAGTGGCGCCCGCCTACGATCACGCGGAAATCACGGCCATCGCCGCCGCCACCCTTGCCCATGACTTCATCGGTTTGCAAGCGCTAAAAAAATCCCAAACACCCGAGAATCCGGTCGCTTCCAACGATGGCAAGGCAGGGACTTAAAGCCATGCACCTTGGTCTGACGCCTTGGAACTTTAACGACCGTTCGGCCCAGTCCTTGGCCCGGCAAGCGCAAATCGGCGAATCCTTGGGCTATGAGTCGTTTTGGCTGCCGGAAAGCCACTTCACAGCGGGTGCCCTGCCGGACCCGCTCATGCTGTTGGCGGCCGCCGCCGCAGGCACCGAGACCATTCAACTCGGCACCACCTCCTATCTGCTGCCGATGCGCAATCCTCTACTGGCTGCCGAGCAAGTGGCAGTGCTCGATCAACTCTCCGCTGGGCGCGTGCTGCTCGGCGTCGGGCGCGGTTTTGCGCCTGCCATGCTGCGTGCCTTTGACGTGGCGCCTCGGGAGAAGCGGGCGCGTTTCGAGGCCAACCTCGACGTGATGATGCGGGCATGGGCCGGGGAACCCATCGCCGTGGAGGGCGCTGACGAGCCGCTGCGGCTCGACCCGCTGCCCGTTCAGCAGCCCCACCCGCCGGTCTGGGTGGCCGCCTTCGGGCCAAAGGCCTTGGCTCAGGCGGGGCGGTTGGGCTTGCCGTACTTGGCGTCGCCGATGGAAACGCTGAGCAGCCTGCAGGCCAATTTCGAGGCCCACGGTCGGGCGGCGGTCGAAGCCGGCCACGGCGATTTGAGCGTTCGGCCCATCATGCGCACGGTGTTCATCGGCCGCAGCCGCCGGGAGGTGGAGGCGGTTAGACAAGGCCTCGCGGATGCGGGGCGGCCGCGGCGGGACGACAAGGCGGATGTCGACGATTGGGCGTTGGTTGGCGATCGGGGCCACGTGGCGGCAAAATTCGATGAGTACCAGGAGGTGCTCGGCGCCACCCACATCGTCGTCACCCGCTTGCGCATCGGCGGCATTGCCGAGCGGCGTCTGATGGCGTCCATCGCCGATGTCCTGGATTTGTTCTGACCGATCAAGGGACCCAACATGCCCTTTAACGTCTTGTATCCGTTCTTTCGTTGGGGCCGCAACCGCGACGTGGAACTCGCCAGCATGGGCGAGACCGGGCGCGCCGAGTTCAGCACCACCTTCGAGGAGGTCAGCGTTGCCCAGTGGGCGGCCTGCGATGCCATCGTTACGGTGGCTGACCTGCCGGAAGGCTGCCGCGCCCAGTTGCGCCAATGCCGCATCGTCGTCACCCCCAAGGTCGGCTTCGACAACTTCGATCTCGCCGCCTGGGCTGAGCTTGGCATCCCCCTGTGCAACGTGCCGGATTACGGCACCCAGGAGGTGGCCGACCACGCCATGGCGCTGATGTTGTCGCTGATGAAGGGCATCACCTTCCACACCCGGGAACTCAAGGCGAGTCCTCGTGAGCACTGGCGCCCGGCCCTCAATCCCTATGGGCGGCGGCTGTCCGCCTGCACGTTCGGCATCGTTGGCTTAGGCCGCATCGGCACCGCCGCGGCGCTGCGGGCCAAGGCCTTCGGCATGGATGTGGTGTTTTACGACCCCTACCTCAGCAACGGCGTCGATCTCGCCATCGGTGTGCGCCGGGTGCATGCCTTGGATGAGCTGTTCGCCACCAGCGATGTAGTCAGCGTGCATGCGCCGCTGTCGCCCGAAACCGAGAGGATGATCGACGCCCGGGTGCTGGCCGCCAGCAAGCCGGGGCTGATTCTCATCAACACGGCGCGCGGGCCGATCGTCGATCTCGACGCCTTGGCGGAGGCACTGAGGAAGGGCCAAGTGCAGGCCGCCGGCCTCGACGTGCTGCCGGAGGAGCCGGCCGATCCGGAGCATCCCCTCATCAAGGCTTGGGCCAACGATGAGGATTGGGTGGACCACCGCCTGCTCATCACGCCCCACTCCGCCTTCTTCACCCCGGAATCGGCTTACGACATGCGTTTCAAGGGCGGCGAAATCGCCCTGACCTACCTAGCGGGCGGGCGGCTGCAGAACTGCGTCAACCAGCACTTGCTGGACCAAAAAGCCCAACGCATCGGGAACTCAGGCCAACGATTGCCCGGTCGCCGGGCACAAGAGTTGGCTGATGCGGCAGCCTTGCCCCGCGATCAAGAAAACTAATCCGCGATATCGTTCATGGCAGAGCCCAACTTCGAAAAACGGCGCCAGCGGGTCTATCTGGTTCTGTCCGGCGTGTTCCTTGGCACCTTGGCGCTGCTGAACGTCCTCGGCATCAGCCGCTTCCTGGACCTGTCCTTCGAACTATTCGGCATCAACGTTCCGATGGTGGTGGCCATTGGCGTTCTGCCCTATCCCATCACTTTTCTGTGCACCGACCTAATCAGCGAGCTGTTTGGCGAGAAGAAGGCGCGGGACATGGTTTGGGTGGGCCTGCTGCTCAATGGCTGGGTGGTGTTCCTGCTGTGGCTTGGCGGCGCGCTGCCCGGCTTCGAGCCGATGGACCCCGCCACCGGCCTGCCGCAAACCGACGCCGCCGGACGGCTGCCCGTCTTCTTCGAGGTGCGCCAGCTCGCCTTCGGCGCGGTGGCGGCGTCAATGATTGCCTACCTGGCCGCCCAATTCTGCGACGTGCGACTGTTTCACTTCTGGAAGAAGCTCACGGGCGGACGCCACCTGTGGCTGCGCAACAACGCCTCCACGATGACCAGCCAGATGGTGGACACCACCGCGGTGATCCTCATCACCCACTTCTACGCCCATGCGCTGCCCATTGATGAAGCGGCGCCCTTGGCGCCCCAATTGCTGACGTTCATCCTCTCCGGATACGTCTTCAAACTGCTTGTGGCGGCAGTCGATACCGGCCCGGTGTACTTGCTGGTTCGTTGGCTGCGGCCCTACTTGGGCCTGAAGGGCACCGAAGAGGCCACGGCATAGGGATGGGGTCAGCGCTCCACCTGGCCGAGGTTGGCGTGCAGCACCGCGCCATTGATGACTGGATTTTCAGCCGCCCAATGCAGGGTGTCGGCAATTTCAGAGGGCTCGATGAGCCGACCGTAGGCGGATAGGCCGCGCACGGCGTCCATGGCCTCCTCCGGCACATGGGCGCGCAGCATTTCCGTATCCGTGAAGCCTGGGCAGATGCAGGCGGTGTGGATGCCCCGACCGGCCAAGTCCTGGCAAGTGGCACGCATCATGCCGACCAAGGCATGCTTGGTGACCACATAGGAAAAGCTGTTCGGCACCGCTTTCTCCGCCAGCGTCGAGCCGACGTAGATTATCGAAGAGCCGCTGGGCATGCGGGGAATGACGAAGCGGTTCAGCGTGTTGGGCGCTGCCAGGTTGACTTCCATCACGGCGCGCAACTGATCGCTCGACGTATCGGCGGCGCTGTCGTTCAACAGCCGCGAGGCGTTATGGATGAGCGACACCGCATCGGCGCCAGCCAAGGCTTCGCTCAGCCGATCGCCCAACGTATCAAGGAAACCCGCATCGGACAGGTCGCCCGGCAGGTGATTGACCGACGGCAGGGGACAGGGCCGGCGGGAGATGTTGGTCACGGCGTAGCCGGCGTCGGCGAAGCGGCGCACCGTGGCGAGACCGATGCCGACGCTCGCGCCAGTGATGATCAGTGTCTTCATGGGTGCCTAAAATAACTCGATTTAACTTGAAAATAGCGGTTGCGGGACGGGCAATGGCTCTGTATAGTGCGCCGTCCCGATTTCGGGGGTTCTTTAACAGGAGAGGTGCCCTGCCTAGCGCTAGCGCGGGTTAGGGCTTTTTTGTCGCGTTTTGGAGGTCGTTCGGTGCCCAACCAGCGCATCCGCATTCGCCTGAGAGCGTTTGACCATAAGCTGATCGACGTATCGACCCAAGAGATTGTCGATACGGCGAAGCGCACAGGGGCTCAGGTCCGCGGGCCGATCCCCTTGCCTACGCGGAAGGAACGATTCACCGTGCTGATATCGCCGCATGTCAACAAGGATGCCCGCGACCAGTACGAAATCCGAACGCACAAACGTCTCCTGGACATCATCGAACCCACCGAGAAGACCGTCGATGCGCTGATGAGGCTCGATTTGGCGGCCGGGGTAGAGGTGCAGATCAGTTTGAATTGACGAAAACGCCGCGCCGCCAATGGCCGGCGTTTTTTTACGCGCCGGGGTTGAACCCCAAACCAGGATCGAAGCATGGCCATTGGCTTGATTGGCAAAAAGTGCGGCATGACTCGGGTGTTCACCCACGAGGGCGCGTCCGTGCCCGTCACGGTCATTGAAGTCGAGCCCAATCGAGTCATCCAAGTCAAAACGCCGGAAAGCGACGGCTACGCCGCTGTTCAGGTCACTGCCGGCGCCGGCCGGCGCAACCGCGTCACCCGCCCCATGGCCGGCCACTTTGCCAAGGCCGGTGCCGGACTCGGCCGGGGGCTGTGGGAATTCCGCGTGGACCGCGTTGACGAAGCCTTGGTTCCCGGCGCTGAGTTTGGCGTTGAGGTTTTTGAAGCCGGGCAACGGGTGGATGTGCGCGGCACCTCCAAGGGCAAGGGCTTCGCCGGCACCATCAAGCGATGGAACTTCAGCGGCCAGGACGCCAGCCATGGCAATTCCATCTCCCACCGGGCGCCCGGTTCCATCGGCCAGTGCCAAACGCCGGGACGGGTGTTCAAGGGCAAGAAGATGGCCGGGCATCTCGGCAACACCCGCATGACCACCCAAAACCTCGAGGTTGTGCGTGTCGATAAGGAACGCAATCTTCTGCTGGTGAAGGGCTCGGTGCCGGGGCCTGCGGGGGGCGATGTGCAGATTCGCCCGGCCATCAAGAGGGCTGCGTCATGAAGCTCGCGCTGCAAGCCGGCGGCAGCGTGGAGCTGTCCGAAGCAGCCTTTGGCCGCGAATTCAACGAGGCCTTGGTGCATCAGGTGGTCAACGCCTACCAAGCGGCAGGCCGGCAGGGTTCGAGAGCCCACAAGTCCCGATCGGAACGGCGCGGCGGCGGTCGCAAGCCTTGGCGGCAGAAAGGCACGGGGCGAGCCCGGGCGGGCAGCATCCGCAGCCCCATCTGGCGCGGCGGTGGCGTCACCTTTGCGGCCAAGCCGCAGGATCATTCGCAAAAGGTCAATCGCAAGATGTATCAGGGCGCGGTGCGCTGCATTCTGTCCGAGCTGATCCGCCAAAACCGCCTCATTGCCCTCGACGCATTCTCCATTGACGCCCCCAAGACCAGCGCCCTCCTCGACAAACTCGCCTCCCTCGACCCAAAGCCTGAAGGAAAGCTGCTCCTCGTTGCCGACGGCATGGACCGCAACCTCGAACTCGCTGCCCGCAACCTGCGCGAGGTGGCCGTTCGCGACGTTGCCGCCATCGATCCGTTGAGCTTGGTGAGCTTCGATCAGGTGCTGATGACCGTCGGTGCGCTGAAGAAGCTTGAGGAGGCGCTGGCGTGAACGAAGAACGCATCTACATCGTGCTCGACGAACCGCACATTTCGGAAAAGGTCACCAACCTTGGCGATTCGAGCAACCAGTACGCATTCAAGGTGGCCAAGGACGCTACCAAGGCGGAAGTCAAGGAGGCGGTGGAGCAGCTATTCGGCGTCGAGGTGCTCAACGTGACCACGCTCAACGTGCGCGGCAAGGTCAAGCGCAATCGGTACGGCACCGCCCGCAAGAAGAACTGGAAAAAGGCCTATGTGCGCATCGCTGCCGGCCAGGAACTCGACACTATGGTAACGGAGTAGGGCCGTGGCAGTCGTCAAGGCAAAACCAACATCCCCGGGCCGGCGCTTCGTCGTAACGGTGGTCAATCCGGATCTACACAAGGGCGCGCCGCACAAACCCTTGCTCAAGGGATTGAGCAAATCCGGGGGGCGCAACAACCACGGTCGCATCACTACCAGGCACCGAGGTGGCGGACACAAGCGCCACTATCGAATCATCGATTTCAAGCGCAACAAGGATGGCGTGCCCGCCCGCGTCGAGCGCCTTGAATACGACCCCAACCGCACCGCGAACCTCGCTTTGCTCAAATATGCGGACGGTGAGCGGCGCTACATCATCGCGCCCAAGGGGTTGCGGGCCAATGATCCGGTCATGAGCGGCTCAAGCGCTCCCATTCGCCCCGGCAACGCGATGGCCTTGCGCAACATTCCGGTCGGCAGCGTGGTGCACTGCATTGAACTCAAGCCCGGCAAGGGGGCGCAACTCGCCCGCAGCGCCGGCACCTCCGCGCAGCTCGTGGCCCGGGAAGGCAACTACGCCACCCTGCGCCTGCGTTCGGGAGAGATGCGCCGGGTGCTCGCCGAATGCCGCGCCACGGTCGGTGAAGTGGGCAACAGCGAGCACAACCTGCGTTCCCTCGGCAAGGCTGGCGCCAAGCGCTGGCGCGGGGTTCGCCCCACCGTGCGCGGCGTGGCCATGAACCCGGTGGATCATCCCCACGGTGGCGGCGAGGGCAAGTCCTCGGGCGGCCGACATCCCGTCTCGCCTTGGGGCATACCCACCAAGGGCCACAAAACGCGCAGCAACAAGCGCACCGACGGGCTCATCGTGCGCCGCAGGACGAGGAGGTAAAGCCATGCCGAGATCGGTGCGAAAGGGTCCCTTCGTCGATCTTCACCTGATGAAGAAGGTGGATCAGGCCGTGCAGAGCGGCAGCAAGCGGCCCATCAAGACTTGGTCGCGCCGTTCCATGATCCTGCCGGACATGGTGGGGCTGACCATCGCCGTGCACAACGGGCGCCAGCACGTGCCGATCTTCGTTAGCGAAGAGATGGTCGGCCACAAGCTCGGCGAATTTGCCCCGACGCGAACCTACCGGGGCCATGCGGCGGACCGCAAGGCGCGCCGGTCATGATGGTTTCCGCCACCGCCAGACGGCTTGCCATATCGCCGCAGAAGGCCCGCTTGGTCGCCGACCAAGTGCGCGGGCGGCCCTTGGATCAGGCGCTCGGCTTCCTGAGCTTCAGCCCGGCCAAGGCGGCGGTGCTGGTGCGCAAGGTGGTGGAGTCGGCGATCGCCAACGCGGAAAACAACGAGGGCGCGGATGTGGATGAACTCCGGGTTGCACAGATTCAAGTCAACGAAGGCACCACGCTGAAGCGCATCAAGCCCCGCGCCAAGGGCCGGGCGGACCGCATCTTCAAGCGCACCAGCCACATTACCGTGACCCTGTCGGACGAGTAGCAAGATGGGCCAGAAAGTACATCCCACCGGAATCCGCCTTGGCGTGGTCAAGTCGCATAAGTCCATTTGGTACGCAGACAAGCAGCAGTATTCGGAATACCTGCTCAAGGATCTGGAGGTGCGCGAATACCTGCGCAAGCGCTTGGCCCAAGCGTCGGTCAGCGGCATCGAAATCAAGCGCTCGGCGCAGACCGCGCGGATCACCATCCGCACCGCCCGCCCCGGCATCGTCATCGGCAAGAAGGGCGAGGACGTTGAGCGCCTGCGGGTGGATCTCACCAACCTGATGGGGCTGCAGTCGGTGCATGTCATCATCGAGGAGATTCGCAAGCCAGAGATCGACGCTTTGCTGGTGGCGCAGAACGTGGCGCAGCAGTTGGAACGGCGGGTGCAGTTTCGGCGTGCCATGCGACGGGTTATCCAAAACGCCATGCGCTTGGGCGCCCAGGGCATCAAGGTGCGGGTGGCCGGCCGCTTGGGCGGTGCGGAGATCGCCCGCTCGGAGGTGTACCACGAAGGGCGGGTGCCCCTGCACACCCTGCGGGCCGATATCGACTATGCCACTTGGGAGGCGCAGACCACATACGGGGTGCTGGGCATCAAGGTGTGGGTGTTCAAGGGTGAAATCCTGAGTCCGGAAGAAGCGGAGGCGGCCGCCGGCTAGAGATCCGCACCGCGGTCCTTGGAGACGGGAAGCTTAAGGGCGGCGGTGCAATGGGATGGCAAGAGAGTTGAACAGCGATGCTACAACCGAAACGAACGAAATTCAGAAAGCAGCACAAGGGCCGCAACCGCGGCCTGTCGCACCGCGGCAGCGCCGTGAGCTTTGGCGAATACGGCCTCAAGGCGACCAGCCGAGGGCGGCTGACCGCGCGCCAAATCGAAGCCGCGCGGCGGGCCATGACGCGCCATGTGCGCCGCGGCGCCAAGATCTGGATTCGCGCCTTCCCGGACAAGCCGATCACCAAGAAGCCGCTTGAGGTGCGCCAGGGCAAGGGCAAGGGCAGCGTCGAGTACTGGGTTGCCCAAGTGCAGCCAGGTCGCATCCTGTACGAGATTGAAGGCGTGCCGGAGGAGGTGGCGCGGCGAGCCTTTGAATTGGCCAGCGCCAAGTTGCCGTTCTCCACGGCCTTCGCAAAACGGACTGTAGCCGCCTAGCGCGGCATTGAAGTGGGCGGACGGATCAAGGTCAGTTAAGGCGATGAACGCGACGGACTTAAGGGAAATGGCTGCGGATGAGCTCAAGAGCGAACTGCTGCGGCTGCGCAAGGAGCACTTCAACCTGCGCATGCAGCGGGCCAGTGGCCAGTTGGGTCAAACCCATCTGGTGCAGGAGACCCGGCGCGACATCGCCCGGGTGAAGACCATCATGCGGGAAAAGGCGCACGCGGACGAGGCGTCCGCGGACGAGGCGTCCGGGGAGAAAGTGCATGACTAAGCCGATCAAGGCAGGCCGGCGTACGGTAACCGGCGTCGTCACCAGCGACCGCATGGACAAGACCCTCACGGTGCTGGTGGAACGCAAGGTCCAGCATCCGGTGTACAGCAAGATCATCCGTCGCTCGACCCGGCTGCATGTCCACGACGAGCGCAACGAGGGCCACGTCGGCGACACGGTCACCGTCGAGGAGTGCCGTCCCGTTTCCAAGACCAAGTCGTGGCGGCTGAAGTCCGTCGATCAGCGCGCCGCGGTGGCATAGAGCACTAACAGGTTGAACGCCCATGATTCAAGCACAAACCATGTTGGCCATAGCCGACAACAGCGGCGCAAGGCGGGTGCAGTGCATCAAGGTGCTTGGCGGCTCCCATCGCCGGTACGCGGGCATCGGCGACATCATCAAGGTGGCGGTCAAGGAGGCCATACCGCGGGGCCGGGTGCGCAAGGGGCAGGTCATGAACGCGGTGGTGGTACGCACCCGCAAGGGCGTTCGGCGGCCGGACGGGTCGCTGATCCGCTTCGATGAGAACGCCGCGGTGCTGCTCAATCAACAGAATCAGCCGGTGGGAACGCGCATCTTCGGCCCCGTTACCCGGGAGCTGCGCACCGAGCACTTCATGCGCATCGTCTCGCTGGCCCCGGAGGTGCTGTAGGCAGCGCCTGCGGCTGGAGTAGATAGAGCGCCTGCGGCTGGAGTAGATAGAGCGCCTGCGGCTCAGAAGCAAACAGATGAACAAGATAAGAAAAGACGACGAAGTCATCGTGATTGCCGGACGCGACCGCGGACGGCGCGGCGAAGTGCTCGAAGTGCGCCGCGATGGCCGTCTCATCGTGGCGGGCGTCAATCTGTTGAAGAAGCACCAGCGAGGCGACCCGAATCGAGGCCAGCAAGGCGGCATCGTCGAACGGGAAGGCCCGATCGACGCTTCCAACGTCGCCATCTGGAATGACGCCGAGCAACGTGCCGACCGAGTGGGCTTTCGCATCGAGAACGACGGCGGGAACACCGAAAAGGTCCGCTACTTCAAATCAACGGGCGAAGTTTTGGATAGCTAGAATGAGCGGCTTTCTGGAAGACTACCGGGATCGGATCCGCCCCGCCCTCAAGGAGGAATTGGGGCTGGCCAGCATCATGCAGGTGCCGCAGCTTGAGAAGGTGACCCTGAACATGGGGGTCGGCGAGGCGGTGGGCGACCGCAAGATCATGGAGGCGGCCGTCGCCGACTTGACGGCCATTTCGGGCCAAAAGCCCATCATCACCAAGGCGCGCAAGTCCGAGGCGGGTTTCAAGATCCGGGAAGGCTACCCGGTCGGTTGCAAGGTGACGCTCCGCCGCAGGCGCATGTACGAGTTCCTGGAACGGCTGGTTGGCGTGGCCATTCCGCGCATCCGCGACTTTCGCGGGTTGAATCCCAAGTCGTTCGACGGACGCGGCAACTTCTCCATGGGCATCGTGGAGCAAATCGTGTTCGCTGAAATCGACTACGACAAGATCGACAAGATTCGCGGTCTTGACATCACGGTGACCACCACCGCCACTACCGATGCGGAGGCCTTGGCCCTGCTGCGGCAGTTCAATTTCCCGTTCCGGCAGCCAGCGGCTTAAAGCTAGGCGGCACTATTTATGAAAAACAAGCGGACCCATTATCGTGGCGGACAGGCTTATCCTTCGGCGTCGGCGGCTTGGCGCACTGCGGCAAGCTGAAGGCTCTCATCAACCAAGCATCAGCACAACGGATCAAGAACATGGCAAAGGCATCGATGATTGAGCGGGAAAAGAAGCGTGCCAAAGTGGCCGCCCGCTACCAGGCCAAGCGCGCCGAGCTCAAGGCCATCATCAACAATCGCAACCTTTCCGATGACGAGCATTGGGAGGCGCAGCTCAAGCTTCAGAAGCTGCCGCGCGACGCCTCGCCGGTGCGCCGGCAACGCCGTTGCGGCCTGACCGGCCGGCCGCATGGCGTGTATCGAAAGTTTGGCCTTGGCCGCAACAAGCTGCGCGAGGCGGCAATGCGCGGCGATGTGCCGGGCTTGGTCAAGGCGAGTTGGTAGGAGCAGTCCATGACCATGCAGGATCCCATCGCCGACCTCCTCACCCGGGTGCGCAACGCCCAGAGCGTCGGCCACCCGGAAGTGGCCATGCCGCACTCCAAGGCCAAGGCGGCCATCTGCGAGGTGCTGGAGCAGGAAGGCTATATTGAGGGTTTCAGCGTCAGCGGCGAAGGCAAGCGGGAACTGACCGTGCAACTCAAGTATCACGCCGGGGAGCCGGTCATCGCGGAGATTCACCGGGTCAGCCGGCCGGGGCTGCGAATCTACAAGGGCAAGGCGGAATTGCCCAAGGTGCGCGGCGGGTTGGGCGTCGCCATCGTCAGCACCAGCCAAGGCGTGATGACCGACCGCCACGCGCGCCGGCTCGGCGTCGGCGGCGAAGTGCTTTGTACGGTGTTCTAGTTTTAGCATGTCCCGAATAGCCGACAATCCAGTTGCCGTGCCGGAAGGCGTGGAGGCGGCCGTCAGCGGCGCCAGCATTCGGGTGTCCGGCGCCAAGGGCACCTTGGAGACGGCGATCCACCCGTCCGTTGAGGTCGCCCAGGAAGACGGCGTGCTGCGCTTCAGGGCCCGCACCAAATCCAAGAGCGGCAAGGCGCTGGCGGGCACCACCCGCTCCCTGGTCAACAACATGGTGCAGGGGGTCAGCGTCGGCTTTGAGAAACGGCTGCAATTGCAAGGGGTGGGCTACCGCGCGGCCGTCAAGGGAGAGACGCTGACGTTGCAGCTCGGCTTCTCCCACCCGGTGGAGTATCAGTTGCCCAAAGGGGTCAGCGCGGCGACGCCCAGCCAGACGGAAATCGTCATTTCAGGCGCTGACAAGCAACTCGTCGGCCAAGTGAGCGCGGAGATTCGCAGCTTCCGGCCGCCGGAGCCCTACAAGGGCAAGGGCGTGCGCTACCTAGGCGAGCAGGTGCGGCGCAAGGAAGCCAAGAAGAAGTAGCGGCAGGAACGCGGAGAGCAAGCATGATCAACAAGAAACAGGCAAGGCTGCGCCGGGCGCGCCGAGGGCGCATGAAGATGCGCGAGCTCGGCGTCAGCCGGTTGACCGTCAACCGCTCGCCGCGCCACATCTACGCCCAGGTGCTGTCAGCCGATGGCGCCAATGTCTTGGCGCAAGCCTCCACGCTCGACAAGAGCCTGCGCGAGGGGGCTACCGGCAATGTGGAGGCGGCCGCCAAGGTGGGGGCGCTGGTTGCCGAACGAGCCCAGGCAGCGGGCGTCAGCCAGGTCGCCTTCGACCGCTCCGGGTACAAGTTCCACGGTCGCGTGAAGGCGCTTGCCGAAGCGGCCCGAGAAGGGGGTTTGGAGTTCTAGCACTCATGGCATACACAGAGGAAATTCGCGAAGAGGGGCTGCTGGAGAAGACGGTCCGGGTGAACCGGGTGGCGAAAGCCGTCAAGGGCGGCCGGCTGTTCGGCTTCACTGCCCTGACCGTGGTGGGCGACGGCAAGGGCAAGGTCGGGTTCGGGCGCGGCAAGGCCCGGGAAGTGCCGGTGGCGATTCAAAAGGCCATGGAAGTCGCCCGCCGCAACATGGTGGACATCGAACTCAACGGCTCCACCATCTGGTACGCGATCACGGAACGCCACGGCGCATCGAAGGTCTATATGCAACCCGCCTCCGAAGGCACCGGCATCATTGCCGGCGGCGCCATGCGCGCCGTCCTGGAAGCGGCGGGGGTGCATAACGTGCTGGCCAAGTGCTACGGCTCGACCAATCCGGACAACGTGGTGCGGGCGACCTTCAACGCCCTGACGAACATGCGTTCGCCGGCCGTCATTGCCGAAAAGCGCGGCAAGAGCGTCGAGGAAATCAGCGCTTAGCGCACGGCCGCCAGGACGGAAAACAGGGCAGCAACCATGGCTGAAGACAACGCCAAAACAGCGACGAGTGGCAAGCGGATGATCCGGGTGACCCAGACCAAGAGTGCCGCCGGTCGGCTCAAGCGGCACAAGGCCTGCGTGGCGGGCTTGGGGCTGCGCCGCATCGGTCACACCGTGGAGGTGGAGGACACCCCGGCGGTGCGCGGCATGATCAACCGGGTCAGCTACATGGTCCAAGTCGTTGGGGAGGCGAACGCGACGATGCCACAGAGCGGCAGCAGGGCGGTCGTCGGGCGCAAATGATGGCTACTTCGGCAACCGTTTCCCGCGAACAAGAGGTGAAAGAGAAAGGCATGCGCATCAATGATTTGCATCCGGCGCCGGGCAGCAAGCGCGCCAAGCGGCGGGTCGGACGGGGCCGCGGCTCCGGGCATGGCAAGACCTCGGGCCGCGGCCAGAAGGGGCAAAAGGCGCGCTCCGGAGGCGGTGTGCCACCCGGCTTTGAAGGCGGGCAGCTGCCCTTGCAAATGCGGGTGCCCAAGTTCGGCTTCCGCTCCCGGATCGGTGCGTCCACCGCCGAGGTTCGGCTGGGTGAATTGGCCCGCATCGAGGGCAATGTGGTGGACTTGGCGCAGCTTAAGGCGGCCAACCTCGTGCGTCGCGACATGAAGCGGGCGCGCATCATGCTCTCCGGGCGAATCGAGCGCCCCCTCACCGTGCGCGGCAAGGACATTCACGTCACCCGAGGCGCGGCGGCGGCCATCGAAGCGGCAGGAGGTAAGGTCGAGTCCTGAGCACGTCCCTTGGCGGGCGGGGTATTCGACCAGAGCTTCGACCAGAGCTAGAGAAGGATCATGGCGATTAATCCAGGACAACTGGGCGGTACGCAGGCGGGGCTGACTGAGCTCCGCAACCGGCTGCTGTTCGTCCTGTTTGCGCTGCTGGTCTATCGCATCGGCACCCACATTCCGCTGCCCGGCATCAACCCGGACCGGCTGCGGGCGCTGTTCGAGCAAAATCAGGGCGGCATCCTTGAGCTGTTCAACATGTTCTCCGGCGGCGCCTTGGAGCGCATGAGCATCCTGGCCCTGAACGTGGTGCCCTACATCACCTCCAGCATCATCATGAACCTGATGAGCATGATGTATCCCAGCCTGCAGCAACTGCGCAAGGAAGGGGAGTCCGGGCGGCGCAAAATCACCCAGTACACCCGCTACGGCACGCTGCTGATCGCCTTGGTGCAGGGCCTGTCCCTGACGGTCACGCTGGCCAACCAGGGGCTGGCGTTCTCAACCGGCTTTGCCTTTTACTTCGTGGCCACCGTCACCTTGGTGACCGGGGCGCTGTTCATGATGTGGCTCGGGGAGCAGATCACGGAACGGGGGGTCGGCAACGGCATCTCGCTGATCATCTTTGCGGGCATTGTTTCCGGTTTTCCGGGTGCCATCGGGCAATCCTTCGAAGCGGCCCGCCAAGGCGACATCAACATCATCGCCCTGCTGGCCATCGCCCTGCTCGCCATTGCGGTGGTCGGCTTCGTGGTCTTCATCGAACGCGGCCAGCGGCGCATCACCGTCAACTACGCCAAGCGCCAGCAAGGCCGGCGCGTCTTCCAAGGCCAGGCCAGCCATTTGCCTTTGAAGATCAACATGGCCGGCGTCATACCCGCCATCTTCGCTTCCAGCCTGCTGCTCGCGCCCGCCTCCGTGGCCCAGTGGTTCGGCCAAGGGCCAGGGCTGGGCTGGCTGCAGCAGGTGGCCCTGGTGCTTTCGCCGGGGCAGCCGCTATACATTCTGATGTTTGCCGGCGGCATCATCTTCTTCAGCTTTTTCTACACGGCGATTCAGTTCGACCCGAAGGACATGGCGGACAACCTCAAGCGCCAGGGGGCCTATGTGCCCGGCATCCGCCCGGGCCAGCAGACGGCGCGCTACATCGATGACGTGGTCACCCGCCTCACCGTGTTCGGCTCCCTGTACGTTACACTGGTCTGCTTGCTGCCGGAGTTCATGGTGGTGGCCTCCAACGTCACGTTTCAGCTCGGCGGCACCGCCCTGCTGATCGTCGTGGTGGTGGCGATGGATTTCATGTCCCAAGTGCAGGCGCACCTGATGTCGAGCCAATACGCCAAGCTCATGGAGAAATCGAATCTTAAGGGCTACGGCCGCCGGCGTTAG
>JAPPIX010000219.1:36964-63835 GCA_028820495.1 Gammaproteobacteria bacterium
GAAAATGAAAGTTCGGGCATCAGTGAAGAAAATCTGCCGCAACTGCAAGATCGTGCGGCGCAAGGGCGTGGTGCGCGTGATTTGCAGCGCCGAACCGCGGCACAAGCAAAGGCAAGGCTGAGGCCGAAGCCAAACCGAGGTTACCAAGACGCAATGGAAGGAACATCATGGCCCGGATAGCTGGGGTCAACATCCCCGACAACAAACATGCCGGCGTGTCGCTCACTTACATCTTTGGCGTGGGACGCAGCACTGCGGCCCGGCTTTGCGATGCTGCCGGGGTCAATCCGGCGGAGCGGATTCAGGATCTGTCCGAAGCGGACCTCGACGCCCTGCGCTCCGAAGTCGCCAAGATGCCCATTGAGGGCGATCTGCGGCGTGAGGTGAACATGAACATCAAGCGCCTGATGGATCTGGGATGCTACCGTGGCATGCGCCATCGGCGGGGACTGCCGGTGAACGGACAGCGCACCCGCACCAACGCGCGCACCCGCAAAGGCCCTCGGCGGCCCATCCGCAAGTAACTTAAAGCAGGCAGCGACATGGCTGAGCGAAAGAAAACCAAGCGCATCGTGACCGACGGCGTGGCGCACATTCACGCCTCGTTCAACAACACCATCATCACCATCGCCGATCGGCAGGGCAACGCCCTGTGCTGGACCACGGCCGGTGGTTCGGGGTTCCGGGGCTCGCGCAAGAGCACGCCGTTTGCCGCCCAAGTGGCCGCGGAGCGTGTCTGCGCCATGGCCACGGACATGGGCATGAAGAGCGTCGATGTGCTGGTCAAGGGACCGGGGCCGGGGCGGGAGTCCGCCGTTCGGGCGATGAATGCCGCAGGGCTGCGCATCAACAGCATCGCCGACGTCACCCCGATTCCGCACAACGGCTGCCGGCCGCGCAAGCGGCGGCGTGGCTGATGCCGCCAGGGCAGGCGTGGCTGATGCCACCAGGGCAGGCGCGGCTGATGCCACCAGGGCAGGCGCGGCTGACGCAAGCGGCAAGGAACGCTTAAGAGGAAAGCATGGCTCGATACACAGGACCGAAACTAAAACTGTCCCGCCGGGAGGGCACCGACCTCTTTTTAAAGAGCGGCGTGCGGCCGATCGACTCCAAGGCGAAGATCGATCAGCCGCCGGGCGAGCATGGCGTGCGCCGCGGGCGGCCCTCGGACTACGCCGTGCAGTTGCGCGAAAAGCAGAAGGTGCGCCGCCTCTACGGGGTGCTCGAGAAGCAGTTCCGCAACTACTACAAGCGGGCCGACCGGCAGCGGGGGGCCACCGGCGAGAACCTCCTGCGCCTGCTCGAAGGCCGCCTCGACAACGTGGTGTACCGCATGGGCTTCGGCTCGACTCGGGCCGAAGCGCGCCAACTGGTTTCGCACAAAGGGATCACGGTCAACGGCAAGGGCGTCAACATTCCGTCCTATCAAGTCAGCGCCGGGGACGTGATCGGTCTCACAGACAAGGCCAGCAAGCAATTGAGAGTTCAGGCTGCACTGCAGATCGCTGCCCAGCGGGCGCCGGTCGATTGGGTGGACACCGACGCGGATCTCGAGGGCGGCAAAATTGAGGGCGTCTATCGGCGTCCGCCCGACCGTAGCGAGTTGCCGAGCGAAATCAATGAGAACCTCATCGTGGAGTTGTACTCCAAGTAACGGGAAGCTGTGCCAAGCGCCCCAAGGACTGGGTGCTAAGCCGAATCAAGCCGTCGCAGGAAACCGGAGAAAATCATGGCATCATCATCGACCCATTCACTGCTTGAGTTGCCCACCGCCAAGAAGATGGAGATTCAGCAGATCAGCCCCACTCGGGCGAAGATCAGCATCGAACCTTACGAGCGCGGGTTTGGCCACACCATTGGCAACACCTATCGCCGCATTCTGCTGTCATCCATGCCTGGCGCCGCGATCACCGAAGTGGAGATCGACAACGTCCAGCACGAGTACGAGACCCTTGAGGGCGTGCGCGAGGACGTGATCAACATTCTGTTGAACCTCAAGGGCGTCGCCATCGTGCTGCACGAAGGCGACCACGCGACGATCACCCTGTCGCGCACCGGCGAGGGCGAGACGACGGAGGTGCGGGCCGCGGACTTCACGCTCAGCCAAGATGTCGAGATCATCAACCAGGACCACCTCATCTGCACCCTGAACAACAAGGGCGCCATTCGCATGGAGGCCAAGGTCACTCGGGGCCGGGGCTACGTGCCCGCCGACAGTCGTGAGGCCGAGGACGAGGAGGACGAGGAGTCGCGGCCCATCGGCGTGCTGCGCCTGGACGCCACCTACAGCCCGATACGTCGCGTGGCGTACAGCGTCGAGAGCGCACGGGTTGAGCAGCGGACCGACCTCGACAAGCTGATCTTGGACGTTGAGACCAATGGCACCATCGGCCCGGAGGAGTGCATGCGGGAAGCGGAGCGCATCCTCCACGAACAAGCCGTATTCGCCGACAGCCGTGCCGCTGAGCCTGCCGTGGCGGCCCCTAACCGGCAAATCGACTCGGTGCTGCTGCGCCCGGTGGATGATCTTGAGCTCACCGTGCGTTCGGCCAATTGCCTTAAGGCGGAGAACATCAACTACATCGGCGACCTCGTGCAGCGCACCGAGGTTGAACTGCTGAAGACGCCAAATCTGGGCAAGAAGTCGCTTACCGAGATCAAGGGCGTTCTGCAGGCGCGCGACCTCACCTTGGGCATGCGCCTGGAAAACTGGACGGTTCCCCACGGCGAAGACAAGGTCGCCTGAGGGCACCCGTTGACGGCGAGGAATGGACTATGCGTCACCGAAAAAGCGGGCGGCACCTGAATCGAACCAGCGCCCACCGCCAAGCGATGTTCCGCAACATGGCGGCCTCGTTGATCGAGCACGAGCTGATCAAGACCACCGCCGCCAAGGCCAAGGCGCTGCGCCCGGTCATTGAGCCCTTGATCACCTTGGCGAAGCAGGACACGGTCGCCAATCGGCGCTTGGCGTTCGCCCGCATTCGCAGCAATGCGGCCGTGGCCAAGCTGTTCGTGGAACTCGGGCCGCGCTACCAAGACCGGCCCGGTGGCTACACGCGCATTCTCAAATGCGGCCGCCGTGCAGGCGACGCTGCGCCGATGGCCTACATCGAATTG
Organism: Gammaproteobacteria bacterium; assembly: GCA_028820495.1. Classification (GTDB taxonomy): domain Bacteria; phylum Pseudomonadota; class Gammaproteobacteria; order Pseudomonadales; family Azotimanducaceae; genus Azophilus. Next base: position 40,085 of record JAPPIX010000219.1, read on the forward strand.
GTCAGCGAGTTCGAGGAAGACCTCGACGGCGATGAGCGTCCCATGGAAGAGGAGCCCTCCGACGCCGATGCGGAACCGGAGAGCGAGGCGGAGGAAGAGGAGTTGGCCTCAGCCGGTTGAATTCGAACCTGAGTTTAAAACCTGAACTAGAGCAAAGGAGAAGCTGGCGCTTTCTTAACGGGAACGGGAGGATCAGAATCATGCGCAACTCTCTCTGGATAGGCCTTGCCATCACGGCCTTGGTTGTGGGCTCCACTGGCTGTGACGCGCCGCAAACGCAAGCACCCACCGAGGAGGTGGGCGACCCGGAAGCTCAAGCCCCCCGCGCCGCTTCGGCGGGTCTGATCGACGATGAACGCATCAACAACGCCGACCGCGACGAACCGGGCGCTTGGCTGGCCCACGGGCGCACCTACGAGGAGCAGCGCTTCTCGCCGCTGACGGCCATCAATCGTGACAACGTCGCCGAGCTCGGCTTGGCTTGGCACCGCGACATGAACACCAATCGCGCCCAGGAGTCGACCCCAATCGTCGTCGATGGCGTGATGTACTTCACCAGCACTTGGAGCCGGGTGCATGCCCTCGATGCGGCCACCGGCGAGCAGCTTTGGTTCTACGATCCCGAAGTGCCTGGCGAAACCGCGCGCTGGGCCTGCTGCGATGTGGTCAACCGGGGCGTCGCCGTCTACCAGGGCAAGGTGTACGTCGGCAGCCTCGACGGTTACCTGATCGCCTTGGATGCGGCCACGGGCGAGTTGGTCTGGAAGAAGGACACCATCATCGATCGTGAGCGCCGCTACACGATCACCGGCGCGCCGCGCGCCGCCAAGGGCAAGGTGTTCATCGGCAACGGCGGCGCGGAGTACGGCGTGCGCGGCTACGTCACCGCCTACGACGCCGACAGCGGGGAGCAGGCCTGGCGCTTCTTCACCGTGCCCGGCGACCCCTCCCTGCCCTTCGAGCACGAGGAAATGGAAATGGCCGCCAAGACCTGGAAGGGCGGCGCATGGTGGGAGTTCGGTGGCGGCGGCACCGTGTGGAACTCCATCGTGTACGACCCTGACTTCGACCAAGTCTATCTTGGCGTCGGCAACGGCGCGCCCTGGACCCGGGTGATCCGCTCCCCAGGCGGCGGCGACAACCTGTTCCTCTCATCCATCGTCGCCCTCGATGTGGACACGGGCAAGATGAACTGGCACTACCAAACCACCCCCGGCGACAACTGGGACTACACCGCCGTGCAGGACATGGCCCTGGCCGACATGACGATCGACGGCGAGGTGCGCAAGGTGCTGCTGCAGGCGCCGAAGAACGGCTTCTTCTACGTCATCGACCGTGCCGACGGCACCCTGCTGCGCGCCCACCCGTTCGCCACCGTGACCTGGGCCACCCATGTTGACTTGGAGACCGGGCGGCCGGTCGAAAACCCGGACATGGGCTATGGTGAAGATGGCCTTTGGGTGCTGCCCGGTCCATTGGGCGCCCATAATTGGCAGGCGATGTCAGTGGATGTGGAAGCGGGCGTTGCCTACATTCCCGCCCAGGACAACCCGTTCTTTTTCAACATGCCCGACGCCCATCAGGACACCGGCGTCTACAAACGCAATCCCAATGCGTGGAACCTCGGCGTCGAAATCGCGCGCATTTCGCAATTGGTGGAGACCAACCTTGAGACCCAGCCCAAGCCGGTTGGCTACTTGAAGGCCTTCGATCCGCTCACCGGGGAGGACAAGTGGGTGGTGGCGCACCCGCACTACTGGAACGGCGGCGTCCTTGCCAGCGCCGGCGGCTTGGTGTTCCAGGGCGATGCGCTGGGCATGCTTACCGCCTACGACAAGGACACGGGAGATGCCCTGTGGCAGTTCGACACCCACACCTCCATGCTGGCTCCGCCCATTACCTATGAAATCGACGGCGTCCAATACCTCACCATTCTCACCGGCAGCGGCGGCGGCGACCTGTTCGGCGGCGAGACCGTGCCGGCGCCAGCCTCCCTCACCTACGGCAACACGGGCCGCTTGCTGGCCTTCACGCTGGGCGGCAGCGCCGAACTGCCGGTGCCGACGGCGGTGGATCGCAACATTCCCGAACAGACGCTGCCGGAAATCAGCGACGAGGATCTCGTCCGGGGCGAGCGCCTGTACAACGCCTACTGCTCCGTGTGCCACGGCATCTTCGCCCGCTCCGGCGGCGCCATCACCGACCTGCGCCTGATCGGCGAAGGCTCCCACGCCACCTTCAACCAAGTCGTGCTCGAGGGGCTGCTGGCAGCCAACGGCATGGCCTCGTTCGCCGATTCGCTGACCGACGAGGAGGTGACCCGAATCCACGCCTACGTGCGCTACCGCGCCCACGAAGACCAGCAGGTCGCCGTTGGCGAAAAGGAAACGCCCCGCCTAAGCTGGGTGCCTTAACTCGGACGGCTTGGAGCGGCTTCGGCATCAACGGCTGTGAAACTTAACAGGAGAACGAAAACATGAAACTGGCGCTCTCGCTATTGGTATGGACGCTAATCGCCCTCGGCGCGCTCTACGTGCTCGGTCCTGACACCAGCCGGGAACTCCCGCAACCCAAGCCGCCGCCGACGCACCATTGATCCGGCAGCGGTCCAGGTGGAATCCCCCGGACCGAGGCGAAATCCCCCGGAGCGAGGGCGTCCCGCCCTCGATTGGAAGGAACGCCGCGCAGCGCAACGCCCTGCGAGGGGGCTACTTGGAAACGCACTGGAAGAAGACGCGTACCGTATAGTACACACGATTTTCCCGGCACACCCCATTCGGAAACGGCTCTTCCCTTTCTGACGGGTCGTTCAATTCGATCGGCGGACACTCCAAGGGACAACGCTCCTTAGCAATCGACCACGCATGCTCAACGGCAAGTTGCGTCTGCTGCGCCCTTAGGTCTTCCTCACGCGGCAGGTCGCAACTTCGTGTTAGAGCGGGCGACCTACCTGTCTGGAACGGTGACCGGCCGCGACGACGACTACGCGCTCCTCTACGCGGGCCGGGACTACCCGGACTACGGCGACGCGCTGGAGGTCTGGTCGGTGCACATGCAGTCGCTGCTCCACGACTTCGAGGGCCGCGAGATGCTGGGCAGGATGGTCCGTGACGATCCCGCCATGCTGGACCTGATCATCGGCCTGCTGCTAGAGTACGACCCATGACCGTCCACCGGATCACCCTGCCCGACGTGATGCGCGGCCACGAGCGGCGCACCATTGTGTGGGACGACGAGGCCGGCACCGTGGACGGCGACCACTTCGACGTGCGGCAGCTGAGGGAGGACCTCGCCAAGCCGACGCCGCTGGTCATTCCCGGCCCCATCGGCAGCAAGACCCTCCGCGATCCCGCCCACGACCCGGGCGATTTCAAGGCGCTGCTCTCGACCGTGATGGGGTGCCCCGGCGCCTGGTCCTACGACGACCTCCCGGAGCCGCTGCGCTCCGCCGAGACGCCAGACTGGGACGAGCACCCCTTCGCTAGGGACGCCCTGGCCTAGGTCGCCGCCAACTTTTGGTTGATCACAATTCCTCGGCCTGGAATGTCCGCTTACGCCGAAGAGGGCGTAGGCTGGTGGATTGAGGAGCCCACTGTCACCCTGCCGCCAGACTTTGAGCCTCCCTGCGATTATCGCCGCCTCCCCCCCTGCTTTGATGCCAAACATACCCGCTGAAGACCGGGTACTCACGACTACCCGCACATAACGCACTATGACCCGTCAACCCGAAGGTCGTTGCAATCGACGGGATTCCGTCCCGCGAGGTCCCGCTCAATCCCGCTTAATCCCGTTCACATAGCGAACACTTTGTTCAAAACGGTCTGACGACCCCGTGCCGTGCGCGCATGTTTCGCACGACATTCATCGATTTGTTTCGCAATCCTCTACTAACCACTTGTAGCCGCAGTCTAGGGGGCGCATGTCAATGTTCACCATACCTGTCTGAAAGTCTCGGCTGCTACAGGCCGTTGCTAGCAAAGAGAGAGTAACAAGCCTCGTCCAAGTCACTGGTGAGCTCCTATGGGTGCCATTGGTGCGCAGTCAAAGTCATGCCACCCCGGCCAGGCCCCCGCCGCGCCTCGCGCGCACCTTGCGGCCGCAGAATTCCTCGCTCGCCATGGCCGCCATTAGGTCAGGGTCTTCGGTATTGACCCAAGTGCGGTCGCCGGCGGGGGTCAGGCAGGCAAGATGGCCCACCTTGGCGTCGTCGCTTGCGTACATCACCGTGTAGGATTCGATGGTTGCCTCGCCCGCGTGCTCGGCGAGGCAGCGCCGGGCGGGCAGCGCGTCGATCTCGGCTTGAGCGTCGGTCTGCTGGAAATCCTTAGCGGGCGGCTCGCCGCTGTAGAGACCCATGACGCACTTGTAGAGGTTGCCGCCGTTGGCGGTGATCAGGCCCTTGGCCTTCGGCCTTTCGCGCAATAGCTCCACCATGCGGGCGATGCTGTGCATGACGTAGTTGTTGAGCGGCCCGCCGCCGAAGGTCAGCCCGCCGGTGACGGTCAGCGGCCGTTCCTCCGCAAGACCAAGTTCCTGCGCCGCCACCTGCACTGCGGAAGGGAAGCAACTGTAGAGGTCCACGTAGTCCAGATCGCCCGCTTCCACCCCGGCCAATTCAAACAGCCGCTGTCCGGTGAGACGAATGGCGGGCGAAGCATGGAAACTGTGGCGCACCGAGGCGGAGAAGTGGTCGTAGCCTCGGGCGCCAGCAATGGGATAGACCCACTTGTCGGGACTGATGCCCAACCGTCTCGCCTGCGCCACGGAACACATGATCAGCGCCGCTGACATGTCCACCATCATGTTGGCGTTCATGAACTTGGTGTAAGGGAAGCTGATGCGCCGATTGGCTGGGGATGGCGTTCGAATTTCCGCAGCGCTCATGGGCTGGCGCACCCAAGCGTTGGGATTGTCCACTGCCACCGCGTTGAAGCCCGCCCAGAGTTTCGAGACCCGGCGAATGTGCGCCTCCAAGGTCTCGCCCCGGGCATGTCGGATGGCGTTTTCGTAAATTGGATAAACCTGAATTGCGGTGCGAATCCCCTTGTCCAGTTCGCAGTCGTGGTGCTCCGGCTGTTGGGGGTCGCTGATCATCGCGTCGTAGTCGCCTGGCGCTTCGGTGGCCTCGAGGCGAATCCCCGCCTTGCGCGCCCGGCCGGCGCTGTAGCCGTTCTCGGCACCGGTGATCAGGGCCAAGTCGAGTTCCCCGGCCAGAATCTCGGCTGCCGTGCGGTTGACGACCGCCTGATTCTGATTGCCGCCGAACAAGGTGCCGACCGTTTGTGCCGACGATGCGCCAATGCGCTCAGCGACGATGCGCGCCGGGTTCCCGTAGCGCCAAAGGCCGCGCACCACCCGCACCGACTGGACCTGGTCCAGAAAGCCGCCGCTGCCGGTGTCTCGCTCCGCCAAGCGCACGGCGCGCAGCATCATCTCAAGGGGCTCCAAGGCATCGTCGAGACCGTCGATGCGATTGAGAAACTGGCCGACCCCAACGATGATCGGTGTGCGTGGATTAGTCATTGGAAGGAAAGCGGAATTGAATCGTTGTTCAACTGAAGGCTCCTTGATGCCGACGAAACACCTAAAGCTACCAAAAGACGGGGTGCTTCGCTGAACATGAAGGCGCCAACTGCCCATTGCCGAGCCCAGCGCATACAATTTCGTGGTGCTTGGAAGGAAAATCGCCATGCTCATTCAACAGGGTCGGCTGGCCGCTTTCGTTGCGGAAATCTTCATCGCTGCCGGAGCGGAGCCCGAAGTCGCCGGTGAAGTCGCCGATCATCTCGTGGAGGCCAACCTGAAGGGGCACGACTCCCACGGCGTTGGCATGACGCCGATCTATGTGCACAACATCAGGGGCGGGCGCCTCAAAGTGGATGCCCACGCCAAGACGGTCGTGGACCGGGGCGCGGTGCTGCTCATCGACGGCCAGTTGGGGTTTGGCCAGGTGGTGGGCCGGGAAGCCACGGACTTGGCCGTAGCCAGGGTGCGGGAGACGGGCGTCGTTTGCGCGGGAGTGCGCAATTGCCATCATCTTGGCCGCATCGGTGCCTATGGCGAGCGTTGCGGGGCGGCGGGCTTGGTGTCCGTTCACTTCGTCAACGTGGTTGGGCATCCGCCCGCCGTCGCGCCTTGGGGCAGCGGGGAGCGGCGCATGACCACCAATCCGTTCTGCGCCGTCACGCCCCAGCCCGATGGCCCGCCAATCGTGCTCGACATGGCCACCAGTGCCGTTGCCTTGGGCAAGGTGCGGGTCGCGCACATGAAGGGCCAAGCCGTCGATGAAGGCGTGCTGGTCGATCACGAAGGCCGGCCCACCACGGACCCGGCGGTGATGTTTGATGCGCCGTTCGGGGCGCTTGGCCCCTTCGGCAAGCACAAGGGCTATGGCCTGGCGGTGATGTGCGAGCTGCTCGGCGGGGCGCTGGCCGGCACTTGGACGGCGCAGCCCGGCAACGAGCGTAACAACAACGTGGTCAACCACATGCTCATGTTCGTGCTCGACCCCGCCGTCTTCGGTGGCGTCGAGGCCTTTCAGAGCGAGGTTCGGGAGATGGTCGCCTACCTCAGGTCCGCGGCGCCCGCCCCAGGCTTTGACCGGGTGCGGGTGCCCGGTGAGCCGGAGCTCAAGAGCGCTGCGGCGCGGCGGGTCGATGGGATACCGATCGACGGCAACTCGTGGCAGGAATTGCTCAAGGCCGCCTCAGTCGCAGGCCTGTCGGAGAGGCGGATCGGCGAGTTGACTGGATGAGCCCTATTGGACCTCACCGCGCACGTAGTGCTCCAAGTGTTCGATGGTGTCGGCCTGTTCGTCGATGATGGCCGAAAACAGGTCGCGCAGGCTGAGCATGCCAGTGATGACCCCGTTCTCGGATACCGGCAGGTGGCGGATGTGGTGCTTCTTCATCAACGCCACGCACTCATCGATGTGCATCTCCGGGGTGACTGAGACGACCTCCGTCGTCATGATCTCCCGGACTTGCGCCTGCTTGGACGACTTGTCCTTCAAAATGACCTTCCGCGTGTAGTCGCGCTCGGAGATGATGCCGGCGGTGCGGCCCGCATCCACCACCAGCAAGGCGCCAACCTCCTTCTCCGCCATCATGGCGATGGCGTCGTACACCGTGTCGCTGGGGGCGACGCTGAAAATGCCGCCGGTCTTTTGCTTGAGGATGTTCTGTACCAATTGCATCCGGTTCTCCTTTGTTGGTGCCTCTATCCGTGCATCCGCGCCTTGTCCGCCGGAACTGCCGACGCCTCACAATCTGCCACGGCGGAGCGAGAATTGAAAGATGCGGCGGTTGACAGACCCACCAAAAGCGAATAAAAGCAAATAACGTGAAGAATCTGGCGCAGTTTCAGGCTGTATGGCCCGATGCTTTGCGGCTGTGCAACGAAGCGGAAATCGATGCGCGACGAGGCAGCATGAACGCAGCGACAACAAGGGAAGGCAGGGCCGACCTCGCCTACCAGAGCGAAATCCTGCCCAAGGTGTCACGAACCTTCGCCCTGACCATTCCCCAACTACCCGATCCGCTCTCCGAAGCGATAGGCAACGCCTATCTCCTGTGCCGCATCGCTGACACCGTCGAAGACGAACCCGCGCTTTCGGCGCAGGACAAGCAGGCCTTCCTCGAGCGCTTTGTCGAGGTTGTGGAAGGTCGGGCGCCGGCACCGGATTTCGCCGGTGACCTCAGCCCGCTGTTGTCCACTGCCACCATAGAGGCCGAGCGGGAATTGGTGGCGAACACCCCCAAAGTCATCCGCGTCACGCATCGCTTTCGCCCGGTTCAACGGGAGGCCATGGAGCGTTGCGTGCGCATCATGTCGCTGGGCATGGCGGAGTTTCAGCGCCAGGCGACGCCTGAGGGCCTGAACGACGTGCCGACGCTCAACCGCTATTGCTACCACGTGGCGGGCGTGGTGGGCGAGACCATTACCAAGTTGCTGTGCGACTACTCGCCCCGCATTGGCGAGCGGCGGGAGGAGTTGTTCCGTTTGTCCACTTCCTTCGGGCAGGGCCTGCAAATGGTCAACATCCTCAAGGACATGTGGGACGACCGCCGGCGCGGGGTCTGTTGGCTGCCCCGAGACGTCTTCCAAGCGGTGGGCTCGGACCTGTCAGCCTTGGCGTCGAGGCGTTCCAATCCTCAGTTTGTCGCCGGCTTGCTCGGCCTTGTGGGCATGGCCCGAGACCATCTCCTGGCAGCGTTGCGGTTCACGCTGCTGATTCCCGCGCGCGAAACGGGCATCCGCCGGTTCCTGCTGTGGGCCTTGGGCATGGCGGTGCTCACCTTGCGCCGCATTAATGCGCACCCGGATTTCACCGATGGCAGCGAGGTGAAGATCTCCCGCCAGGAAGTGCGCTCGACGGTCCTGGTCACCAGCGCCTTGGCGCGCTCGGACCAAGCCCTGAAACTGCTCTTTGACGCCCTCACAAGGGCGCTTCCAAGCGGAACCAGCCGCCTTGCCGTAGGGGCTTGATGCCGAAGATGTCTCCAATCCGGTAATCTGATACAGTCCCGCTCCGAGCCCATTTGGGTTGTTGGGAGATGATTGGATTTCCAAAGCGCTGCTTCGTGCGCTCCGCTTACTTTGTGCCCGCCCGCTGCATCTTCGTCAATGCAGAGATGATTGGCGCCGTTTAACCCATGCAATTGCCCTCCGCCTACACGAGTGGTTACGCCAAGGCCCGATCGCAAGACGAGGCCTTGGCCGATAAGTACATTGCCCACACGATCATCGGCGACCCGGAACTCGACCCCATTCTGGAGGAGTTGTCTTCGCTGCCCCGCGACGAACTGCACAAGTTCATTGCGGCAGGCGTTCATCATAAGGGCGGCTTGCACAAGGCACCAGAGCCCTTGAGGGACTTTTTCAAGTCGCTGGAGGAGCCTCCGCCTTGGCTGGACTTCAAGGACTTTCGCCCGGGAATCTACGTCTTCAATCCCAATTCGGACCTCATGCTTGCCGCCTTCGTGGCAGGCGTGTTGGTCGAGGGCTTCTCCACGCTGATCGCCAAGTCTTTCAACATCACCGGCCGAGTGCGGGGCACCCATCGGCGCCTGCGGCAGAACATTCGCCAGGTGATGGAGATCTTCTATCCCGGCGGCCTGCAAAGAGGCGGCGATGGGTGGGCAACTTCCGTGCGGGTGCGCTTTGTCCACAGTCAAATAAGGCTCCTGCTGGCCAATTCGGAAGAGTGGGACCACTCAGCTTGGGGCACGCCCTTAAGCGCCGCCAACCTAGGCTTCGCCATTTCCATTTTTTCCCAGCGCCTGCTGCACTACGCCAAGGATCTCGGTGCCGTCTTCACCGAGGAGGAGAAGGCCAGCGTGCTGGCGATTTGGCGCTACACCGGCTACCTCATGGGCATTCCGGAGTCGATTCTCTACAAGGACGGCACCGAGGCGGACGCCATCTACCGCATCGGCTACCTCTGCGAACCCCCGCCGGATGCCGACTCCGCGACCATGGCGAATTCACTGATCGGGGCGGTGCCGGCGGTGGCGGAAATACACGAAGAGAAGGAGGCGCAGAAGGTCGTGGGCCTAGCCTACCGCCTGTCCCGCGCGCTGTTGGGCAACCAGCTTGCGGATGCCTTTGAGTATCCCAAGAGCTGGACGTTCGGCGCGCTTTGGGCCTTCCGCACATCGCAGCGGTTGCAACGGCTTTGGAAACGCAGTTCAATCCGCTCGGGCAATTTCGTCCAGCTGCTGTCGATGTCAACCTATGACGAGGGAGGGTTGAGCTATCGGCTGCCCGACCATTTTCGTCATGATGAATCGAGTGAGTGGTGATTGACCGTTACATCGATGGATTGCTGCGCCGCCGGTGGCTGGTCATGGCGCTCTCCGCGCTGGCCATGCTGGCCCTGACCGCCGGCGCCCAATTCATCGGCATCACCAACGACTACCGGGCCCTGTTCGACGAGGACAATCCGCAGCTTCTCGCTTTCAATGCCTTGGAGGACGAATATTCCGCATCCAACATGGCGCTCATCGCCATAGCCCCTCGGTCGGGCACCGTGTTCACGCGCGAGACCTTGGCGGCGATCGAGGAGCTCACCGAAGCCGCGTGGCTCACGCCTTGGTCCATTCGGGTGGACTCGCTCACCAACTACTCCCACAGCGAAGCGTTCGAAGACGACCTGACGGTCGCGCCGTTGGTCGATGGCGCCGAATTGCTTGACGACGCGGGCTTGCGCCGGGTTGAGAGCATAGCGCTCGCGGCGCCAGAGCTGACTGGGCGCTTGGTGTCCCCGGACGGACGGGTGGCCGGCATGTTGGTCACTTTCGCGCTGCCCGACAACCCCGATGCCGCCGCCGACGAGGTGGACGCGCACCTCAAGGCCCTGCTCGACGAAGCCCGCGTGGACCACCCCAACCTGCAGTACTACCTGACCGGAGACGTCATCTTCCATCGGGCCACGGGCCAAGCCACCGAGGACGACCTGTCTAGGCTCATACCGATCGTCTTTGCCGTCATCATCGTAGCCAGTGCCATTCTTCTGCGTTCGACGCTCGGCACCCTGTCGGTGGTCGCGGTGCTCATCTTCGTGGTCAACTCGACCATGGGCTTCGCGGGTTGGGTCAGGACCGTCTTCAATGCCGCCAACTCCGGAGTGCCGATCATCGTCATGACGGTGGTGGTGGCGCATTCGGTGCACATCGTCACTTCCGTGCTCGAAGGCATGGGCCGCGGCCTCGACCGGCAGGCGGCCATCGCGGATTCGCTGCGCAGCAACGCTTGGCCGGTGTTTCTCACCACGGTCACCACGATCATTGGCTTTCTCAGCCTCAATGCCTCGGATTCGCCGCCATTTCGCGTGCTCGGCAACCTGGTGGCCATGGGGATGCTGTTCGCCTTCGCCTACTCCATGACCTTGCTGCCGGCCCTGCTTTCCGTGCTGCCGTTGCGCCCGCCCAAGGCGCGCGCGCAAGGCAGTGACCTGTTCGCGCGCTTGGCGGACGTCGTTGTGGCGCGGCGCACCCTGTGCTTCTGGCTGTTCTCGTTGGTGGCCGCCGTCTTGATCATGGGCATTCCCCGGATCGAGCTGACCGACAATTGGACGCGGTACTTCGATGAACGCTACCAGTTCCGGCGCGACACGGATTTCGTCATCGAAAACCTGACCGGCATGGAAACCCTGGAGTACTCGTTGGAGGCCGGGCGCGAAGGGGGCATCACGGACATCGGCTACCTGCAAGACGTGGATGCCTTTGCCGAGTGGTACCGGGAACAGCCGGAGGTGGCGCATGTGCAGGCGTTTCCGGACATCATGAAGCGCTTGAACAAGAACATGCACGGTGACGACGAGGCCTACTACCGCCTGCCGGAGGATGCCGACCTGGCGGCCCAGTACCTGTTGCTGTACGAGCTTTCGCTGCCCTTCGGCAACGATCTCAACAACCGCATCGATGTCGGCAAGTCCGCAACCCGGATGACCGTGGTGGTCGGCTACCTGTCGTCCCAGGAGCAGCGCGAGCTCGATGCGCGGGCGCAGGCTTGGCTGCAGGCCAACGCGCCTGAACTGGCGAGCGAGGCCTCTGGAGTGAGCATCGTTTTCGCCCATCTTTCCGAGCGCAACATCGACAGCATGCTGCGCGGCACGGCCATCGGCATGGCGCTCATCTCGTTCATCCTGATGTGGGTGTTCAAGAGCGTGCGCTTGGGTGTAATCAGCTTGGTGCCTAATTTTCTGCCGGCGGTCATGGCCTTTGGCCTGTGGGGCTACATGGTGGGGCGGGCCGGGCTGCCCGCGTCGGTGTTCACCGCCATGGCTTTCGGCATCATCGTGGACGATACGATCCACTTCCTGAGCCGCTATCGCGGCGCCCGCGGGGAGGGCCACAGTGCCGCCGATGCCGTGCGTCACGCTTTCCGCAAGGTCGGCCGGGCGCTGTGGACCACGACGGTGGTCCTGTCGTTGGGCTTTTTGGTGTTCGCGTCGTCAGGGTTTGAAGTCAGTTGGGCGCTTGGCCTGCTCGTCACCATTACGATCGTCTTCGCCTTGTTGTGCGATTTCCTGCTTCTTCCGCCCCTGTTGATGGCAATTGATAGGAGAAAGACCTGATGGATGCCCGTCATTCTCGATTCGCCCGCTGGCTGCTGGGCTTGGCATTGCCGTTGGGCTTGATGGCGCCCCTCCTTGGGCACTCGGCCAGCGCCGAGGACTTGGGCCTTGAACTCGCCACCGAAGCGCGTGACAGCAAACGCGGGTTCGGCAACTTCACCGCGAGCCAGGAGATGGTGCTGCGCAACAAGCAGGGCCGGGAAAGCCGGCGGCAAATTCGGGTTCAGGTGCTGGAGGTGGCCGACGACGGCGACAAGAGCATGTTCTTGTTCGATGAACCCCGGGACGTCAAGGGAACCGCCTTTCTGATTCACGGCCACAAGGCATCCGACGATGACCAGTGGCTCTACTTGCCGGCCTTGAGGAGGGTCAAGCGCATCAGTTCCGCCAACCGTTCCGGCTCGTTCATGGGCAGCGAATTCGCCTACGAGGACATGAGCGCCCAGGAGGTGGAGAAGTACACCTACCGCTACCAGCGCGATGAGCCATGCGCCGAGGCTGCGGGCGCGAATGCGCCGCTCGCCGAAGGCCTGGCCTGCGCGGTGTACGAGCGCTTTCCCACCGATGCCAAGTCGGGCTACAGCCGCCAGGAGGTTTGGCAGGACCGGGATGCGGCGCGCCTCTGGAAGGTGGCGTACTACGATCGCAAGGGCGACCATCTGAAAACCCTCACCTTTGGCAGTTACCAACAGTACTTGGACCAGTTCTGGCACGCCCACGAGATGGAGATGGTCAATCACCTCACCGGCAAGGGCACGGTTCTCAGTTGGTCCGGCTACCAGTTTCGAACCGACCTTGACGACGGCGACTTCACCCAGACCGGCCTAAGACGGATCCGGTAATGCCGGGGCTGCCGCGCCTAGCGGCTTGCGCGCCTCGTTGGCCGGCCGCCCTCAGTACCGCGGCGTTGGCCTTGGTCTTTGCCTCGCAGCTCTTGGCGGATGCTGCAGTGTTCGGCAGCTTCAGCAGCATCGAAAACGCGCAGCGGGAGCAGCAGCGGTTGGCTGGCCTGCTGGAGTTGCCGGTTCGGGTGGTTCCGGTTGAGACTGCGGCCGGGCGCATCTTTCGGGTCATTTCGGCGGAGGAAGGCGATGAGGCCCAAGCCCGCTTCTGGGTGCAACTGGCCAAGCTCCTAGGCGTGCAAGACGCTTGGTACTGGGCGGACGCCCCGCCCGGAACCACTGCCCCTCCAGTCGAGGAGCAGGTGGCCCAGGCCCAGCCCGACGAGCCCTTCGAGCCCGCCGAGCTCGGGCCAACGGAGCCCCCTAGGCCCAGCGCGCCGGAGCCGGAACAGTCGCCAGCCCCGCCGGCGCGCGTCGTTGCCGTGGATGAACCCGAAACCGAAGAGGATGCCGGCACCCCTTGGATTGCCTTTCACGAGCTGACCGGCAGTTTGGGCGTCGAGAGCCGCTGGTACCCCAAGTCCGCGGCCTATCCGGGCCAGCGGTCCCATGCGGGCGGCTTCGTCGCGGAGCCGGAGCTGCACCTGGAAGACGCGGCGGGTCGGATCTTCACCTTCGTGCCTTTCTTTCGCTACGATGCGGGGGACTCCGAACGCACCCATTTCGACGTACGTGAAGCCTATATGTTGCTGTTTGGCGACATTGGGGACAGCCAATGGGAGTTGCGCCTAGGCGTCGATCGCGTCTTTTGGGGCGTCGCCGAATCGCAGAACCTGGTCAACATCATCAACCAGATTGATCTCATCGAGCATCCCAACGAAAAAGTGCGGCTCGGACAGCCCATGGCCCACGTCACCTGGTCGGGTGATTGGGGGGCGCTGGAGTTGTTCGCCATGACCCATCACCGGGGGCTCACTTACTCGGGCAGGCGTGGCCGCCTGCGGCTGCCGGTGGTCCTGGACGACGACTACGCGACCTATGAGAGTGGTGCCGGCAAGTGGCATTGGGACGCCGCCGCCCGTTACAGCGGCAGCTTCGGGCCGCTCGAACTCGGCCTGAGCGCCTTTGACGGCACCAGCCGGGAGCCCTATCCACGGCTCGCCCTCGGCGATGACGGCGCCCCAATACTGGCGCCGCACTACGTTCAAATTCGTCAGTTTGGCTTGGATGCGCAGCTCATAGCGGACTCCTGGCTGTTCAAGCTCGAGTCCATTCACCGCCGGGGCGCGCTCAACATTCTCGGGCGTGACGAGGACTTCGCGGCCTTCGTTTTCGGCACGGAGTACAGCTTTTATTCCGTGTTCGGAACCGCCATCGACTTGGGCCTGCTCACGGAGTGGAACTACGACGACCGGCGCAGCCGATCGACCAACCGATTTCAGAACGATCTGTTCTTCGGCACGCGCATCGGCTTCAACGACGTTCAAAACGCCGAATTGATCGGCGGCGTGCTCACCGACCTGGACCATCACTCCCACTTCGTGTACCTGGAGTTCAACCGGCGCCTGCTGGACCGTTGGACCATGCACCTCGATGCGGTGGTCCTGCTTAACGTGGGCGAGGAGGATTTTCTCCATGCGTCCCGGCGCGACAGTTATGTCGAACTCGGTTTGAGCTACAGCTTTTAGTGTTCGTGATTGCCGCATCGTGATCGGGGGCAAAACCTGACCGGAGGAAAAACGTGATCGGAGGAAAAACTTGGTCGGAGGCAAAGGGCTGTCAGATGTTTAAGACAGTCGTCTTGGTGGGGTTGATGGGTGCCTTCGCGCTGGCAGGGGCGGTCCAGGCGGATACGCTGGCGGCGGCCCGGGCGGCCTATGCGGATGGCCGGTTCCTGGAAGCCGCCGAGCTGGCCGAGGCGGTCGGCACGTCCGCAGGCTATGCCTTGGCCACCGATTGCGTCGCCAAGTACGGCTTCCACTTGGCCGAGGAAGATGAGAAGCAGGCGCTTTATGAACGCGCCATGCAACTCGCCGAGGAGGCCGTTCGCCTCGATGCCGACAACCCGGAAGCGCATCTGCAAGTTGCCCATGCGGTAGGCCGCTACTCGGAAGGCTTTGGTCCGATGAAGGCGCTTCGCGAGGGCTACCCCCGCCAGGTGCGCGAAGCCATGGAAACGGCGCTGGCGTTGGATCCGGACATGGTCGGGGCCAGCGTCAGCCTCGGAGGCTGGCATGCCGCCGTCGTCGGCCGCGCTGGCGGCTTGGTGGCGCGCATGCTCGGCGCAACCCGCAAGAAAGCCATTGCGCACTTTGACCGTGGCTTGGAGTTAGCCCCTGATTTGAAGGAAGCGTACTTCGAGTACGCCAATGGCCTGTTGGCCATCAACCCGAAGCGCCACCGCGAACGGGCGCGCGAACTGCTCACCCAGGGGATTGAGCTGCCGCCCCAGAACGCCTTTGAGCAAATCCTGCACGACAAGGCGGTGGAGCGATTGGCCACCCTGGACTGAGCTCGCCTAAGCTACTTGAGACTACGCTCGAACAGCGCCAGCAATCGTTCCCAGTGCCGCTCCGCTTGCGCCTTGTGGTACATCCCGGCCCGCAGCGGAAAGACGAAGCCGTGCTGGGTGCCGGCGTACCACTCGATGCGGTAGCGGACACCGCTGGCGGCCAACTCCCGGTCGAGGCGCTCGATCATCTCCGGGGGTGCCCATTCGTCGGTTTCCGCGCAGCCGAAGTAGAGCTCCGCCTTGATCCTGCCAGCCTCCCGATGGGGTGAGTCAGCCGCGTCGGTGCAAAGTCGTACGCCGTGGAAGGAGGCTGCCGCGGCCATGCGCTCCGGGAAGGCGGCCGCAGCGGCGAAGGCGAACGGGCCGCTCATGCAGTAGCCCACGCAGCCCGCCGGCCCACCCTTGGCCGCTGGATCCTGGTCGGCGAAGTCCATCAGGGCGGCGGTGTCCGCGCAGGCCATGGCATTGGTGGTGGCGTTCATGTGCCCGAACATGTCCTCCCGGCTGTCCGGCGTCATGATGAACTCGCGCACCCGGCGGTAGTAAAGGTTGGGCAGCATGACGTAGTAGCCGGCGGTGGCCAAGCGGCGCGCCATGTCGTGCAACTCCTCCCGCTTGCCCGGCGCGTCCATGTAGAAAACCACCAGCGGGTGCGGTCCCCCCTCGTCCGGGTGGACGATGAACGTGTTCATCGCCCCATCCGGCGTTTCGATGTCGATGTGGTGCTCGATCACGTATTCTCCTTTTTCATGCGAGGGGCGCCCCTCGCGCTCCCCGGCTGAGGGCTCTCCTAGCGCAACCCGAAGTCAAAGCCTTCGCCACGCGCGAAGCGGCGTAGGATGCGGCCGCCGGTGTTCTGCACGTGGACCTCATCGGCGCCATCGTAGATGCGCGCAAAGCGGGCGTGGCGGTACATGCGTTCCAATGGCGTGTCTTCGGTGACGCCCTTGGCCCCATGCACCTGAATGGCCCGGTCGATGACGTTGTGCAGCATCTGGGCGCCATACACTTTGATCAAGCCGATCTCCACCCGCGCCTCGTCGCCTTGGTCGATCTTTTGGGCGGCGTGCAGGGTGAGCAGGCGGCTGGCCTGGATTTCGCACGCCGAGTCGAAGATGAACTTCTGAATCTGCTGGTGCTCCGCCAAGGCCTTGCCGAAGGCGACCCGGGCGTTGGCCCGCTCGCACATCAGGTCGAAGGCGCGCTGCGCTTGGCCAAGCCAGCGCATGCAGTGGAAGATGCGCCCCGGCCCCAAGCGTTGCTGGGCGATCTTGAAGCCCTGGCCCCGAGGCCCGAGCAGGTTGCTCTTCGGCACCCGCACATCGTCATAGACCACTTCATAGTGGCCGTCGTACTGGCCCATCACGCGCACGTCGCGAATGATGTTGTAGCCGGGGGTGTCGGTTGGCACGACGATCATGGAGAAGGCCGAATGGTCCGGGGTGCCTTCCGGCTCGGTGCGCACCATGGCGGTGGTGTAGGCGGCGGTGCCGGCCCCGGAGGTGAACCACTTGCGGCCGTTGATGACCCATTCGTCGCCTTCGAGCTCGGCCCGGGTCTGCAGTTGGGTGGGGTCGGAGCTGGCCACGTCCGGCTCGGTCATGCCGAAGCTGGGGAAGACCTCGCCATCGACTAGCGGGCGCAAGTACTTGTCGCGCCATTCGTCGCTGGCGTAGCGGTGCAGCATGATGGAGTCCTGCAAGGAGTGGGTGCCGAGCGCCACCGTCGCCACCTCGGAGCGGCCCACCACCTCGTTGACGAAAACGTAGTCCATGAACGGCAGCCCGCCGCCGCCGAGTTCCTCCGGATGGCCCAAGGCCCACAGGCCTTCGGCCTTGGCCTTGTCCATCAACGAACGCAGCAGCCCGCCGC
Source organism: Gammaproteobacteria bacterium (assembly GCA_028820495.1). Taxonomy (GTDB): domain Bacteria; phylum Pseudomonadota; class Gammaproteobacteria; order Pseudomonadales; family Azotimanducaceae; genus Azophilus. The sequence goes on from JAPPIX010000219.1 coordinate 57,390, forward strand.
GCCGGCTGCCCACCTTGTCGGCGACGATGTCCGCTTCGACGGGATAGATCTCCTGCTCAATGAACGCCAACACCTTGTCGCGAATGGGCCGGACATGATGCGGGATCGATAGATTCAACATGGTTCCTCCTTCAGCTTCGTCGTCAGCGCGGCGCCGCAGCAACTCGGCTCCGGTCGCGCCGCACAGCAGGGGCAGCGCCGCATCAATGAATATCCACATGACGCTGGCGGCGTCTGGCCCCACTGCGGTGAAGGCAGGACTGAGCAGACCAAACCAGCTATGCAACAGCACGATGCCCACGAACAGGAAGCCAAAAAAAAGGACGTTGGCAGCAAGGTACTCGCGAGTCACCGGCCCCGCCGCATCGCGGTCCACCGCCGCCTTGCGCCGCCAGGCGAGTGCGGCGCCCAGCGCCACCGCGACAACCATCAACGGATCCAGAACATCCCACGCCGGGCTGTAGGGCTGCTCGTCGGTCGATACGTGGTACCAAGGTTCCACCACGGTGTGGGCTGCAATGACAACCGCCACCACGATGAAGCAGACACCACCAACTCGTTGCATCAGGTTACCTCGACCCATTGGTGCCGCTGCCGATGCGTTGGAATTGCGGTGCGCGTTTCTCGATGAAGGCTCTTGCGCCTTCCGCCGCGTCCGCGGCCTGCACGAAGCGGTTTTGGGACACTTCCGCCTCGCGCAAGGCGGTTTCGAAGCCGCAGCCGACGTGGCGGTAGACGAGGCGCTTGGTTTCGGCGATGGCGGCCGGGGGCGAGGTTGCCGCCAGGCGGCGCACGTAGGTGCAGGCCTCCTCAAGCAGTTGGTCTGGGTTGAACACCCGGTCCACTAAGCCAAGCTCCCGAGCTTCCTCGGCGCTGATTCGATCGCTCATCCAAAGCAGGTCCAAGGCTGGACCCAATCCAACCAAGCGGGGCAGGAGCCAGGTGGAGCCGTGCTCGGCGACCAGCCCGCGCTTTAGGAACACGGTGGTGAAGCTGGCTGCGGAGGAGGCAAAGCGCAGGTCGCTCATCAGCGCCAGGATCAGGCCGCCGCCCGCCGCCACGCCGTTGATGGCGGCGATGACCGGCTTCGGCACTTCGAGCAGGTAGCTGAAGATGCCGGGCAGTTGGTCCTCCGGGGTCGCCGCCGGGGCGTCGCTGGCCGCGGTCACCTCAGCCAGTACTTCGGCGTCCAGGCCCGCGCAGAAGCCGCGCCCGGCCCCGGTGATGATGATGCCCACCACACGCTGGTCCGCCGCCGCCTCGTTGATGGCGCGGCGGATTTCACTCAGGGTGTGGTAGGTGAAGGCGTTGAGCCGGGGGGGGCGGTTCAGGCGAATGACGGCCACCGGGTCGTCGATGCGCACTTCGATATCGGTGTAGGCGCTCACACGAGGTTGATCCGCATGCCGCACAGATGGACCTGCCGGTCTCCGGTGCGGGCGCCCTGGGCCTCGGCGGCTTGCAGCACCGCTTGCGGGTCGGCGCAGGCCACGTCGATGCCGCCCAAGCCCTCGGGGCGGCCGTCCGTGCAGGGTACGAAGCGAACCTCGGCGTTGTCCAACGGCAAGGTGCGCCGGGCTGCGCTGCCGAGGTCGATTTGGGCAATCTCCGACCAACGGGCGGCTACCGCATCCGGGTCGTCGCACTGCACTTCCGCCGCGGCGATGCCGGTGACGCGCTCCAAGCGCCGATGGGCGTGCCAGTTCGGCCCCGCTGGCTCCCAGGGGCCGTCGGCGTCGTGGGCGCGTTCGCCGCGTTGCTCGTCGATCTCGAAGAACGAGCCACCGGTGTCCTTGGGATGCAGTTGCATGTTGCGAAACTCGCCGCTGTCGAATTGATTGACGATGCGCACCCCCAGCGCCTCCACCCGGGCCCGGCGAGGCGCGTGGTCGTCGCATTGGGTGATGACCATGTAGCCGCCGTCACCGCCCCGGCGGGTCAGGTAGCGGCCGCCGGCGGTGTTTTCCTGAATCGGGGCCACCACCTCAAGCAACTGGTTGCCGATGGGCATGAGGGCGTTCTCCAAGCCGAAGTGGCCCACGCCGGGGTCGCGGTAGCCGACCTCAATGCCCAGCACATCGGCGAATTCCCGCTCCACCGGCGCCAGTTTCTCAGCCACCAGCGCGATTTGACGCAGTCTCAGCCACATCAGCTTTCACTCCTTTAAGTTTGGTTTAGATCGTTCGTCCCAGCGCGGCGCCCGCGTGAATGGCGCTCAGGATGCTGTTGCGGCCACGCACGTCGCCGATCAGGTGGCACGCCATCCCCGCCTCGGCCAGATCGTCGGCGAGTTCCCGGTTCGGTTCGTTGTAGCCGACCATGACCACCAGTCCCGCCTGAAGGCGGCGTGACCGTTCCGTGAAAAGTACGCCAATCTCCACGCTGTCGTCATGAATGGCCCGCAGGTAGTGGCCGCCGATGAAGTCAAAGTCGCCTGCGTAGAGCCGCTCCCGGGCCGCCCCGGCGGTGACCGGCGGATAGGGCAGCGAAGTGCCGATGCCGTCGAAGCGGGACACCAAGGTGACCGACAGGCCCGCCTCGAGCAGCGCGTCGGCCACGGAGATGGCTTCGAAGGAGCCGGTATCGTCATAGACCACCGCCGGGCCGACCAGGCGGGGTGGGGCGCCGACACCGAAGAAGTCCCAAGACGTGTACACGTGGGGCGCCTCGAAGCCGGGCACCGGCGCGCCGGGGGTGGAGAGCTGAAAGCCGTCGGCGCGCGGCGTGGTGCCCGTGGCCAGCACCACTTCGTCCGGGGCGGTGTTTTCGATCTGCCCCGCCTCCACCGGCGAGTTGAGTTGCACGCGCACGCCCAGGGCATCGACCTCATCAGCCAGCCAACTGACGATGGCGCCGACGTCGGCGCGGCGCGGTGCGCTGGCGGCGATGGCCACCTGCCCGCCGAGCCGTTGGGTGGCCTCGTGCAATTCAACATCGTGCCCCCGAAGGGCTGCGGCGCGGGCGAACTCCAGGCCCGCCGGGCCGCCGCCCACCACGAATATCCGCTTCGGCTTAGGTGCCTTGTCTTGCGGATCAAAGCTGAGCTGGTCCTCCCGAGCCGCCGTGTGGTTGACGACGCAACTAATCTGGCCGCGGGTCATCAGTTGGCCGACGCAGCCCATGTTGGTGCCGATGCAGGGACGGATGCGGTGCGCCTCGGCGTTGCGTGCCTTGTTGACCAAGTTGGGGTCGGCGATCAGCGCGCGCACCATGGACACCATCTGCGCCGCGCCGCTGGTGACGATGTGCTGGGCGTGATCGAGGGTCATGATGCGCCCCACCACCATGACCGGGCTCTCCAACCCTGGTGCAATGACCTCGTTGGCGGGCATTTCCACGCCGAGCGGGTCGTCCGCCGGGGCGATCAGCTTGTGAAACCGCCAATAGGCGCCCATGTGCAGGGAGACGTAGTCCGATTGATCATCGATGGCGGCGGCGATGCGAGCGCTCTCGGAAGCCGAGATGCCGCCGGGCACATGGTCTTCGTTGGGCAGCCGCGCCCCCACGGCGAACTCGCTGCCGTCCACCGCCTCGCGCACCGCGGCGATGACCTCGCTTAAGAACCGCAGCCGATTCTCGAACGAGCCGCCGTAGCCGTCGGTGCGCTTGTTCAGGGCGGGGGATAGGAACTCGTGCAGCAGGTAGCCGCTGGAAGCGTGGATGTCCACCCCGTCGAGGCCCGCGTCCCGGCAGCGGCGGGCCGCGTCGGCGAAGTGCGCCACCACGTCGTCGATCATGGCCGGGGTCATGGCGATGGGCACCACCCCCGCCATCGGGTTGGGCACGGCGCTGGCCGACCAGTGCTCCGGCATCCCCGCCTCGGCCGCATAGCCAGCGCCGGGATGGTAGAGCTGCAGGAACAGCTTCATGCCAGTGGCGCGGATGCGGCTGCTGATCTCGGAGAGGAACGGCAGGCAACTGTCATTCCAGAGCTGCAGCCGACCGGGTGCTAAGGGGTGGACGCTGGTGGCCTCGATGGTGGACATCCCGACACCGCCGCGGCCCCGGGCTTCGTGGTAGGCGATGAGCGCCTCGCCGCTCAAGCCCGTGCCGTGAGGCGAGCGCACGATGCGGTTGCGGATGGTGACCGGCCCGACCTGGACCGGCTCGAACAGCGCGTCGTAGAGGCCCACGTTCAGGCGCTTTCGTCGTCCGCCAGCCAGGACAGCCGGGCGATTTCCTGGGAGAGGATGAAGGGCTCCGACCGCGAACGTTCAGCCTTGCCGTACCAGTAGTCCGCGTTGTCCCGGTCGCCCTCCATCATGTGGACGATGGCGTGCGCCCAATACGCGGCGGGGCTGGACAGATTCTGAACGATCTTATGAGCGGCCTCCCAATCACCCTGCTCCAGCAGTTGAACCGCGTCTTTGAGCGTTGCGTCCATGGAAGCAACTTAGCAAGAAGGGGAGGGGAAATACAATTGGGTCTTGGATGGCTGGCGCGTGATTCGTAGTCATTGGGCTTCAATGGTCATATTATTGACAGTTTCCGTGGGTGACTGCTGGCCTTGAGAGGCCTTGGGGAGAGATGATGAGATCAGTCACGCCCTGTGCTGCGCTGGCTGTTTTCCTTCTGGCTCTGACTGCGGCACCCTTCGAACCCGCCTTCGGTCAGGAGGCTCGGGCAATCGAGGAAGTGGTGGTTACCGGATCGCGCATCCGCCGCGACCCCTTGAACGAGCCCACCGCATCGATGGAGCTCAACCGGGACGATCTGGTCAATACCGGATTCACCAATTTGGGCGATGCGCTGCAGAACCTGCCCATCACCGGGTCGGCGCCGAACTCGCAGTTCAACATTCCAGGCAACCAGGGCTTTCCCCAGGACGGGGCGGGCATCGGGGCCGGATCGGTTCAGCTTTCGTTGCGCAACCTGAAGTCCATCCGCACCCTGATCCTGGTGGACGGGCGGCGCTGGATTCCCGGCGCTTCCGCGTCTGGGGTGCCAGGCTACGTGGATCTCAACTCGCTGCCGGACAACATGATCAACCGCATTGAGATCCTGCAGGACGGCGCCTCGGCGATCTACGGGTCCGATGCGATCGGCGGTGTCGTCAACCTCATCACTGACCGGAATTTCAGCGGCTTTGAGGCGGACGTGCAAACGGGCGAGTACCTGTCGCACAACGACGGTTCATCGACCGCTGCGGGCATCAAGTTCGGCGGCGGCAACGGCCGGTCGCATTTCGTCGTCAGCGCCAGCTATCGTGACGAAGGGGGGATCGAGACGGCGGACCGCAAGCGCTCGGCGTTTCCCACCCCGAACGCAACGACCTGCGACGTTCCGGGAACCCTCTGTTCCTCCTTCACGCCCCAAGGCCGCTTCATTCTGGGCCCGCAATTCGACTTTGCCAGCATCACGCTGAACGACGGCGTGTTGAATGATGGCGGGGCCAACAAGCCAGTGTTCAATCCCGACGATCCGGCCTCGGGGGACTTCCACGCCTTCACGGCCGCGAACCGGTTCAACTACAACGGCCCGGGGTTCAACTTTCTGCGTACCCCGAACGAACGGGTCAACATCTTTGCCAGCGCCCGGCACGGGCTGACCGACCGGATCGAGGTGTTCGGCACGTTTTCCTATTCGAACCGGCAGTCTCATACCAAGGCGGCGCCCGAACCGCTCTACCTCGGCAGTGGCGCCGGCAACCCCATCCTGGAGAACTTTGTCGTGCACCGGGACAATCCCTACAACCCCTTCGGCGTGGACCTCTCGATTGCCGACGGCACCATGATCTTCATGGGGCGCCGGCCCCTCGAATCCGGGGGGCGGCTGTTTTACCAAGACACTGACACCTATTTCGCCACCATCGGCGCACAGGGAGAATTCGATTTCGGCGAGCGCGCGATCTTTTGGGAACTCTACGGCAGCTAAGGCGACAACCAGGGCTTTCAGGAGAAGGAAAACTCCCACAACGGCGCCAAGCTGCTGACCGCCTTGGGCGATCCGGCCATCTGTGCGGCGACGCCCGGCTGCGTGCCATTCAATTTTTTCGGTGGCCAGGGTCCCGATGGCGCTGGCTCCATCACCCAGGAGATGCTCGATTGGGTGAGCTTCACCCAGCGGGACTACAGCGAACAGACGCTCAAGAACTTCGCCTTCAATGTCTCCGGGGAGATTTTCACGCTCCCGGCCGGCGCTGTGGGCTTCGCTGCGGGGGTGGAGGTCCGGGACCATGACGGCTCGTTCAGTCCGGACCCAATCGCGGCGAGCGGCGATACCGCGGGCACCCCTTCGGGGCCCACGTCCGGCGCATTTGACGTCACGGAGCACTACGGTGAAATCAACGTTCCGCTGCTTGACAACGGCATCCAGTACTGGGAGGTCAACGGCGCAGTGCGAAACTCGGACTACAGCACCGTCGGCTCCGAATGGACCTACAAGGCCAGCACCCTGTTCCGGCCCCTTGAGCGGCTGTCGCTGCGGGGATCCTATTCCACTGGGTT
>JAPPIX010000393.1:0-4159 GCA_028820495.1 Gammaproteobacteria bacterium
CGAAAGCAATCCTTAGCTTTGCCCTCAAACTGTCCAAACGCACCCGACCCCTTCATCCGGTTGCTGCAGCGCTAGCGAGAATCCTATTCGCTCCGCAGGCATGACCTGCTCATTCGTTGGCGGCGTAGCCTGCTCCTGCTCCGCCCGAAACAATGCCGCTGCCGCACTTGAGGAAATCGGCTTTCGGAAGATAGCGCTTTTGGCGCGGCTTGCTATGCGGTAGGATGGGCATCATGCGCGAGACGGGGACAATCATCGGAACCGGCATCGCCGTGGTCGCGGTCATGGTTTCCCTGCACATTTCCATGACTGGAACCATCCACGGGATCGATGATCGGCTGCGGGCGGTCGAGGTGCGCACCGAGCGCATGGAAGTCAAACTGTCCCGAGTAGAGGCCATTGTTGAGCGGGCACATCCACCCTTGGTGGCCGAAGCCCCAGCTACTGAGCTGCTCTGAGAAAACCCACAAAGTTCCCGGCTACCATGCCGACCAAATCCACGAGACCTTGCCCATGTTCATCGAACTTCTGAGCGAACGGCAGCAAACCCCCTTAGAAAAGCGGCTTCCTCCCGCAAGTCTCAGACTCGAACCCTAAATTCCCGCAACTCCGCTGAGTTCGGCGTGAGCCGAATCAGACGTCCCTTCGGCCTGCGACAGCGGGCTCAAGGTTCGCCAGAACGTCCGCCACGCAGGCGGTCAGCTTCCTCGCGGTGGCGATGTGCAGGAACTCGTTGGGGCCGTGGGCGTTGGATTTGGGTCCCAACACGCCCGTGACCATGAACTGCACGTCGGGATAGGCATCGCCGAGCATCTTCATGAACGGGATGGTGCCGCCCATGCCCATGCTCATGGAAGGTTCGCCGAAGTGGCGGCGCGAAGCCTGATCCAGGGCGGATTTGAGCCAAGGCGCGGTGGGCGGCGCTCGCCACCCGGTCTGCGGCGTTTCCAGGTCGAAGGCGACTTTGGCGCCGGGCGGCGGATTCGCTTCGAGCAGCGCCTTAACGCTCCGCGCGGCCTCGCCGGCGTCGAGCGTCGGGGGCAGCCGGAAGACCAGCTTGGCGCTGGTGCCGGGCCGCAGCGTGTTGCCGGCATCGCCGATTTCGGGCGCGCCGGATAGGCCGACCGTGGCCAGGCTCGGGTGCCAGGTGTTTTGCACCAGCAGTTGCGCAGCGTCCCCGCTCACGGGCGTTGCGCCCTCCAGCCATGGAAAGCGGCTGATGATGCCATCGCCAAGCACTGCGGCAGCCGCTTCGAGCTCCACTCGGGACTCCGGCGGAATGGCCGTGTGCAGGGCCTCGTGCAGTTCCCCGGTGGCAGCGTTTTCAACTCGTTCGAGCAAGCCGCGAAGCAGCCGGAACGAGGACGGCACGATGCCGCCCGCAGCGCCGGAGTGCTGACCTTCGGTGAGCACGTCCACGCTCAAGACTCCGGGCAGCATCCCCCGCAGCGAGGTGGTCAGCCACAGTTGGTCGTAGTTGCCGCACTCCGCGTCCAGGCAGACCACTAGGTCCGGTTGGCCGATTTCGTCCTCCAGGGCCTCGATGTAGTGGGGCAGATCGAAGCTGCCGCTCTCCTCGCAGCCCTCGATGATCACCACGCAGCGGCCGTGGGGGATGCCGGCTTCCTCCAGGGCAGCGATCGCGGTGAGGGAGGCAAACAGGGCGTAGCCGTCGTCGGCGCCGCCGCGCCCGTAAAGCTTGCCGTCACGCAGGACCGGCTCCCAGGGCGAGAGGCCGGGTGCCCAGCCGGTGAACTCGGGCTGCTTGTCGTAGTGGCCGTAAAGCAGCGCCGTGCCGCCGTCGCCGGTGGCCGGAATGTCGATGAACAGCAGCGGCGTGCGGCCAGCCAAGGTGACGATGCGGCGGTCGTGGTGGCGCAACGGCACGCTGTCGCACCAGTGGTCGAGCAGTTCCACCGCCGCCTGCATGTGACCGCGTTGCTCCCACTCGCGATCGAAGGCGGGTGATTTGTTGGGAATGCGGATGTACTCGGTCAGGGCCGGCAGGATGCTGCGTTGCCAAGTGGCATCGACAAACCGCACTACGGCGTTGGAGGCTTCGGCATTCACGGTCGCTTGTTCGTTAGAAACTCAATCTCACGCCGAAATAGGCTGCGCGTCCCGGCGTCTGATAGCCAAGCACATCCTCGTAGTCGTCGTCCAGCCCGTTTTCCAGCCGACCGGAAACCTCGAGCCGGTCAGTGAGTTGGAACGCCGCGCTTAGGCGCAGCAGTTGGTAGTCGCCAAGACGCACCCGAGTGGCGGGCCAGGAGGCAAAGCTGAGGTCATCGCGGCTGCCGACGAGATAGGCGGCGCCGTGCAGCAGCCAGCGGCCCCGTTGGTGGGTTGCGCTGAGGTGCCCGGAGTGGGACGGGCGGCGAATCTCCCGGCCGCCACCGTCCTCCTCGGCGTCCAAGTACCCCCAGCCGGCGGCGAGCCGAGTGTTGCCCAACTGAACCTCGGCGGTGACCTCCGCGCCTTGCCGCTTGCTCTTGCCGTCTCGGTTCACGGCGGTGAAGCCGCCGATGGCGGGATCGAAGTGAAAGCCGTTGATTTCGTTTTGCAGACGATCCCGGAACAGGGTGAGCGCCCAAGTGGTCGGCCCAAGAACGCCCCTGGCGCCGATGGAAAGATGCTTGTTGGTCTCCGGCTCCAGGTTGGGATTGCCGAAGAAGGTGTCCGGCGTGAAGCCGAACCGTTCGATGAATGAGGGGTTCTTGATGCCTTCACCGACGTTCAGCCACAGGTCTCCGAGCCCGGTTCGGTAGCGCAGGGCGAGCCGGTGGGTGGTGGCGTTGCCGAAGTCGCTGTTGTCGTCCTGGCGCAACGACGCAGACCAGGCGAGGCCCTTGCCGATCTGGCCGATCAGTTCAAGCCCCGCGCTCAAGGCGTCCACGCGTTGGCTGTGGTTCGGATCGCCGAACAACGTGGCTGCGGCCCGCTGCTTGAAGGATTCCACCTCGTGCTCGACGAAACCCTGGGCTTGCAGGTTGCTAGCCAAGCGGTACCCGGCGGTGTAGCTGACCTTGGTGCGCTTGCCCTCGGTGGCCAGGGTGCTTTGCGACTCGGCGAAGTCACCGTTTTCCGTACGCAGATGGTTCAGCTTGAATTGATGCTGCCATCGGTGGGCGTCCCATCCGACGTCCACGCCAGCCAGCACCTCTTCGCGCTCCGCGACGTTGTCGCCGTCCGCGGGCAGGTAGGTGGGGAAGGCGCCTGGGTCGTACTCTGACTTCGTGTTTGCGCCGCGCAGCAAGGAGCGCACCTGCCAGCGGTCGCCCAGCCAGCCGCCGCTGGCTTGCCAACCGACCTGTTCGTAGCCATCCTTTTCGGGGCCGTGGCGGGCGATGTTGACGCCGTCGCTTTCGGTGGTCAGCGCGGCCAAGTTGTAGTAGCCGCTCTCGAGCCGGTCGGCGAGTTGAAGGCGGGCCGTGCGTCCCCCGAACGCGCCGCCCTCCAGCCCGACGGCGCGGTTGGCCTGGTTCGGCGCCGTGGCTAGGTGAATCACCCCGGCCAGGGCGTCGCTGCCCCAGACGGCGCTCTGCGCACCGGGCAGAAACTCGATGGCGGTACTGGCGAAAGGCATGAGATGCGCGAAGTTGTACTCCGACCCGTTGGCAGGATCGTTGACTTCGATGCCATCGATGACCACCAAGGCATGGTTGGCTTCGGAACCGCGCAAGCGCACCTGCGCGACCCCGCCCAAGCTTCCGGATTGGGCGATGGCCAAGTTGGGAAGCTGGCGCAGGGCATCCACGCCGACCGGCGCTTCAAGCCCGGGTTCCAAGCGGGTGACCGGCAAGATGGGGTCGTCGGTCGGCAGCCGATGGGCCGTGACCACTAAGGTTTCGATTGCGTCCGCCGCTTGGATGGGGGCGGCGCCAGCGAGGAGGAGAATGGCAAAGGGAAGGCAGCGGAAAAGCACTTGGTTGCGCATGGCAAGCTCCATCGGTCCGTCCACACCCGGACGGATATGACGATTTGAAGCCGAGCCGGTCTTCGGGCTTGGGAGCTGTTTAGCCATCGCCTTCCCACGCCGCTCAAGGGCGCAGTGGCTGGACGCTGTCCAGATGGCGTCTTCTCCGTTACCGTTGCGGGGGCAGCGCCGGACTTGCACCGGACTTCCCGATCACTCGATTCCGCCCCGCAACCCTTGCGG
>JAPPIX010000393.1:4259-9851 GCA_028820495.1 Gammaproteobacteria bacterium
GGCGCAGGCGTTGGGCGAGGGCGGTGAACGCCTCGCGCATCTCCATGCGGGCGAGGCCGGCGCCTATGCAGTGATGGATGCCCGCGCCGAAGGCCACGTGGGTGCCGGCGTTGGCTCGATGCAAGTCGATCCGTTCCGGGTTGGCGTACTTGCGGCCGTCCCGGTTGGCTGCCGCGAAGCGCAGCATGATGCGGGCCCCCTTGGGCAGGTGGACGCCGCCGAGCTCGGTATCCTTGCGCACCACGCGAAACAGCCCTTGGACCGGTGATTCCAGCCGCAGCACCTCATTGACGAAGATCAAGGCGAGGCTCGGCTGGCGCCTAATGGCCCGCAGCAGGGCCGGCTGCTCTGCCAGCAGGCGCACCCCGGCGGCGATGCCATTGGTGGTGGTCTCGTTGCCAGCAACCAAGAGCTGCTGGGTCAAGGACAGCATTTCCGCCATGGTGAAGCCCTCGCCCTGGGCATCTCGAGCCTGCACCAAATGGGTCAGTAGATCGTCTTGGGGTTGGGCTCGCCTTGCCTCTAGCGCCTCGACGATGAAGTCCTGGAATTCCTTGATGAGCTTGGCGCACTCAATCAGCCGCTGGTCGCTGACCATCATGCCCAAGGGATCCACGGACGCGTCGGACCAAGCCTTGATCCGGGGCGCCAACGTTGGGTCGAGGCCGAGCATGTCAGCGATCACCCGCACGGGAATGGGAACGGCGAAACGGGACACCATTTCACAGGTGCCTTCCTCGCCGATGAACTCGTCGATGGCGCCATGCGCGATGTCCTCGATGCGGCTCTTGAGCTTGTCCAGGCTGCGGGCCCGGAATGGCGCATCGACCATCTTGCGGATGCGGGTGTGGGACGGCGGATCGTTCGTGACCAAGGTGTTGACCACCGGATGGCAGGTCTTGCGGATCTCGATCGCTTCGGGTGGCGGTGGCCGCAGACCATCGACCGATTGGCTGTCGATGCTGGAGAACGTCTCGGTGTCGCGCAGCACCTCGCGCATCAGCGCATAGCGTCCGCAGACGAAGAAGCCGAGCCGTTCGTCGAAGTGCACCGGGCGCTCCTGCAAGGCCTCGTGGTAGGCGTCGGGACATTGCTGAACGTCCGCGTCCGCCAAGCTCAATTCCAGCGAGGGGTTCCCCCTCGCGCTCCCCGGCTGAGGGCTCCATTCCTGCAACTGCGACATGGTTTGCAGTTTGCCCGTACTAGTCGGTGCGTCAAGCGAGGCAGTGACCCTGAATCCAATCCATGGCCACCGATCTGGCGTATATTGGCCGCAATGCCTTCTGGCGAGGAACTGTCATGCAGCCTTCCGGCACCGTCAAAGTTTGGGATATCCCTCTAAGAATCTGGCATTGGGCCTTTGCCGCCTGCTTGGTGGGGTTGCTCTACACGGGCCTGTCCGGCGACTTGTCGCTGTTGAGGTGGCACATGCGCCTAGGCGCGGTGATGGTGGGGCTGCTGCTGTTTCGGCTGCTGTGGGGGCTGTGGGGGGCGATTCATGCCCGCTGGCGGGGCTACGTGCCCAGCTTGCGTCAATTCGTGGCCCACTTTCGCGGCGGGCGCGTCGACGACCCGCACACCGCGCCGGGCAGGGTGTTGGCCATCGGCTTTGTCGCCTTGGCCGCGGTTCAGGCCACCACTGGCTTGTTTGCCAACGACGACATATTCACCGAGGGCCCGCTGGCGCGCACCGTCAGCGATGCGCTGTCCGACCGCTTGACTTGGGTGCACAACCGCGTCTTCATGGGCCTCATCGCCCTGGTCGCGGTTCACCTGACCGCCCACGTGGTTTACGCGCTGCGGCGCGACCCAACGCCCTTGGCGATGTTCACCGGCCGCAAGCGTGCGGCGGTGGGGCCGGCTGCAAACCACTGGCTCCGCGCTGCGCTTACTGCGGCCCTCGCCGCAATCGCAGTTCTTGCGGGGGGATTGATGCCTTAGTGCTACTCGTCCCTGAAGTCGTCGTGGCAGCCTTTGCAGGCTCCGCCAAGGGCCATGGCGGCGGGACCGATCTCGCCGCCGTTGGCGATGGTGTCGCGCAGGCCCTCAGCGGCCGCCTGGAAGTCGGCGACCTTGGCGGCGAAGTCGTCGGGGTTCTCCCAGATCGCGGGTAATGCGCTGCCCCCGGGGGCGTTCACTTCGAACAGGGTACCCACGATCGCCGACAAGTCGGCAATGGCACCGGCGTGCAGGTCTAGGTGGCCGGTGTGCGGGACCTTGCCCTGGAGGATGTCGAAGAACGCGACGGTGTGGCCGCCGATGGCCTCCATGGTGTGGAGGCGGTACTCCGCGGCCCCTTCGTCGGCCAGTGAGGTGGACGAGGCCAGTAGCAGCGATAGTCCAAGAAGCGCCTTCATGTGCATGTGGGGAATCTCAACTGGTGAAGTGACTGCGCATTAAAGCCATCCGGCGGTGGTCTCGCAACCCTTGTTTGGCATAGACTTCGACCACTTGTTTGAGAGGAGGATTGGGTTGTGGCGGACGAACAAGACATCGGCGCTGACTTGAGTCTCGGCGCAGGCGATGCGGCGGAGCCTCCGCTCGGCGGCCAGTTGACCCAGGATGCCGCTCTCATCCTAGCGGGCCTCGCGCTGTTTGGTGGCGCCGAAGCCTGGGCGGCTGCCAGTGGCTTGGCCCTAGCCCAAGTCGTTGCCGTGGGCAATGCGCTGGTGGCTGGCTGGGTCATCACCAGCGTGTTGCATGAGTGGGGCCACTACACCGGGGCCAAGTTGGCCCGTGCCGTGGCGCCCCGGGTCAAGCCGCCAGGCTTTTCGTTCTTTCGCTATCGCTTCGATCTGGAAAGGAATTCCTTGGGGCAGTTCACCGCCATGAGCCTTGGCGGCAACGTGGCCCATTGGGGGGTCTTCGCCGCCGCCTTCCTGCTGCTGCCGATGGCCACGTTGGCGCAGTCCGGGTTCGTTGCGGCCACCTTCGCCTTCGCGGTGTTTGCCAGCGTCATCGAGTGGCCCATCATCGCCCGCACCAACTGGGGCGGATTGCTGCCGTCGAAAGCCTTTGGCCACATCAATCGATCCTTCATCAGGCGCCACTACGTGATCGGCGGCGTCGGCGGCGCGTTGTTCCTGGCGTTCGCGTAGCGCCAACTTCACCGGTCTTCAGACCAAGAGGGGCTTATGTCCAAGGCACGACTCATCGAACTGGCCAGAAACGATTTGGAGCACGGCAAGAACGGCACCATCGCCCAAGCCAAGGACATCCTGCGCGTGCCGGTGGAGAACTATTTTGCGCGGGACCGTTGGAACGCCGAAATGCGGCAGGTCTTCCGCAGAATGCCATTGATGCTGGCGACCACTGCGGAACTCCGCGAAACGGGCGCCTACAAGTCCATGGAGGCGGCTGGCGTGCAGGTGCTGATCACGCGCACCAAGCGGGGCCGGATCAAGGCTTTCGTCAACATGTGCAGCCATCGCGGGGCGCGCATCATGCCGGAGGGCACGGGAACCGCGCACCGGTTCACCTGCCCGTACCACGCTTGGACCTACAGCCAGGAGGGCGACTTGGTGGCGGTGTACTCGGCCGATGACTTTGGCGCCATCGACAAAAGCTGCCACGGATTGACTGAGCTGCCGTCGCTTGAGAAGGCGGGCCTGATATGGGTGACGCTGGATCCCAATTCCACCTTGGACATCAAGGCGTTCCTGTGCGGGTACGACGCGATGCTCGCCGAGTTCGGGTTCGACTCCTGGCACCACCAAGCCTCGCAAATCGTCCACGGGCCGAACTGGAAGGTGGCCTACGACGGCTATCTCGACTACTACCACCTGCCCATCCTGCACAAGGACAGCTTCGGTACCGACACCGGCAACCAAGCCAACTACTACAGTTGGGGGCCGCATCAGCATTTGGGCCGCCCCGACCCGGGCTGGGCCGAGTTCGAGGGTGCCGGGGAGGACGAGTGGCCCACGGACAAGCTGTTGATGGGCGTGTGGACCATCTTCCCCCACGTCTCCATCGCCAGCTTTCAAGGTGGCGGCCGTTCGGTGATGATCTCGCAATTGTTCCCCGGCGATGCGCCGGAGGTCTCCTACACGGTGCAGAACTACCTGATGGAGCGCCCGCCGAGTTCGGACGAAGCCCTAGCGGAGGCCAAGGCGCAGTTCGACCTGCTCAAGTACGTCGTTCAGGAGGAGGACTACGCCACCGGCATTGCCTTGCAGAAGAACTTGCCGACCGGTGCCAAAGGCCATGTCCTGTTTGGCCGCAACGAAGGCGGCGGCCAGAACTTCCACCGCTGGGTGGACACCCTGTTGGAAACGCCAGACGAGGATCTGCCCAAGCTGTTTCAAACCGGGTGACCCAGCCCAGCCGCAGCATCTCGCCCCTTCAACTTAGCCATTCGGAGGGAATGTTGTCCTCGACCAGTTGCCGAATGCTGAAGTAGTTGATGTCGTGCTCCGCGCCGACTTGAAGCGCGAGCTGGGAGGTGTCCGTGGTTCGCGAGAACACCAAGGCGTTGGGGTGCTTGCCCTTGATCCAGAGCGCCGCGCGCAGGTTCTCCTCGATGTTGCCGGTTCCGAGAATGACGGTGGGCGAACCGATGGATAGATCCAGCACGTTGTCGAGCTGGTGCCAGACTTCGGGGTGGGATATGTCGCCTTCGAGGATCTCCCGGCGGTAGCTGCCGCCGATTCGACGCTGTTCCTCGGCGACCAGCAGCCGACGGGCCGCATCGGAGTCAATCAGCGCCACCGTGGAGATTTCCCGTTGGGCATGGGCCTGAAGCTCTTCGAGCGTTGTCTGGCCGAATCGCCCAAACCCCGCAATGACCACGGCATCGCGCTCGCTCGTCTGATGGAAGTGGTCGATGAGATGATCCCGAACCAATCCGGCAGCGGCCAGTTGGTAGGAATTGAACGTCAGGCACCGTCGGGCGACGGCCGTGTCTTGGAGCGCGCGCATGAAGCGCAGGTTGTGGCAGCGCAGGACGATGCGCCCGGCGAGCCGGGGAAACTTGTCCAGCATGCGGCTTGCCGCCTCGTAGGACTGGAAGTCGCTTTCGCCGAGCAGCACGACCTTGCTGGCTCGGTGCAGCCGCAGGGCCGTGATCAGAAACTCGTGGGTGATGTCGCCCGTGACCACGGTGGCGTTGAACGTTTGCTGCAATTCCTGTCGCCGAATCACCTCAATGCGTTCATCGACCACCACCACGGGCCGACGTGGTTCATCGCGGCGCAGCACCCGCAAGTAGCTGTCCGTCATGGCGCCGGTTCCGACAACTACGACATGATGATGGATGCGCCGCAGTTGCCAAGGCCGGGGCGACAGGATTCTGGCCAGGGCTTCGGCCACTGCCGACGCGGTCAGAATCGGGGCACCGAAGTAGGCGATCCAGAGCAGGCAGCGCGCCAACAGCGGCCCTTCGGCCGGGGTGCCGATCTCCAAGCCGCCGACCACGAACAACCCGAGGCTGTAATACGCCTTGGTCAACAGGCCGGACTGGGCGACCTCGGGTCTTTCGGTCAGCGTTACGCCGGACGACAAGCCGGCGAACGCGAACAGAAACAGCGCCAGTGCAGCGCCCCAGCGCCAATCGGTTGAGGATCTCCCGAGTTGTCCCCGTGCCAAGCGCAT
>JAPPIX010000187.1:0-7043 GCA_028820495.1 Gammaproteobacteria bacterium
CCGCCGCCTTCGCTCAAGTCCTCCACGCTCAGCCCGAAAACCGTGTTGAACACCAGCAGGGGGTTGACCTGCACCCCAGGATGGCCCATGGACTGGGCATAGGGCGCGTTGAAGTAGAGCGGGCAGAACGACAGCGTTTGGGTGGTGAAGGCGGCATTGTCGCCTTCGGTCAGGGTTCGGCCCCAGTGGTGCTCGAACACCCGGCCCGGCGTCATGTCCTCGAAGCGGTTGCCCTTGGGCATGGGCACCGCCCGGCTACGGAAGTCGGCGTCACCCATCGGTGCTTCTCAGCAAGCTCATAAGTGGTGCAACACTCTCTGCCTGCTCCAGTTCGTGGCAGGCTTCGATGATGGCGTTGGCCGCGGTGTCGCCCAAGCGCGGGGCAACCAGGGCGCGGAACTTGGTTTCAAGCTTGCGCCATTGCGCGTCGAGATCGGTCATTGGAATGGCAACGTTGCAGGCCTCGGAATAGGTGTGGCCGTCCGCCGTGCGGATGTTGACGATGCTGTTGGGGTTGCGCTCGGCGTGGGCGGCAACGCTCACCCGATCTCGCAACGCGGCCAGTTCCTCGCTTTGGGCGGCTTCATCGGTGAACACGTCGATGCTGGCGGTGTTCACCCCCGCCATCGCCATGGCGGCGGTGAGGCGTAGGCTGAACTTGGCTTCCAGCCCGGTTCGGGGCTCGGGAATGTTGCAGACCTTGAGGTGGCTCTGATCCACGCGAATGTCCATGTCGGCGACGTCCTTGGGCGCGAGGTCGTGGCGCTCGCTTAAGGTACGCACCGCCTCGATGGAGGAATGGGTCAGGTAGCAGGCGGCGTGGTACTTGAAGCAGATGTCCTGGGTGTAGGCGGGTTCGGCCAGCGCCATCTGCCACTGCTCGGCGCTGCCGCACTCGCTCTGCGTGGCGAGGAAGCCCTGATCGGCTTCCAAGATATCCAAGCGGCTGGTGAAGCCCCGGGCGGCGAGATTGGCCGCATCAACGCCGGTGGCAGCGGCGTGGCCGGCATGCAGCGGCTTGCACATCGTGCCGAATTGCGACTTGAGGCCGGCGGCCTGGGTGCCGGCGATGCCGAGCGCCGCGGCGGTTTCCGCCACATCGAGATGGCGCACGCGGGCAGCGGCTGCCGCTGCGCCGAAAGCGCCCAACGTGCCGGTGGCATGCCAACCCCGTGCGTAATGGTTGGGGCCAGCGAAGCGGCCGAGAATGCACTCGGCATCCACTCCGGCGCAAAAGGCGGCGATGACCTCGACGCCGCTTCGGCCAAGATGCTCGGCTAGGGCGAGAACCGCAGGCGCCACGGGAACCGTGGGATGGCCGGTCATGGCATTGTGAACATCGTCGTAATCGTGGGCATGGCCGGCAGAGCCGTTGAACAGCGCTGCCTGACGCACGGAGGCGCGGCCCGGACGGCCCATGAGCTGGGCTTGGGGATGACCGCCTTCGGCGTCGATTTCCGCGGCCAAGATGTCAGCCAGCGGCTCCCGCGCGCCCGCAATCGCAACGCCGATGAAGTCCATCAACGCCTGGCGCGCGACCACGCGCGCCGCTTCGGGAATGAGCTCGGTGCGCGTGTCAACGATGCGCTCGGCCAACTGCTGCGTGATTTCCATGAAGGTCGCCCCTCGTTTGAAGCGGCTAACGCTAGCCGAGCAACGCGACCGGTGCAAGGCCGACGAGCAGTTTGCTTTCCCTGGAGCTAAGGGCGTCCCGCTCTCGGACGGCGCGAAGCGCCGCCCCTCTGCGCGTCGGAACGGCCGATTGGTCTTCCGCTGCCCTTGATTTGGACTGTTGGCCTGCGATGAAATGCCGCCGATGAGCGAGCGAATCTACTGTAGCGAGGCAAGCGCCGATCAGCCCATGCTGGGCACGGCTGCCGTGGTGGACGTTTGGCTGCTGCTCGAATACCGCCCCGCTTGGCGGGTAAAGCCGATCACCGACAACGCCTTGGGTGAGGGTGTCCGGAGTTGGTTGGCGCAGGGGCTCGAAGCGCTCGAGGGCCAAGGCCACAAAGTGCGTGCGCAGTTCATCCGCCAACCGGAAATCGACCGGCCGGATACGCGCCTGCTGGTTCATCATGGGGGCGTGCTGCGCGCTTTCGAGTCCGGCGACCCGGGTTACGATGGCCTGATCCGCACACCGATCAAGGCGCTGTTCCACGGCCTTTCAGGCGAACGCCTTGATGCGCCCCGCTACTTTGTCTGCACCAACGGCCAGCGCGACCTGTGCTGCGCCCGCTTTGGATTGCCCGTCTACAACCGGCTGCGCGAACATCTTGGAGAGCATGTATGGCAAGTGACCCATCTGGGCGGCCACCGCTTCGCGCCCAACGTGCTGGTGCTGCCGCAGGGCGTGCTGTACGGTCGCGTGGGCGCGGAGGATGAGTCAATTGAGCGCTTTGTCGCCGAGGTGGAAGCCGGGCGGGTGCCGCGGCGCCATCTTCGCGGCCGGTCCTGCTACCCCAAGCCGGTGCAGGCGGCCGAGGGATTTGCAGACCGTGACGGCTTGGAGTGGGTCGCGTCGGAGGAGCTTGATAGCAACACCAAGGTGACCTTCGATCACCAAGGAAAATCGCTGTTGGTCAACGTGGGAAGGGCGGATGAGGCGGTGCCGGTGCTGGCGAGTTGCGGCGATCGGCAAATGAAGGCTGAACGACCTTATCGTCTGTTAGATTGAGCGGGGAAGTGGGCTGGCCCCTGCGCCAGCGGCCCGGTGACGAATGAACGCAGCTCGGCGGCGAGCTGGGCCGGGTCCGAGTTGCCACCGGCGTCAATCCCGGGTCCGAATCGAATTCGGTACTTCCAGCGCTGCTTGTTGATCAGCTCCCGGAACAGGGTCATGTCCTTGAGTTCGGTGTTGACCGCGTACAGCAGGTAGTAAAACCACGAATTGCGGGCTTTGATGTGGGCGGGCACGATGGGGCAGGCGTACTTGCGGGCAAGGCTGACCGCCGTGGGGGTCCACTCCCGCTCGATCAATCCCCTAAAGCTCGGTCGGGCCAAGCGCCCTGACGGGAAAATCACCACTAACCGATCCTCGCGAAAGGCCCGCACCATGTGGCGCACGGTCTCCTTGTTGCGGGCGTGGCCCCGGCGCTCCTCGACCCACTCCACCGGAATCACGGAATCGACCAAGTTGGGTGCCGCCCGCACCGCATCCCGGTTGGCGAAGAACACCACATCCCGGCGCACCTGCTTGATGGCGTCATAAAGGGCGATCCCGTCGGCGATGCCGGCCGGATGGTTGGGCGTAACCAGAGCCCGTCCGGTTGCGGGCAGCCACGCCAAGCCGTGCGTCTCCATCCGCAAGCGCAGCATGTCGCTCAAGTGATCGAAGATTTCCTGCCCGGACATGGGTTGCACCCGGTCGATCAACGCCACCGCCCGCGGATAGGCGATCAACGGGTAAAGAAAGGTGCGCACCAAGCGCCAAACGAAGGGCCGTTGCCGAAGCTTTTCCGCCCGTTCCTCGATCAGCACGTCTACGATGTGAGGCATGCAACGAACTCGGCCAGTGCCCGGTTGAAGGCGACGGCGGCTTCCAAGTTCACGGCGTGGCCGGCTTCAAGATCGACGATTCGCACTTGTCGCATGTGGTCGGCGATGAACTGCCGGTGAGCCTGAAAACGCCGTTCCCGCGTGCCGTTCAGCAGCAGAGCAGGGCGTTGGTTGTCACCAAGCTCACTGCGCACCGATGCCTCCGGCGTCGTGTAGCGGATGGCGTTGGCGACGCCTAGCGGCTTGAGCCGCGCCGCGTCGGCCAAGACCAGGGCCCGGCTGGCCGGGTCGATTCGCTTTGCGAAGCGCGGGTGCACGGGGATGCGTTCGATGGCCTTGAGTCCCCCCGCCAGAATGCGGCCTGCGGATGCCTCGCCCTCCGCTCGCCACAGGGCCACTTGCTCGGCGTCGGCCAGGGCTGATGTGGAGTTGGTGAACGCATGCCCAATGATGCGCTGCGGGTGCAGCAGGGCGTAGCGCATGGTTAAGCCGGCGCCTAGGGAGTAGCCGCAGAGGAGCCACTGGTCGATGCCCAGAGCTTGGCGGATGGCCTCGAAGGCTTCGACGTAAGCGCCGGGTTGGTAGTAGCCAGCATCCTCTGGAGTCGGCGAGCGGCCGTGGCCGAGCAAGTCAACCACCACGGGCTGGCAGACGGCGCCCAAGGCCGCCAGGTTCGGGTGCCATTGGTTGGGTCCCATCAGAAACCCGTGCACCAACAACAGATAGGGACCGGTACCCGCATGAACCTGCCAATGGGGCATCAAGGCCATCGAGCCGTCTCCGCTTGTTTCATGAGCGCCAGGTATTGTGCCTTCGCGTTTGCGCGGGGAACGACTAGGCTACCTGATTGGGACACACGCAAGGAAGGCATGACCATGCACCGATACGGCGCTTCGCGCCGTCCGAGGGCGCGAAGCCAGCAAAGTCGGCTGACGGAGCGCGGGATAAGACGGGTAAGATAGAGAACTCCAATCGACAGACCCGAGGGACGCATGGCCTACGACTTGCTCATCAAGAACGGCGTTGTGGTGGATGGCTCCGGCGGCGCCCGCTACCGGGCGGACGTCGGCGTGCGCGATGGCCGCATCGCTGCGATTGGCCGGATCAATGAACGCGCCAAGCGAACCCTGGATGCCGAGGGACAGGTGGTCACGCCGGGCTTCGTTGATGGGCACACGCACATGGACGCCCAGGTGTTCTGGGATCCGATCGGCGCATCCTCCTGCTATCACGGCGTCACCAGCGTGGTGATGGGCAACTGCGGCTTCACCCTGGCGCCGTGCAAGCAGGCGGAGGCCGACTTCGTGTTCCGCAACCTCGAGCGGGCCGAGGACATCTCCCGCGATGCCATGCTGGCGGGCATCGACTGGCGTTGGGAGTCCTTCCCGGAGTTCCTTGACGCGGTGGAGGCGCTGCCCAAGGGCATCAACTACGCGGGCTACATCGGCCACTCCGCCTTGCGCACCTACGTCATGGGTGAACGGGCCTTTTCGGAACCCGCGAGCGAAGCCGACCAGCAGTCCATGGAGCGGCTGGTTCAAGAAGCCGTCCAAGTCGGCGCGATCGGCTTTTCCACCTCCCGCACGTTCAACCACACCACCGCCGATGACCGCCCCGTGGCCAGTCGCCTAGCCCAGTGGGACGAAGTGCGCGGCATCGTCAACGCCATGGGCGCCACCGGCAAGGGCCTGTTCGAGATCGCCGGGGAGGCGCCGGGGAGAGACCCCGAGCGATGCCGGGAGTACCACGAGCGGCTGCGCGACTTGGCGGTGGAGTCCGGCGTCACCCAAACCTGGGGCATGTTCAGCGTGCGCGTGGCCCCGGAACTGTGGCGCCCGTACTTCGACCTGCTCGATGAAACTGCAGCCGCAGGCGGGCGCATGTTCGCCCAGGTCCACAGCCGCGCGCTCAACGTGCTGCTTTCCTTCAAGACCTACACCCCCTTCGACAAGTGGGATGTCTGGAAGGACTTGCGCAGCCTGCCCCTTGATGAGCAGAAGGCGAGGCTCAAGGATCCGGCGCTGAAGGCGCAGTTGATCGCCTCGGCCAGCGCCGAATACAAAGGCCCGCGAGTGGTGGGTGCGGAGGCGCGGCCACCGAAGTGGGATTGGGTGTATCCCATGGCGGACATGGCCCAGGATCACCCCAGCATGGCCGAGTTGGCGGCTCGCAAGGGCGTGCATCCGGTGGAGCTGATGATCGACCTCTCCCTGGAGCACGACTTCGACGTCTTCTTCCGCCAGCCCATTGCCAACGAAGATCAGCAGCACGTGCTGGAGATGATGAAGCATCCCCGTTCCGCCATCACCTTCTCCGACTCCGGCGCCCACGTGGCCCAAATCATGGACAGCTCCCTGCAGACGCACCTGCTGAGCCATTGGGTGCGCGACCGGGAAGCCTTCACCCTGGAGGAGGCGGTGCGCCAAATCACCTACAACACGGCCACCCTCTGGGGCCTGCACGACCGGGGCTTGATTCGCACCGGCATGGCCGCCGATCTAGTGGTGTTCGACCCAAACACCATCGGCCCCCGGCTGCCGGAAGTGGCCCACGATCTGCCCGCCGGCGCCAAACGGCTCAAGCAGACCGCCGACGGCATCAAGCACACGGTGGTCAACGGCGAAGTGCTGCTGACGGACAACGAACACACCGGCGCGACGCCGGGGCGGCTGCTGCGGGCTTAACTGCGGGACAGGACACTAGTGGACGGTGCGCGGCTGGTAGCTGCGGCCGTTGTAGCTTTCAAAGTAGTGGCCGAGCATGGGATGCTCGATCTGCGAACGGTCGCCGCTTCGCGTTAGGTGGCGCTCCGCAACGTAGGTGCTGTGGGAGCCGCCATCGACGAGCACGTGGTACCAGGGTGCATCCTTGGGTGGCCGGCTGCGGGCAACCGCCTCGTACCACTCCTCGCTCAGCTCAAACTGGGCATCGGCTTGGAATATGACGCCTCGGTAGCCGAACTTGCGGTGCTTGACGATCTCGCCAGGCGCGAATTGGATCACGCTAATGTCCTTGGATGGTGCGAGTCAATCTTGGCTGGAAATCACGGCAAATGGTAGCAGGCGCACGCGCTTCACGGGTGCGTTTGATGGGATGGCGCGAAACTCCGTCAACATCGAGCAACGGCTCTTGCTGGGTGCAGTCACTTGGCCAACAGTCACTTGGACTGCTGCTGGTGCGATCAAGTGGCCGTGTTAGCATCGAACGTCATGATCAACGCGGTGCCTGAACTTCCCCAGGATGGCTGAACTCACGAGACGCTTGGGACGCCTGCGGCCGGCCCCGGAGAACTTTCTAAGCGAAGCGGATTTAAAGGCCGCGCGTGAGGGACGGCGCCGTTTCCTGCGCACCAGCTTGATGGCAGCGGGCGCGGCGGCGGGTGCGCCGCTCGGGGCGAAAGCGGGCGAGGCCGACCCGGCCATCGTCAATCTGCCGCCCTGGACCACTAGCCCAGGCAGCCCGGTTGCCGCTCGGCCCTATGGCTCGCCATCCCGGCATCGCAGCGCCCTGCAGCGACGCGAGCTGCCAGGCCTTTCCCCGGTGGG
>JAPPIX010000187.1:7143-9823 GCA_028820495.1 Gammaproteobacteria bacterium
GGCAACACCGGCACCGAGCGGGCTCGCGCGACGATGCCCACGGTGCAGTACACCCACGGCCTGCTCTCCTGCTCCGAGTTCACGGGCGTTCCGCTACGCCTGTTGCTGGAGGAGTGCGGCGTGGATTTCCGGCGCGCGCGCTTCGCCCTGGCCGAAGGCGCCGATGGCGCCTCGCTGACCCGCACCATCCCCATGGCGTTGATCGAATCCGGCGAGGTGCTCGTGGCCTACGGCCAGAACGGCGAGTCGCTGCGCCCGGAGAACGGCTTCCCGCTGCGGTTGGTGGTGCCGGGGGTGCAGGGCGTCTCCTGGGTGAAGTGGCTGCGCCGCATCGAGGTGGGGGACGCGCCGTACGCCACCCGCGAGGAATCGTTGCACTACATCGATCTCATGCCCGATGGCCAACATCGTCAATACACTTCCATCCAGGAGTGCAAGTCGGTCATCACTACCCCCTCGGGCGGTCAGACGCTGCTGAGCCGCGGGTTCCACAACATTTCCGGGCTGGCTTGGTCGGGCCGGGGCCGGGTGACAGGCGTGGACGTTTCGGTGGACGGCGGCCGCAACTGGCGCAGCGCCCGCCTCGAAGCGCCGGTGCTTGCCAAGGCGCTCACCCGATTCAACTTCGACTGGGTTTGGGATGGCCAAGCGGCGGTGCTGCAATCTCGCGCGATCGACGAGACGGGCTACGTTCAACCCACCCCTGGTGAGTTGCGGGCGGTGCGCGGCACGGGGTCGATCTACCACAACCACGCCATCCAGTCTTGGCAAGTTCGCCCCAGCGGCGAGGTCGTCAATGTGCAAGTGGTCTAAGTGGGCGGCCTTGGCGCTCGTCTGTGCCACGGCGTCGGCATGGGCCGGGGAGCGCTATCCCGGCATTGGGCGAGCTGCGACCGCTGCGGAATTGCAAGCTTGGGACATCGACGTGCGCTCCGATTTCCAAGGCTTGCCCGAAGGAGAGGGCAGCGTCGCCCGTGGCAGGGAACTCTACGGAGCGCAGTGCGTGGCCTGCCACGGCGGCGCGGGGGAGTCGGACGCCTTCTTCACCCCGCTGATCGGGGGCACCACCTCGGACGACATTCGCACCGGCCATGCGCAGGCGCTGGCCAATTCGGCGACAGCGCAGCGCACCACCTTCATGCGGCTGCCCACGCTGTCCACCCTGTTCGACTACATCCAGCGCGCCATGCCTTGGGAGGCGCCGAAGTCCCTGCCGCCGGATGATGTGTACGCGCTGACCGCCTATCTGCTCCACCTTGCCGGGATCGTGCCGGAGACCTTTAGCCTCTCGCACAGCAACGTGGCGGACCTGCAAGGCCGGCTGCCCAATCGACACGGCATGACCACCGATCACGGGCTGTGGCCCGGCCCGCCCGATGCAGAGGGCGGCATGGGCAACGGCGGCATTCCCGATGTTCGGGCGGCGCGGTGCATGAGCGACTGCCGGCCCGGCGATGGCAACTGAACCGGCGAAGGCGATCGGACCTCTGCCCCCTTCGGAACAGCAAACCCCACCAACGACGGCCTCCCGCTACTACGTGCTGGCGCTGCTCGTACTGATCAACGTGCTGAGTTACGTTGACCGGCACATGCTCCCGGCCTTTGCCGCCCAGATCACCGTTGAACTCGATCTGTCGCGCCAGCAGTTCGGGCTGTTGACCGGATTCGCCTTCGTCGCGGTCTATGCCCTCAGCGGCCCGGTCATGGGCGTGCTGGCCGACCGCTTCAACCCATCCCGCGTCATCGCTTGGGGCATCGCGCTTTGGAGCGCCATGACTTGGCTCACTGGGCTGTCGAGGAACTTCCTGCAGATCCTGCTGCCACGCATGGCGGTCGGCATCGGCGAAGCGACGCTGCATCCGGCGGCCGCTGGGATTCTTGGCCGGTTGTTTGCACCCAGCCAGCGGGCGACGGTTTTTGGCCTGTTCTTCATGGGCAGTCACATCGGATTGGGGCTCGCCTACTGGCTCGCCGGCACCTTGGGGGAAGCGATCGGTTGGCGCATGATGTTCATGACCCTCGGCGCTGCCGGCCTCCTTTTGGCCCTGGTGCTCGCGGCCTCCGCCCGCTTCAAGCCCAAGTCGTTTGCGCCGCCGGTCGATCCCGCGGGCGAGGGCGACAGCGCTGCGGCGTCCGCGGGCACGGTGGTGCGAGCGCTCATTGCCTCGGTTCGTGGCAACGCCGCGTTCCGCCAGGCGGTTCTGGGCATCTCTCTGCTGCACGCGATATACGCCAGCGGCCAGTTCATGCAGCTCTGGCTCGTCACTGAAAAAGGCCTTCCGGAATCGACGGCCTCATCCCTGTACGGATCGGTGTACCTACTGTGCGCCATTCCAGCCGCCATGCTCGGCGGCCTGGCCGCGGACTGGTTCGCCCGTCGATTCCACACGACCCATGCGCTGTTTGTCGCGCTGGTGGGCGCGGCCACCTGGCCGCTGGTGATCCTCTTCCGGATGGCGGCGCCGGAAAGCACCGGATTCTACGTGGGCATGGGCGCCACGGTGTTCCTGCTCGCGTTCCCCTACGGCGCCATGATCTCGCTGGTCCTCAACGAAGCGCCGCGCAGCATCCAATCAACCGCGATCGCCTTCACCATGTTTGCCGCCAACGTATTGGTGATCGGCACCGGCACCTACGCCATCGGCCTGTTCAGCGACCTGCTCGAAGCGCAACAGGTCGC
>JAPPIX010000275.1 GCA_028820495.1 Gammaproteobacteria bacterium
GCTTGCCTTCGGCCTCGGATGCCGCTCGGCGCTGCTTGAAGCCGCCGTAGTCCGCGAGCTCAAGGGCCCTGTCCAAGCTGGCTTGGTAGTTGCCCGTGTCATAGACCAAGGCCACGGGCGTTTCGTACGGGAAATCCTCCGGCTCGATCATGTTGAGGCGGCGCAGTTCGGCAGGGTCCCGGCCGGTCTCCCGGGCCGCCGCTTCGACGATGCGCTCCACCACGAAGGTGGCCTCCGGGCGTCCGGCGCCCCGGTAGGCATCCACCGGCGTGGTGTTGGTGTAAACGCCCAGGGTCTGCACGTGAATGTTGGGAGTTTTGTACTGCCCGGCCAGCAGGGTGCCGTAAAGAAAGGTGGGCACCGATGAGCCGAAGGTGGAGAGATAGGCCCCTAAATTGGCCGTGGTGCGCACCTTGAGCGCCGCGAAGTGGCCCGCCTCGTCCAAGCCGAGCTCGGCTTGGGTGACGTGGTCGCGGCCGTGGGCGTCGGACAGGAAGGACTCGCTGCGCTGGGCGGTCCACTTGATGGGCCGGCCGACCTTGGCGGCGGCCCAGGTGACGACGGTTTCCTCGGCGTAAACGAAAATCTTGGAGCCGAACCCGCCGCCGACGTCGGGGGCCACCACGCGCAGCTTGTGCTCCGGGGCGATCTGCACGAAGGCCGAGAGCACCAGCCGCTCCAAGTGCGGATTCTGGCTGGTGGTGCGCAGTTGGTACTCGCCGCTGGCCGGATCGAAAGTGGCCAGCGCCGCCCGCGGCTCGATGGCGTTTGGGATCAGGCGGTTGTTGGTCAGGTCGAGCCGCGTGACGTGAGCCGCCGCAGCCAGCGCTGCGTCGGTGGCTGCCTCGTCGCCAAGTTCCCAGTCATAGGCTAGGTTGGCCTCAAGGCCCTCGTGAATGGGGCTGGCCCCTGCGGCCTCGGTGGTGGCCACGACGGGGGTCAGCTCCTCGAACTCAGTCGCCACCAAGTCAGCGGCCTCTTGCGCCGCGGCCAAGCTTTCGGCCACCACCAAGCCGTAGGGCTCGCCCACGTAGTTCACTTGGCTCACCGCCAGTGGCGGATGGGGCGCGGAGACCATGTCCGAACCGTCCTTTGACTTGACCAGCCAGCCGCAGGGCAGATCGCCCAAGCCGTCCGCCGCCGTGTCCTGGCCGGTGAACACGGCCAATGCGCCTTCGACTTGCAGCGCTTGGGCGGCATCGATGGCGTTGATCTTGGCGCGGGCGTAGGGCGAGCGCAGAAACACGCCGTAGGTCTGCCCCGGCACGTTGAGATCGTCGGTGTAGGTGCCCCGTCCGGTGATGAATCTAAGGTCTTCGCGACGCTTGACGGCAGCGCCGATGCCGGTTTCCGCGCTCATTGGGCTTGCTCCTGCATGGTGTCGCTGGCGGTCAGCACCGCCTTGACGATGTTGTGGTAGCCGGTGCAGCGGCAAATGTTACCCTCAAGGGCCTCGCGCACCGTGCGGTTGTCCAGGGCAGCGCCGCTCTCGACGAGTTCGATGGCGCGCATGATCATGCCCGGCGTGCAAAAGCCGCACTGCAGGGCGTGGCAATCGCGAAACGCGGCCTGCATCGGGTGCAGATCGTCTGGTGATCCGATGCCTTCGATGGTGGTCACGGCGCGGCCGTCGGCTTGAGCGGCGAGCACCGTGCAGGCTTTGACGGAACGGCCGTCTAGATGCACCGTGCAGGCGCCGCACTGGCTGGTGTCGCAGCCGACATGGGTGCCGGTGAGGCGCAGTTGCGTGCGCAGCAGGTCCGCGAGCAGGGTGTTGGCCGGGACATCCAGGCTGTGCTCAACGCCGTTTACGGTCAGGGTCAGGTTCATGGGGTTTCCTATGATGGTTTCGTTGTCGGATCGACCGCTTGGTGAAAGGCGGAAAAGAAGTCGTCCGCCATCTTGCGGGCGGCGCTGTCGATCAGGCGGGCGCCGATCTGCGCCAACTTTCCCCCGACCCGCCCGACGACGCGGTAGCTCAGCAGGGTGGCGCCGTCGTCGGCATCCGCAAGGGCGACCTCTGCCGTCCCCTTGCCGAAGCCGGCGGTCTTGCCCTTGACTTCGGCCTCCAGGACGTAGCTTTCCGGGGGGCGCATGTCGGTGAGGGTCAAGGCGACATCGAAGGTGGCCCGAACCGGGCCGACCCGCGCCTTGACCGTGGCGGCGAAGCGGTCGTCAGCGAGCTGCTCCATGGACTGGCAGCCATCGATGCAGCGGGCCAGCACGGCAGGGTCGTTAAGCGAACGCCATACGACCGCCCGTTCCGCCGGGATTCGATATTCGCCCGCTTGCTCCATGCCGTCCCCGTTTTGCCCGCAACCGCCAAATTACAGCTTGCCGCAGTTCAAGTCCAACAAAGAAATCAGGCGTCCAGCGGCGGTCCATCCCAGCGTTCGCGCATGGCGAACTCATCCACTGGCTTGCGCTTAAGGCGGGTGAGCTGCTTCACCGGCTCGCCAATGGGCAGCATGGCGGCGAACGCCATCTGCCGGGGCACGCCAAGCAGATTCTTGAGTGCTTCCTCCTGGGCGCCGACGAAGGTCGTCAAGGTGCCGCCCAAGCCCTCGTTGCGGGCTGCCAGCAGGATGTTCCAGACGAATGGATAGATCGACCCGCCGGAGATGACGCCCACCCGGTCGAGGTCGCGGTCAAAGGAGGCCACGACGCTGAGGTCAACGAACACCAGCAGCACCACCGGCGCTTGGGTGACTTGGCTGATGATGCCTTCCGGCAGCTTCACCGCCTCGATGTCGGCATCCGTCACTTGGGAGGGGTTGACGGTGTTGTACGGCGCCTCGCCAGCTAGCATCTGGGCCATGTAGCGCTTGAAGGTCGGCTCGATGAGCGCCGCCAGCCGAGCGCGGGTGGCGGCTTCGCGCACCGCAATCACCTTCCAGCCTTGGCGGTTGCCGCCGCTGGGCGCAAAGCGGGCGTTGTCGAGCAGCTTGCGCAGGGTCTGGTCGCTAACGGGCTTGTCGGTGAAGTTTCGGGCCGCGAAAGCGGTGCGCATGACTTCGAAAAGCTCCATGGGTTGCTCCTTGATTGCCGGGTTGAGTTACGGGATTTTGACAGGAACCTTGAATATGTAATACTTGCTCGCGTGGAACGATAACCGAACTACGGCGACACGCAGTGGACTTGATGTTGGGAATCGATCGTTAGCGGTTGGCGTCATTCCTCTTGCCGTCGCCGTGGTGGGAGCAGCTTGTGAAAATCGACCGAGGCATAGCCGAAGAAAAAGCTGAGGCCAATCCGGACGGCCTGCTCATATTGGGTCTTCTGCGGGCCTACCGCTGGATGGACGAAAGTCTGCTCAACGGCATGCGTGAAGGCGGCTACGCGCCCCGCACCCGCACACAGAGGATGATTCTCATCAATTTGTCCAACGGCATCACCCGGGGCGCGTCCTTGGCGCGCGCCTTGGGGGTTTCCCGTCAAGCCATCCAACTGCAGATCAATGAACTGCGCAAGGATGGCATCGTCACCCAGATGCCCGACCCATTTGACCGGCGCGCCAATCGAATCGTCTTCACCGACGAAGGGTTGAAGATGATCCGCAGTGCGCAGCAAGCCCTGCGCGGCACCGAAGAGATACTGTCCATGCGGCTCGGCCGCCGCGCCATCGGCAATCTTTGGCGGGTGCTCGACACGGACTGGGGTACCGTGGTCGGTGGGCAGCCGGATACGGCCCGCGCCCGCAGTCTGCCGGTGGAGTGAGTTGGGGCCCTAGCCCTTAAACTCCCCGACCACTGCGGAGATGGACGCCTTGGCGTCGCCAAACAGCATGCGCGTGTTGTCGCCGAAGAACAGCGGATTGTCCACTCCGGCAAAGCCGGAGGCCATGGAGCGCTTGAGCACGAACACGGTGCGGGCATGGTCCACGTTGATGATTGGCATGCCGTAGATGGGGCTGTTCTCATCCTCCCGCGCCGCCGGGTTGACGACGTCGTTGGCGCCGATCACCACCGCCACGTCGATGTTGTCGATGCGTGGGTTGATGTCGTCCATTTCGATGAGTTGGTCGTAGGGGACGTTGGCTTCCGCGAGCAGCACGTTCATGTGCCCCGGCATGCGCCCGGCCACCGGATGGACGGCGTAGGACACCTCGGCTCCGTTGCCCTCAAGCAATTCCCCCAACTCCCGCACCACGTGCTGCGCCTGGGCCACGGCCATGCCGTAGCCTGGCACGAAGGCCACGGAGGATGCCGCCTCAAGGATCAGGAAGGCGTCCTCGGCGTTGATGGGCTTGACCTCGCCCTCCACCTTGCTGGCGGTCTTCACCGCGCCGAATCCCGAGAACAGCACGTTGGCCAAGGATCGGTTCATCGCCTTGCACATGATGTTGGTGAGGATGATCCCGGCGGCGCCCACCAGTGAGCCAGCCACGATGAGGATGTTGTTCTGGATGGCGAAGCCGGCCGCGCAGGCGGCCAACCCGGAGTAGGAGTTGAGCAGCGAAATCACCACCGGCATGTCTGCCCCGCCGATGGGTATGACCACCATCACGCCGAACAGCAGGCTCAAGGCGACCACGGCGTAGAGGTAGGGCGAGTCCAGGGCGGGATCCAGGCAGAAGAGCACGCCGCAGGCAATCAGGGCGATCAGGATCAAGGCGTTGACCGCCCGCTGGGCGCCAAAGACCAGGGCGCGGCTGGTCATCACTTCCGAGAGCTTGCCCCAGGCGATGATGCTGCCGGAGAAGGTGACGCCGCCGATGAGCACCGACAGCAGGATGGTGATGTAGGTGAAGGTGGTGTTGCCGGTGTTGTACAGCGCCGCCCAGCCGACCAGCAGGCTGGCCACGCCGCCGGAGCCGTTGAACAGCGCCACCATTTCCGGCATGGCGGTCATGGCCACCCTTTGCGCTGCCACCGCGCCAATCAAGGCGCCCAATGCGGCTGCTACCAGAATCCACTGGAATTCCAGGATGCCCTTGGAAAAAAGCGTCACCACGATGGCAATGAGCATGCCCGTGGCCGACAGCAGGTTGCCCCGCACCGCCGTGGCGGGCGAGCCGAGTTGCTTCAGGCCAAAGACGAACAGCGCCGCTGCGGCGATGTAGCAGACATTAATCAACTCAGCGCTCACGCGGACGCTCCCGGCTGGCCTGTCGATTGGGGCGGACCCTCCTTTTTCCGGAACATGCTGAGCATCCGGTTGGTGACCAAGTAGCCGCCGACCACGTTGATGGTGGCGAAGGCCACCGCCGCGGCGCCGAGGACCGTGGCCATCGCCTCTATGCCGGCACCCGCCGAGGTCAGCGCGCCGACCAAGGTGATCCCGGAGATGGCGTTGGCCCCGGACATCAGCGGCGTGTGCAGCGTGGCGGGCACCTTGGAGATGAGTTCGAAGCCTAGGAAGATGGACAGCATCAACACAAAGGCGAGAAACACCGCTTCCATAGTCAGGCTCCTTTAGGCGTTCTGATAGAGGTTCTGGATGGTCGGATTGACGACCCCGCCGCCTTGGGTGATGACGCAGCCGGCAGCGATTTCGTTGTCCCGGTCGAGACTCAGCGCGCCGTTCTCCGCATCCCAGAACTCGTCGAGCAGGTTGACCAGGTTGGCGGCGTACATGTCGCTGGCGTGGCGGCAGACTTCCGAAGGCAGGTTGCCGAGGCCCACGATCTTGACGCCGCCCGCATCGACCACCTCATTAGGCACCGAACCTTCGACGTTGCCGCCGCTCTCGGCCGCCATATCGACCACCACGCTGCCCGGCGCCATGCCGGCGACCATGTCGGCGGTGACGATGCGCGGCGCGGGACGGCCAAAGACCTGCGCGGTGGTGATCACCACGTCGGATTGGGCGATGATCTTCTTCTGGCCCTCGCGCTGCCAATCGAGCTGCTCCGGCGTCAGCTCCTTGGCGTAGCCCTGCTCGGTCTGGCCAATCTCGCCCAAGTCGATTTCGACGAACTTGGCGCCCAAGGAGCGCACCTGCTCGGCCACCACGGGCCGGGTGTCGAAGGCCTCCACGCGGGCGCCGAGCCGCTTGGCGGTGGCAATGGCCTGCAGGCCGGCCACCCCGGCGCCGATGACGAACACCCGGCTCGGGGCGATGGTGCCCGCCGGCGTCATCATCATCGGGAAGATCTTGCGGCTGTGGGCGGCGGCAAGGATGACGGTGACGTAGCCGGCGAGGCTCGCTTGGGAGGACAGCGCGTCCAGCTTTTGCGCGGTGGTAGTGCGCGGAATCATCTCCATGGAGATGGCGGTTAAGCCCTGCGCTGCGAGGCTCTCAACGAGCGCCCTTTCGTTGAACGGGTCGAGGAAGCTGATGTGGACCGAGCCGGACTTGAGCAGCGCCAGCTCGTCTGCGGGGGGCTTGCGCACCCGCAGCACGATGTCGGAGGCACCCAATAGGCCGGCCCGATCCTCCGTCACCGCTGCGCCGGCCTCAGCGTAGTCGGGGTCGAGGTAGCCAGCGGCGCCACCGATGCCGGCCTCGACGGCGACCTCGAAGCCGGCCGACTTGAGTTTCCTGGCCCCGCCGGGCGTCAATGCCGCGCGCAGCTCGCCAGGCCAGGTTTCCTTGGGTGCGCCGATCTGCATGGTTTGCCCTTGCCTTTGAGTGGTCGCGTAGCCGCAGGGGCTCCCGCGAAAAAAGCTGTGACTGTAATCGATTTGCGCACCCGGTGGAATTGGGAGGCCAGCATTTCCCATTTGTGGCACTTGCCGGATCCAGTGAGTGGCGTTTGGCCCAGGGCTGCTATAAGTTGCCTAGCCGATGACGAACGATCCGAATTCGCGGGCGCAAGGGCCGGCCCCGGCATTCCCTGCCGAGGCCTTTCCTTGGATACTCCGTCAGCGCGTGAGCCTTCCCCAGCGGGTGGCGGGCTACGTCCACCGGCCCGAACTGGTGAATCGGGCGATGCCGACCCAGCGCCGGTTGACGGTTCTCAAGGCGGGCGGGGGATTCGGCAAGACGGTGCTGCTCGCGGAGTGCTGCCGCCAGTTACGGGCCAACGGCGTGGCGGCTGCCTGGCTGTCGCTGGACGGGAGCGACGCGTCCGACACGCTGGACACCTACATCGCCGCCGCCTGCGCCAGCGCGGGCTTGGTCGTCCGCGACCGGCCCGATGCAGGGTTGGTGGCCCAACCAGCCGCCAGCCGGGCCGCGATGGTGGCGCAGGAGCTTCAGGCAATGGGCAGGCCGTTCGTGATCGCTTTGGACGACCTTGAGGAACTGACGGACTCGGCCTCCGTGGCGTTGATTGCGTTCCTGCTGCGGCAGGGCCCGCCCAACCTGCATCTGGCCTTCGCCGGGCGGCGGCTGCCCGATGGTTTGGACGTGGCAGGACCGGCCTTGGACGGACAGGCGGAAATTCTCGGCGCCGAAGACCTGCGCTTCGCACGGTCGGAGGTATCCGCGTTCTTCGACAATGGCCTGTCCCGGCGCGCGCTGGCCCGTGAAGCCTCCCGTTCCGCTGGCTGGCCTTTCGCCCTGCGGGTGTCGCGCAACAGCGGCAACTTGGAAAGCGGCAGCGCTGGCGGCGAAGACGGCCTCTCCGCCAATTGGATCGAGTCGCGCCTGTTTGTCGGCCTCGCCGCGGACGCTAGGGACGCCGTGCTGGATCTGGGCCTGTTCCAGTGGGCGGACGACGCGCTGCTGGAGGAGGCCCTGCCGTCCATCGATGCGCTGCGGCGCGTGCGGTCGCTAGGCGCCCTCGACGGTTTGCTGGAGCCGTTGCTTTCCGGCGCAACGCGCAGTTGGCGCCTCCATCCTCTTTTGCGGGCGCATTGCGCCGCGCAGCGGTTCCGGGAGGATCCCGAGCGGGCGCGGAGCATCCATCGGCGAATCGCTCGCGCGCTCGCGCTCCGCGGCGACACCGTCGCGGGCATGCGCCACGCCGTTGCAGGCGCTGATGCGCAATTGGCCGGGGAGATATTCGTGGGAACCGGCGGTGTGCGGCTGTGGCTGCGCCACGGGGTCACGCCCTACCATGAGGCCAACGAGCTGCTGCCGGAAGCCGTGGTGGCTGCCTCGCCGCGCCTGGGGCTCGCGCGCTGCATCCACTTGACCCTGACCGGGAGGCATCATGACGCCAGTGCACTTTATGCAGAGTGCGCTCCCGCAGCGAAGCGGGAGGGCGGCGAGGAGGGCGGAACGCATGGTGACGCACACATAGACGATTGCATCGTGCGGGGCACCATGGGACTCTACCGGGGCGAGCCGGTCAATTCCCCGTGGATGCGCACGGTCTTCAAAGACGCTGTGGAACTCTGCCGGCGGCGTGGGCTGGATGCGCCGACGCGCGGCCACTTCGAATACCGGCTCAGCGTGCTGCACTTCATCAAGGGCGAGTTCGACCAAGCTCTGGAACGGCTCACGACGGCAAGGGAACTGCTCCGCACGAGCAAGTACATCGAGTTCTACGGCGGGCTGCTGCACGCCCAGATCCACTTCCTGCGCGGAGCGGTGCCCGACGCCGAGACGCGCTTCCGCAAGGCCCGGCAGGTGGTCAGGACGCACCTGCTCCTCGATCCGGTCGCGATGATGTCCTGCGAAGTTGCGCGCCGGGAGCTTCTTCTGGAATGCGATCCGTCGGCGGCCACCGAACCGGGCGGGATCCGCAAGGCCTTGACCGAGAGGGGCTTGTCGTTCTCCTCGTTCGCCACCTCGCTTAGCCTGTTCACCCAAGCCAAGCTGGTGTCCGGGGGCGCTGATGAGGTCGCGGCCTTCGCGGAGAAGGCGCTGGTTCGGATCCGAGCGGTGGGCATGCCAGCCTACGCGAGGCTGCTGGCGGCCGCCCAAGTGACGGCGCTGGTCGTCGCCGGGCGCATCGAGGAAGCCGAGCGCGCATGGCAGCAAGCGGCGCTCCCTTCGACCGCCGCGTCATGCGTTGACACCGAACGCCTGAGCTGGCGGGAGGTCGAGAGCCTGTGCGAGGCGCGGTCGCGCCTGCTTATCGCGACCGCTGGCTACGACGAGGCCCGGGACCTCCTGCGCGCCTACCACGCCGCCGCCGAAGGGCGCGGCTTCCGCAGGACGCAGCTGCGGGCGGTGGCGCTGAGGGTCAGGCTGGAACAGCAGGCCGGGGACTCGGAGGCGAGCCTGCGGCAGGTGCGGCGCTACCTTGGCCTGTTCGCCGAATCGCCCCTGATGCTGCCCATGGTGCTGGAGAGGGAGGCTTGCGAAGCGCCCTTGCGCCGGTTCTTCCGCCGTGCCGATCCGGGCGCCGCTGAAAGCGGGACCGCACAGCTGTTGCTGGCCGCCATGCGCCGTGCCGAAGACCGCTCGGGGCTGTCGCTCAGCGACCGCGAGCGCGAAGTTCTGCGGTTGTTGCCGGGCAATCCCCCGGTCAAGTCCATGGCCAGCCTGCTCGGCCTCAGCGTCCACGGCGTGCGCTATTACCTGCGCAAGCTGTTCGCCAAGCTGAACGCCGCCAGCCGACCCGAACTGCTCCGCCGGGCGGAGGAGCTGGGCCTGACTGGGAGCGGTTCCTGATCCGATAGCCGCCCGGCGCGACAAGGGCTGGGATGGCCAGCATCAACCGCTGGCCCCTCAACTGCCCGTTCCTTGACAGTTGACATGCCCCCCCCCCCCCTTAAGATACGTTTAAATTGCCGGTAGGCGACCGACTGCACGTTTTTCCCAACACTGCACGCCGGGTTTCCGCTAACATCCGGCAGTGCCAATTTACGGAGAACGCGAATGCCAAATTGCCTCAAGACGGTTTTGCTTGCCCTGCTGTGGCTGCCCCCGGCCGCGGCCGGCGTTGAGCTG
>JAPPIX010000203.1 GCA_028820495.1 Gammaproteobacteria bacterium
CCCGCCCCCGGTACCCCCGCGGGTGGGGCCCCCCTGCCGGGGGCGCGGGGGGCCCCCCCCCGCGGACGGCGCGAAGCGCCGAGTTCCGCGATCAAGAGAAATAGGGGGCGGAGCGATGCGTTTCATTCGCAAGACGTCCTACGCCCAGGACATCGACCTGTTCAAGCACAACGGCCAGCGCTTCTGGTACGGCTTGCTGGCGCTGGCGGTTCTGCTCGCCCCGCTGGGGCTGGACCGTTTCCTGCTGGGCGAAATGGCGTTGGTTTACATCTACGCCATCGCCGGCGTCGGGCTGATGCTGCTGGTGGGCTACACCGGCCAAGTGAGCCTTGGCCATGCCGCCTTTCTGGCCATCGGCGCGTACTGCCACGCTTGGCTGTTGAACCAGGGCTGGCCCTTTCCGCTGGCCTTGGCCGCGGCCACCGGGTTCTCCGGGGTGGTGGGCATCGCGGTTGGGATTCCGGCGTTGCGCATGACCGGCATCTACTTGGCCGTGGCCACGCTGGCCTTCTTGGTGATCGTGGAGCAGGTGCTGTCCCATTGGGTGTCGGTCACCGGCGGCTTTCGGGGCATGCCGGTGCCTCGGGCGGAACTGGGCATCGACCTCTCCGCGCCGGTTGCCTTCTA
Organism: Gammaproteobacteria bacterium; assembly: GCA_028820495.1. Taxonomy (GTDB): domain Bacteria; phylum Pseudomonadota; class Gammaproteobacteria; order Pseudomonadales; family Azotimanducaceae; genus Azophilus. The sequence continues at coordinate 628 of JAPPIX010000203.1, forward strand.
CTATCTCTGCCTGCTGGCGTTGTTCCTGTCGATGGTGGCGGCGCTCAACTGGCTGCGCAGCCCGACCGGTCGGGCCATGGCGGCAGTGCGGGATTCGGAGACCTCGGCGGAGAGCATGGGCATTCACATCGCCTACACCAAAACCTTGGCATTCGGGATCTCCGCCGCCTTCACCGGCTTGGCTGGTGGCCTGTTTGCCCACAAGATCGGTTACTTGGCGCCCGATGCCTTCACGCTGGCGACCTCCATCTCGTTGCTGCTGATGGTGGTGGTGGGCGGCCTCGGCTCCATGCACGGGGTCATCTACGGGGCCGTTTTCATCGGCCTCCTGCCGCAAGGCATCGCCTTGCTCCGCGACTCGGCCCCGCCTGCCGTGAGCCAGATACCGGGCCTTGAGGCAGGCGTTTTCGGCCTGATCCTGGTGCTGTTCCTGATCTACGAACCCGACGGCCTATACGGGCGCTGGCGCAAGATCCGGCTGTTCTTCGAGGAGTTTCCTATCTATCGCCGGGCCACCTACAAACGCCAGAAAACCTATTTGCGCACGGAGCGGCTGCGATGAGCTTGCTGATGGCAGACAACCTGTCGGTGAGCTTTGGCGGCGTCAAGGCGGTGCGGGAGCTGTCGTTTGCGGTGGAGCCGGGGGAGGTGTTCAGCATCGTCGGGCCGAACGGGGCGGGCAAGACCACGGTGTTCAATCTCATCAGCCGCATCTATGACGTGGACGAGGGTGCCATGGCCTTCGATGGCCAGGACATCACCGGGTTGCCGGCCCACGGCATTGCCGAAATCGGCATCGCCCGGACCTTTCAGAACACGGAGCTGTTCGAGCGGGAAACGGTGCTGAAGAACCTGCTCATAGGCTGCCACATCCACCGGCGGAGCAACCTGCTCTCGGAGCTGTTCTTCCTGCCGTCGGTACGGCGCGGTGAACTGGCGTTGCGCGAATCGGTGGAGGATGTCATCGATCTGCTGGACCTGCAAAGCTACCGCGACAAGCCGATCAGCGAACTGCCCTTCGGCGCCCGCAAAATGGTCGAGATCGCCCGCGCGCTGTGCCTGCGGCCGAGGCTGCTGCTGCTCGACGAGCCTTCTTCGGGCCTGAACCCGGAGGAGACCGAGGATTTGTCCTTCTGGCTGGAGGACATCAACGAGGAGCTCGGCGTGACGGTCATGATGGTGGAGCACGACATGAACCTGGTAAGCCGGGCATCCAACCGTGTGCTGGCCATGGCGGACGGTGCGCTGATCACCATCGGCACGCCGCCGGAGGTGCAGAGCCATCCGCAAGTGCAACGGGCCTACCTCGGAGACTAGTTGTGGATTCCCTGCTCGCGTTGCGCAACATCGAGACCTACTACGGCCCGATCATGGCCATTCGCGGGGTCAGCATGACGGTTCGGGAAGGGCAGATCGTCAGCCTGCTCGGCGCCAACGGGGCGGGCAAGACCACGGTGCTCAAGACCATCAGCGGCGCGATGGAACCGCAGAAGGGCGTCGTCGAGTACCAGGGCGAGGCCATCCAGGCGCGGGATCCGGACTGGGTGGCGCGGCGCGGCATTGGCCATGTGCCCGAGGGACGGGAGGTGTTCCCCTTCCTGACCGTGGAGGAGAATCTGCGCATGGGCGCGTACTCGCGCCGGGATGGCGAAATCGACGCGGACATCGAGCAGGTTTACGGCTATTTCCCGGTGCTGAAAGGGTTCGGCAGGCAGCCGGCCCAAGTGCTCTCCGGGGGCCAGCAGCAGATGCTGGCCATTGGCCGCGCCCTGATGCTGCGCCCGGACCTCATGCTGCTCGACGAGCCGTCCTTGGGCCTGTCGCCGCGTCTGGTGCATGAGATCGCGGAGATCATCGTGCGGCTGAACCAAGAGCGCAACGTCACCATGCTGCTGGTGGAGCAGAACGCCAAGATGGCGCTGGACATCGGCGACTACGGCTATGTCATGGAGAACGGCCGCATCGTCATGGAGGATACCTGCGAGCGCCTCAGGAACGCCCCGGACATCCAGGAGTTCTACTTGGGCATGAAGGATGAAGGGGTGCGCGGCCGCCGCCGCTGGAAACAAAGGAAAACCTGGCGATGAACGGGCCGTTGACGATTGACGGCTGCGCCACGGTGCCGCAGCTTTTCTGGAAGCGGGTCACGGACTGGGGCCCCAGGGTGGCGCTCAGGGAGAAGGACTTCGGCATCTGGAACGAGACGAGCTGGGCCGACTACGGCGAGCAGGCCCGGCTGGTGGGCTTGGGGCTGAAATCCTTGGGCCTTGAGCGCGGCGATGTGTGCTCCATCGCCGGCGAAGTCTGCAAGGAGTGGCTGTTCGCCGACCTTGGCGTCAACTGCATCGGCGGCGTCTCCAACGGCGTCTATCCCACCGATTCCCCTGAGCAGGTGGCCTACTTGATCAACGACAGCGGCACCCGCTTCTACTTCGCCGAGGACGAGGAGCAGCTCGACAAGGTGCTCGAAGTCCGGGAGCGCACGCCGACCCTTGAGCAGATCATCATTTTCGACATGGAAGGGCTGCGCAACTTCAGCGATCCGCAGTGCATGAGCTATGCGGAGCTGATCGCGCGCGGCGCTGCCTACGGGGAGGAGCGCGGGACCGATTGGCAGGCGGCCATCGACACGGCCCAGCCAGAGGACCTGATGATCCTCACCTACACCTCCGGCACCACCGGCCCGCCGAAGGGAGCCATGATCAGCCAAGGGAACATGATCTTCATGATGCGCAACCTGCAGCGCATCTACGGCGTCTACGACACCGACGAGCAAATCGGCTTTCTGCCCTTGGCCCATGTGGCCGGGCGCATGTTCTACACCTTCTGCGGCATCGAGTCGGGCTGCGTCGTCAACCTGGTGGAGGAGCCGGAAACCTTCGTCCAAGACCAGCAGGAGGTGGCGCCGACGGTGGCCTTCGCGGTGCCTCGGGTGTGGGAGAAGCAGCACTCCACCATCACCATCAAGCTGAAGGACGGCACCGCCTTGGGCCGCTTCGCCTACGGCCTGGCGCTCAAGGCCGGGCTCAAGCGAGCGGCCTTCACCAAGGCTGGACAATCGGTGCCCTGGCCGTTGCGCTTGGCCTGCGCGTCGGCCGACTTCCTGGTGTTCAAGAACATCCTGGTGTTCCTGGGGCTGGACCGCTGCCGCTGGCTCTCAACCGGCGCGGCGCCCATCGCGCCGGAGCTCATCGACTGGTTCTGGGCCATGAACAAGCCGATGTTCGAGGTCTATGGGCAGACCGAGTGCTCAGGCCTCGCCACGGCCAACCTGCCCGGGGAGACCCGCATCGGCAGCGTCGGCAAGGCCAACGCGGAGGTGGACGTCAGGCTTTCCGAGGAGGGGGAAATCCTCATCCGCAGCGCCGGCGTGATACGGGGCTACTGGAACAAGCCGGAGAAGACCGCCGAGACCTTCCGCCAAGGCTGGCTGCACACGGGCGACGTGGGGCGCATCGACGACGACGGCTACGTTTACATCGTCGATCGCATGAAGGACATCATCATCACCGCCGGCGGCAAGAACATCACGCCGAGCGAAATCGAGAACCAGCTCAAGTTCTCCCCCTACGTCACCGATGCGGTGGTGGTGGGCGACCGCCGCCCCTACCTGACCTGCCTGGTGATGATCGACCATGAGAACGTCACCAAGTTCGCCCAGGATCATGACGTTCCCTTCACCAACTACACCAGCCTGTGCCACACCCAGGCGGTGCAGGACCTGATCGGCGGGGAGATCGAGACGGTCAACGCCAAGTTCGCCCGGGTGGAAACCATCAAGAGGTTCAAGCTGATCGACCAGCTACTGGACCCGGAAGACGATGAGTTGACGCCCACCCAGAAGCTCAAGCGCAAGGTGGTGCATGAGAAGTACGCGGATTTGATTGAGGCGATGTATTAGCTCGCAGTAAAGGGCGGTGCACCTGCTGGAATTCCCTCGTTTCCAAGCGGGCCATTGCCAAACAGACAAGACCCAAACTTCCGCCAATTATCACCTTGTGATAACTTTGAACGATGAAAGCGGGTGGCCGTGACTCCACACTCGACACGTTGTTGGATCTGCACGGCCAGACTCTGTTCGTGGATGAAGCAGGGCACTGGGTGAAATTCGTCGCCATGCGAACGAATGTGACTGAGGAGCGGCCACATGGATTGAGGTATTCGCTGACCCTTCACGCGCCGGATGGCACTAGGCTCGTCGGGTTCGACAACGCGCATCCATTGCTGAGGCGGCGGGGCCGGGGCAAGTGCCGACGGAATCAGAGCGACCATCGGCACGGGTCACGGGGAGTTCACCACTACGACTACAAGGATGCCGCCACACTCCTTGAGGACTTTTGGAACGAGGTGGACGGCGTGCTGCGGCAGAGAGGATCGATTCCATGAAGACACTCAAGATCGGCATCATGGCCTATGATCGGATGAAGGAGCGCACCTTGGCGATCGCCCGCGGCGAGGAGAAGCCTGCCAGCGGCGAGCCGATGGTCTGGTTCACTTCGGTCGAGAGCTTCGCGAAGGTGCTCTCGGAGCGCAACCGGGAATTGCTCGCGCTGGTCGCACGGGAGAACCCCCATTCGCTGACCGAATTGGCCCGGCTCTCAGGCCGGAACAAGTCCAACCTGTCGCGAACGCTGAAGACGATGTCGCGTTGCGGTTTGGTGGAATTGGAGCGGGGGCAACGCGGCACACTGATGCCACGAGTTCCTTACGACGAGGTGAAACTGGACGTGCCTATCACTTCATCGACTCGGCAAGCTGCGGTTCCGCCGGGATAGTGAAGGCGGCGTTCGTGAGGGCTCCCTCCAACCGGGGGCTGCGATTGCAGCATTACATCCATAGCCGAGGCATCAGGTCCGCCATCGGGGATGTTCGCGGAAGGGCGATTCGCGCAGGGCGCGGTTTCGTGCCGGCGTTGTTGGCCACGCCCGCATGAAAGACGGTCGGCGGTCATGGCCAACCCTGCTCACCGTTTGCTCGGCGTTTACCGCGCTGCTGGCCGGCGCTGCCGGCTGCATGCCGATCGATCCGGCCCCGCTGCATTGGAGCAACCCCCAGGAGCGGCTGTGCGGCGCCTTGGCGCTGCGGTTCTATCCGGGGCAGGGCGTTGAGATCCAAGGCCATAGGTTCGGCGAGGGAGAGGTCCACTTCACGGACGAGGGGGCCTTCGCCACCGCTGGCGTCTGGCAGCGCACGTCGGAGTTCCCGGACGGGCGGCAGACCTACTTCCTGAACGAGACCCGCTACGCGCTCGCGGATGGCGAGTTGCATATTGCAATCGAGAAGGCCCAGACCTCCGCGGAGGATGCGGAGAAGCTCGCTGCCCGCGACTATTCCCATCCGTTCCCAGCCCCGACCCCGGCCAGCCAGCCGATCGGCCAGCCTTCGCGCCCGGGGAGTGCGCTCAGCGTCACTCAAAGGCCCTGCGTGACACCTGACGGGCCACTCGACACTGCGGCGGACGTCACGGTGGTGGACCTAATCCTGATGATCATCGCCCAAGCATTGGAGAGTTCCTGACCAAGAAGGGTTTCTCCGCAAGCCGGTTCGCTGCTCCGCATCGCGTTGCAATTCGCTGTTCGCTTACTCCACCCCACTGCCCGTCGTGACCTGCACCCGGTTCGGAGCCAGCGACGGATCGTATCCGATCAAGGCGAGCAATCCGACGTTGATCATGGCGCAGGTCGCACCTGCATTCGCGGCAAGACGCAGCACGACGCTTCCAGAAGGACCGAACATTTCGGCTGGGACGACAACGAAACTGGTGGCGGATGTCAGTCCAGCGCCGACCTCGTCCGTGGGGTCGGTCCAAGCAGCAGTAAGGACACCCTGGGGTTGATTGACATCAGCCCCGCAGTTCCAGGAACTTCTCCAGCAGGCCGCGATGAACGGCGGCCAGCTCGGCGCGGCGATCGATGCTGCCCGCCTCAGTGGCCAGCAGCGCCTTCAGCAAGTCGAAGGCGCGGTCGGGCGGCTGCTTGCCGCCGGCAAAGTCGAGAACCCTCGCCAGGCCCGGTTCCGCCAGCAACATCCAGGCCGGAAACCAAGCGATGGTCACCTCCGGTTCAATGTCCGAAGCCTTCGCGGCCCGCCACGCCCCAAGCAAGGCGGCATCGGGAACGCGCGGGGCGTCAAGCATGGCCTTGAACCGCTCCGGCGCCGACCGGCACAGCGCAAACCAATGGGCCACGGCCGCGATGCGGTCGCGCAGCCACCACTCCGCCTCCGCCAGCCGTTCGACCAGAACCGGCACGTTGCAGTGGTCCGGCACCGCGAGAATGGAGGCTTTGACGCTTTCCCAATCCAGGCATTGGCGATGAATCCAACTGACATGCCGTTCCGAGTCCGCAGCCTCGAAGCGCGATGGATCGAGCCCCGAAGCAACGCCCTGCCAGAGCGGACGCAGGAAGTCCTGGGCGCGGCCAGCGAGCAGGCGCGATGCGGCCGGCGCCCATGCCGCCTTCAAGCGCTCCAGTCGTTCGAGGGCCTGTTCGTGGTCCGCCGGAAGCGCCGTTCGCAGCGCCTCGATCAGGGTTTGTGCCAATGGCGCGGCCGCTTGGTCCGGCCTGATCTTGCCGAGCCGCAACAAAGCCCCGCGGGCGTCGTGCGGGTTGCGCCTCAGCAGGGCGGCTTGCAGGTCATTGAGCGCCGCAGTCGCCCCGCTGTCGAGGAACAGATCGAGCTGCGCCTCGCCCTCGACGGGGATGCGGCGGTAGTGGATGCGCAGCAGTGCGTTAAGCGCCCGATCGAATGAGGCCAGCAAATCCAAACCGGCATTGGCTTCCCAGCCTTCGTAGCCCACCCGCTCCGCTGCCAAGCCGAGCTTTAGGGCGAAGGCTCGGGCCGCTTCCAGCAGGCCCCGAGCCGACAGGCGGTCCCCCAAGGCTTCGTCCAAACTGCCAATCTCGCCGCGCCGCCAAGCCAAGTAGTCGCCTTGGGACACCAAGCCGGTGGCCAGCAGCAGTTCCAGCGGCGAGTAGGCGCCTTGGTCCAGCAGCAACTGCTGAACCGCGGATTGCGCGTCCATGCGGCTCATCCTAGCATGTGCGAAAAGGCGCACGGCGTCTGGGCTGGACGGTGAAGCCGTGCGCCAAAACGCGAATTGCCGACCGTCCGCCCCGGCGCCGCCCCGCCCCGTCAGGCAGCGGCGAACCCGTTGGACGGATCGGTTCGCCAAAGATGCTCGACTTTAAGGTAAATTGTCCCCACTGTGCCGCCCGACTTCCAGCCAGCCCAAGCCTACGACGAGCTGTCGCCTGAAGCCCGGCTGGCGGCCCAGGTGTACGGCGTGGCCTACCCCTACGAGTTGGCGCCGGACTTCGTGACGGCCCTCCTGCGCCGCGCGGGAATTCGGCTGAACGGCCGCCCGCCCGGCTCGGCGACCATCCGCCGGGCAAACCGGGAACTGCTCGACGCGAACTTGGCGGTGCGGACCCCGTATCGCGACATCACCGCCCACCCGGACCACTACTTGGAATTCACCTTGGCCGCCCACCACGAAGGGCGCTTGGAGCCGCTCGTGCAGAACTTCGAGCGGCCTGGCCACTACGCTTACGCCAGCAGCACGGCATGGAAGCAGACCCAACTGCGCTGGTGCGCCGTCGCCGGAAAATTCCAATGGATCGACGGCCTGCAGGTCGATCATCCCGGCTACTGGAGCTTTCTGGGCCATCCGCTCGGCATTCCGTTGCTGGCCCAAATTCCCTCCAAGCACGCCGAGCAGGCCATCGCCGGCGCCCTCGGCGAGATCATCGACAGCCTGCAAAATCCCGAAGACGCGGTGGCCGCCTGCCGCCAACTGACCAGCGATCTGGCCCAGCACGCCGCGGAACTCGCCTTCATTCGCATCCTCCAAGGCCGCTTGGATGAGGCCTGCGGCCTGTTCGACGAGCTGGCCCCCGAGGCGGGAGACCGCAAGGCGGTCGCCACGGCGCGGGCCAGTGTCCACGCCTTGGTCGCGACCTTGCGCGGCGACGACGAAGCCGCCAGCCGCGGGATTGAGGCAGCGTTGGCCGCCGAGCGGGTCGGCACCCGCAAGCGCAACCTGTTCCCGCCGCACCGCGCCTTCCCGCTGGCCCTGCTCGCCTGGGTGCGCAGCCATGAGCTGGCGCCGCCCGGCGAACTTGAGCGCCTGCTGCGCATCAGCGAGTCGCTTACCGAGCACCAGAGCTTTTGCTCCGTCGTTGACGGTGCCGCGGCGTCGCGGCTGCGGCTGTCCGGCAAGCGCCTTGGGTTCCATCCCTCCTACCTTCCCATCGACGAATTCTGCGCTGCCTTGCTGCACTCGTGGAGCGACCCGGACGATTACATCTTCGGACCCGACCCCGAAGACCCAGGCGCCCTTGCCGATCTGGCGGCGGCCAACGGCTACGCTTGGGTGGAGGCGGAGTGCCTCACATCGCTGCATCGGCAACCCGAATACCTGACCGACAAGGCGGCCGAGCAGGCTGGCCAGCAGGCCGAGCTGCTGCACCGCCAAATGGGCACGGTGAGCCTTTGCACCGCTGGGGAGCCGCTGCCCGCTTGGGAGCACACCCTCAAGGCCTTGGAGGAGTTGGCCGATCAGTCACGCAAGGCGACGGCTAAGGGCGAGGTCAAGCCGCGCCGGCTGGTTTGGAGCTTGGAGGGGACCGAGCGCGACGGGCCGCCCAATTTAGTGCCTCGGGAGCAGCGCTTGAACAAAAGCGGCAATTGGTCCAAGGGCCGCATCGTGCCGCTGCGGCACCTGCGCAGCGACGCCCATAGATTCGAAAGCCTGACGGACCAAGACCGAGCGGCCATCGGCGCGTTCGACCAGATCGTGCGCTGGGACCAAACGGAGTACCGCGCCGGCTGGGCCACCCTGCATGCGCTGGCTGGCCATCCGCTCTTGGTTCGGGGCGGGGCGCCGGTGCAGGTCGCGTGCCGGGAGCCGGAATTGACCGTTGACGAAGCGCCCGAGGGCGGCGCGCTGGTGCGCATCCGGCCCAAGGTGCTTGATGCCGGGGCTGGCTACCTAGGCCACCGGGTCAGCCCCACGCGCTACGAGGTCTGGAAGCTCTCCGAAAGCCATCATCGGTTGCAAGGCCTGATCC
>JAPPIX010000170.1:0-3200 GCA_028820495.1 Gammaproteobacteria bacterium
GAATTCCTGCCCGTGGACGAAGCCTTCGCGCTGTCCACGGAAACCGCTGACGATGGCGCTTTGCTGGCCTACTGGGACATGCCGGACGGCTACTACCTGTACCGCCACCGTTTCGATTTCACGTTGAAGGACCCCGAAGCAGCAGTGTTGGGTCCAGCGGAGCTGCCGCCAGGGAAGGACAAGGTCGATGAGTATTTCGGCGCGGTGGAGGTCTATTACCATCGCGTTCAGGCCCGGGTGCCGATCGGCGATGCCCAAGGCCCCGTGGAGGTGGGCATTTCCTATCAAGGCTGCGCCGAGGCTGGCCTGTGCTATCCGCCAGAGCGCCGCTGGGTGGTGGTGGATGCCGCCTTCGCGCCGCCTGCCGCGCCCGCCGCCGAATCGGCGGCAACGTCCGGAGTGCCCGCCACTGAAGAGCAACGGCTGGCCTCGGCGCTTGCCGAACGGGGCCTGCTGCTGGCGATGGCGTTGTTCTTCATTGGCGGCATCGGCTTGGCGTTCACGCCCTGCGTGCTGCCCATGGTGCCCATCCTCTCCAGCATCATCGTCGGCGACACGCAGACGCCAACCCGCTGGCGGGCCTTCAGCCTGTCGTTGGCCTATGTGCTTGGCATGGCCTTCACCTACGCCACGGTCGGCACCCTGATGGGATTGTTCGGGGCCAGCCTGAATCTGCAGGCGGCGCTCCAGTCGCCGCCGGTGCTCATCGTCTTCGCCGCGCTGTTCGCCCTGCTGTCGCTGGCCATGTTCGGCTTCTATGAACTGCGCCTGCCGCAGCGCTGGCAGAATGCCCTCGATGCCTTGGGCGGACGGGTTGGCGGCGGCAAGCACTTCGGCGTTATGGTCATGGGCGCCCTGTCCGCCTTGGTGGTTTCGCCCTGCGTCTCCGCCCCGTTGGCGGGGGCGCTGATCTACATTAGCGCCAGCCAGGACGCCGTGCTCGGTGCGGCCGCCCTGCTTGCCCTCGGGCTCGGCATGGGTGTGCCACTGCTCATCATTGGCTCCAGCGGCGGGCACCTGTTGCCTCGGGCGGGCGCGTGGATGAACGCCGTCAAGGCGGTCTTTGGCGTCGGCCTGTTGGCGGTCGCCATCTGGCTGCTGGAACGGGTGGTGCCCGGCCCCGTCTCCCTGGTCCTGTGGGCGGCGCTGTTGATCGGCTGCGGCGCCTACTTGGGCGGCCTGGACGCCGCTGCCAAGGCGGGTTGGGGCAACTTCAGGAAGGCGACGGGCTTCGCTGCCGCCATCTACGGCGCGCTGCTGCTGATTGGCGCAGCCAGCGGCGCCAACGATCCGTTGCGGCCCCTGCAGCACTTCACCGCCGCCCCGTCAGCGGAAGATGGCGGGGAATTGCAGTGGCGTCCCGTAGGCAGCCTTGAGGATGTCCGGGCGGGAATCGACGCGGGCGCTGGCGCTGGCCGCCTGACGCTGCTCGACCTGTACGCGGATTGGTGCATTTCCTGCAAGATCATGGAGCGCTCGGTCTTCCCGGCGCCGGCTGTGGCCAGCCGCTTGGCCGAGTTTCACCTGTTGCGCGCCGACGTGACGGCGAATGACGCTCAGGACAAGGAACTGCTCAACGCCTTCGGCCTGTTCGGGCCGCCCAGCTTGGTGTTCTTCGATCGCAACGGCCGGGAGCTGAAGACGCTGCGGGTGCAGGGCGAAATCGGTGCGAAAGCACTGGCCGAACACTTGGAAACGGTGCTGCAGAGCCGGGGCGGCGAGAGCGACTTGATTCAAACGTCTGCTAAAATCGGCGATCTTGCAGGCATCTAACCCATAACTGGACATCTAGGACGCGATGGGGGAGAATCCCCGCATCCGCTAAGGAGCGCATCATTCCGTGGCCAAGTTTCTCGTATTGCACGGCCCCAACCTGAACCTGCTCGGCAGCCGGGAGCCGGAGATCTACGGCCACGACACCTTGGCCGACATCAACGCTCGCATCAGTGCCTTGGCGGAGTCGGGAGGTCACGAGGTGGAGTGCCTGCAATCCAACGCCGAGCATGAACTCGTGGAGCGCATCCACCGCGCCAAGGACGAGGTGGCCAGCATCGTCATCAACCCCGGCGCCTTCACTCACACCAGCATCGCGCTGAGGGACGCCTTGCTTGGGGTGAGCATTCCCTTCATCGAGGTGCACCTGTCCAACGTCCATGCGCGGGAGGCCTTCCGCCAAGCCTCCTACCTTTCCGACATCGCCCAAGCGGTGATCAGCGGCTGCGGCGCGCAGGGCTACCTGTTCGCCCTCGAAGCGCTCATGGCCCAAGTCGAAAGCTGAACGGCGGCAAGGAGCGGTACGGAGTTGGCAATGGACTTGCGCAAGGTCAAGAAACTGATTGAGTTGGTGGAGGAGTCCGGCATCGCCGAGCTGGAGGTGAAGAGCGGCGAAGAAGCCATCCGCATCGTTCGCCCCGGCGGCCGGGGCAAGGCGGCTGAAGAACCAGCCGAGGCACCCGCGCCGGTCGCGGCGCCATCGCCGACGCCGAGAAAGCGCCGGACCACCATCAATGCGCCCATGGCCGGCACCTTCTACGCGGCGCCATCGCCCGGCGCGGCCGCCTTCGTCCATCTCGGCTCCCAAGTTAGCGTCGGCGACGTGCTTTGCATCATCGAAAGCATGAAGATGATGAACGAGATTCCCGCCGAAGCCGCCGGCCAAGTGGTGGAAATCCTGGCGACCGACGGCGAGCCCGTCGGCTCGGGCCAGGCCCTGTTTCGCATCGAGTAGCCGTCGCTCTTATTCGCGGGACAGGACACGATCAATGCCTTGGTTGAAGATCAGCGTCGAGGCGGCGGGCGCTTCGGCTGAGGCGCTGTCCGAACGGATGCTGGCCTGCGGCGCTTTGTCGGTGTCGTTCGGGGCCAGCGGGGTAGTCGGCGACGAGGTGCTCGAGCCGCCGCCGGGGGCCGTCCCGCTCTGGCCCCGAGTGACCCTGAGCGGGCTCTTTCCGCCGGCGGTGGATGCCCAAGCATTGAATTCGGCGCTCGGCGCCATTGGCGCGAGCCGCATTGAGTGGCTCCGCGATCAGGATTGGGTCGCTCCCCGCTCCCGCGATGTGCCCGAACTACGTTTCGGCGACCGCTTGGCAGTTGTCCCTCGCGATGGAGAGCACATTCCAACGGCCCAATCGAGGGCTAAGGGCTTTCCCGGTGCCGTGTTGCGCTTGGATCCGGGCCTGGCCTTTGGCACGGGGCAGCAT
>JAPPIX010000170.1:3210-9553 GCA_028820495.1 Gammaproteobacteria bacterium
GCATTTTGCCCCGGGCTTTGTACCCAAAATCCCACGGCCCAACGCGTGGGGGGCCCCCCCGCGCCCCATGGGCCCCCGCCCTGTCCGGGCGTAGTCCCCGGAGCGAGGGCGTCCCGCCCTCGGACGGCGCGAAGCGCCGTTCCTCCAAACGGCTGTTTTGCGTTTGGATCCGGGCTTGGCTTTCGGGACGGGACAGCATCCGACCACCCGATCCTGCCTTGCTTGGCTGGCCGATGCCCGCCTTGAGGGGCGCTCGGTGCTCGACTACGGTTGCGGCTCCGGCATTCTTGCCATCGCTGCCGCCCTGCTCGGCGCGGCACGCGTGGTGGCCGTCGATATCGAGCCCCAAGCGCTTTCAGCGACGCAGGCGAATGCGGGGTTCAACGGCGTTGCCTTGGATGCCGTCATCACGCCGGAGGCCTTTCTGCCGCAACCGGGATTCGACTTGGTGCTGGCCAACATCCTCGCCAACACCCTGATTGAGTTGGGGCCGGCGCTCAGCGGCTGCTTGAATGCCGGCGGGCGATTGGTCTTGGCAGGCCTTTTGGAGCCGCAAATCGACGCGGTGACCGCGGCCTACCCAAGCCTTGCCTTTGACCCGCCATCCATTGACGGCGAGTGGGCTTGTCTGACGGGACGGCGGCGTGACTGAGCGTTCAACCCCCTCGACCGTCGAGTGTCCCCACTGCGGCACCCGCTTCCACGTTCACCAAAGGGACATCGCGGCTGCGCAGGGGCGCTTGCGCTGTGGCGCCTGCCTGAAAGTCTTTCGCGCACTCCGGGCCTTGACGCCGCCTGATGGACGTGCGGGCCTTCGAGCGTCCTTTCCCGCTTGGGTGGTGGTCGGCCTCGTTCTTGCCTTGGCCGCCTTGGCCGTGCAAATCACTTGGCTGCAGACTGACTACCGCGCCCGCAACTTGGAAATCAGCCGCTCCGCCGACTCGCCGGGCGCGCTTGCCGTGCAGTTCGTGGTTCTCCACGATGCGCGCATTCCGGCGCCCTTTCCCACCTTCGACATTGAGTTCGCCACCCTCGGCGGTGAGCCAGTGGGCAGCCGCCGTTTCCGGCCCGGCGAATACGTGGACGCCGAGCCGCCGGAAGCCGAATGGCTGGTTCGCCTGCGCCTGCTGGCCCCTGAAACGGCCCGCCTGGTGACGGTGACCATCCCCCATCCCGGCGCGGCTGCGGCGCAGGTGACGATTTCGTTTCCTTCGCGATTTACAATAGGCTGGTGATGGAAGCCTATAGTGCGGTACGCGCAGACGCTCTTTGCTCCAAGGCGCCACGCCAGAATCCGGCGTCATCCCCCGGAGCGAGGGCGTCCCGCCCTCGATTGAGCTATAGGAACCTGCTCTCCATCAGAAGGCTGGAAGTTTGCAGCATGAAAAATGACCATGAATCCTAAGCTCGCCCTGCTCAGCGTATCCGACAAGACCGGCTTGATTGAACTGGCCACCGGGCTGAGGGAGTTCGGCACCGATTTGCTTTCCACCGGCGGCACCAGCCGGGTGCTTGCGGAGGCCGGCTTGCCGGTGACCGAAGTCGCCAGCCACACCGGCTTCCCGGAAATCATGGACGGGCGGGTCAAGACCCTGCATCCGAAGATTCATGGCGGCATCCTCGGGCGCCGGGCGACCGATGGGGAGGTGATGGCCGCCCATGGCATCGTCCCCATTGATTTGGTGGTGGTCAATCTCTATCCCTTTGCCGACACCATCGCCAGGGCTGACGTCACCGATGCCTTGGCCATCGAGAACATCGACATTGGCGGGCCAGCCATGATTCGCTCCGCCGCCAAGAACCACGCGGATGTTCTGGTGGTGGTCGATCCAGCGGACTACCCAGACGTATTGGCTGCGTTGCAGGCGAACCGTGTGGATTCGGCCATGCGACGGCGCTTCGCGGCCAAGGCGTTTCGCCACACCGCCACCTACGACAGCACCGTGGCGGGCTACTTCGAGCGCGACGACGCTGTATCGGAGACCTTGCCGGAAGCGTTCAAATTGGGCTACCGCAAGCGGCAAGCCATGCGCTACGGCGAGAATCCCCACCAGGAGGCGGCGTTCTACGCGGGCGATGCGGTGCCGCCGGGGACCATTGCCGCCGCGGAGCAGCTCCAAGGCAAAGCGCTGTCCTACAACAACATCGCCGATGCTGACGCCGCCTTGGAATGCGTCAAGACCTTCACCGAGCCGGCCTGCGTGATCATTAAGCACGCCAACCCTTGCGGCGTGGCGTTGGGCGCCGATCTTCGCGAAGCCTATGAGCGGGCCTTTGCCACCGACCCCACCTCGGCCTTCGGTGGCGTCATCGCCTTCAACCGCGAACTCGACGGCCCGGCGCTTGCCGCGCTGCTCGAACGGCAGTTCGCCGAAGTGGTGGTCGCCCCGGCCATCGCGCCGACCGCCGTGGCCGCCGCCGGCGCCAAGCGCAACCTCCGCCTGTTGAACTGCGGCCCATTCGCTGGCGCCGGCCGGGGCGTTGAGCTCAAGACCGTGGGCGGCGGCTTGCTGGCGCAGACCGCCGATGAGCGGGAGGTGGATGAAGGGGCTCTGAAGGTGGTGACCGAGCGCCAGCCCACCGCCGACGAGGCACGGGATTTGCGATTTGCCTGGAAGGTGGCCTGGTTCGTCAAATCCAACGCCATCGTGTATGCCCGCAACGGGCAGACCATCGGTGTCGGCGCAGGCCAGATGAGCCGCGTGGTCAGCGCCCGAATCGCCGCCCTGAAGGCGGCGGATGAGGGATTGGAAGTGGCCGGGTCGGTCATGGCGTCGGACGCCTTTTTTCCGTTCCGCGACGGCTTGGACGCTGCCGCTGATGCAGGGGTGACGGCGGTGATCCAGCCGGGCGGCTCGGTGCGGGACGAGGAGGTGATCGAAGCCGCCAACGAGCACGGGATAGCCATGCTGTTCACCGGCATTCGCCATTTCCGGCACTGAAGTTCAAAGAAAGGAGGGCGTTCATGAGTGGCTTGCTGAACCGACCGTTGAAACTGGCGGGCTCTGCCTTGGCGTTGTCGATTGGGCTTGCGGCCCTGCACCTGTCCGCAGGCTGGGCGGAAGCGACCAACCGTTCGGAGATCGAGTGGTCCGCGGACGGGGCGCTGGTGCCGACGCTGCGACTGCCGACGAACCGCGTGGTGACGGTGTCTTTCCTGGACTCGAACGGCGTCCCTTGGCCAGTGTCCGAGCTGAAGGTCGGGATCACCGGATCGCTGTCCTACGGCCGGGGCGCGCAGCATCCGCACGTGGTCTTCATGGAGATTGAGGAAGACAACGCAACCGGCAACTTGGTGGCGTTGCTGGATGGCCTGCTGACGCCGGTGCACTTGGAAATACTGTCCTCATCCGAAGCGTCGGCCACCGACCTGTTGGTGCGGGTGGCGCAGGAGCGGGGCGCTGCGCCATCGGCGGCCGAGCCGGATGCGCCGCGCGGCGCCGCCCTTGACGCCGCGATACGCGACTACCTGCTGGCCAACCCGCAGGTGCTGAGGGAGGCGCTCGACCCGGCCCGGCAACTGGCGGCCCGGGTCTCGGACCACCGGGAGGAGCTGCTCGCCGCGCCGGGAGTGCCGATGCTGGGCGACCCGTCCGGCACGGTGACGGTGGTGGAGTTCTTCGACTACCGCTGCGGGTACTGCAAGCGCTCGCTGGAGGCGGTTCGGGCGGCGGCGCTGCTGGCGGGCGTGCGGGTGCAGATGCGGGAGTACCCGATCCTCGGCGAGGAAAGCGACCAGGCGGCGCGTGCGGCGTTGGCTGCGGCGCACCAAGGGGCATACGAGGGCGCGCACTTTGCGCTGATGGCCCACGAGGGGGGCTTTGACGCGGAGTCCATTGAGGGGATCGCACGGGACCTGGGCCTGGACGTCGAGCGGCTGCGGGCCGACATGGCGTCGGAGGAGGTCGGCGCGCTGATCGACGCGAACCGGGAGCTGGCGGGCCGCATGGGGGTGACCGGGACGCCGGCCTTCCTTGTGGTGGGTCCGTCCGGCGTCCAGGTCTCGCCGGGCGCGGTGGACGCGGACCGGCTGGCCGGGATGATCGCGGAGGCGGGCTGAACCGGCGGCAGTGTTTCCTTCCGCTCGAAGCCCCTGTACCCTGTTCGCAAGTTCGCTGGGGACTGTTGTATCGCACTTTATCTCATCAAGTATTCTCAGATTACACCGATCGGATTTCTCACAATGCGTCACCATCGCCGGACGTGGTGTCGCATGGACGGCACCACGTCAAGCCGCTGCGCGGCTCCTCCGCTTCGCTACGGCCCTACGGGTGACGCGCCACCGCCCATGCGAAGAGGCGCTCCCATGGCCGTAAGCAAGCTTCCGGCCATGGGCCGTTACATCACCCGGCAAGCGTCTCCGATTGTTTCGTCAACCAACGCGATGGCTGAATTCGGGAAATTCCTGACGAGATAAAGAGAGAAACAACACGGGGGCGGTTCACGATGTCGCGGCGTTCGAGGCAGGGCGCCACTGGGCGCCGTTCTTCAACCCCGGCAGCAATCACCGGCAGGTGAGCCGGCTGCGCCTCGTGAACCCGACGGAGCGGGCCGTCGAGGTGTCCGTGGTGGGGGCCGACGACGACGGCGGGGCGCCGCCGAACCGGGGCGCGGCCCGGATCACCGTGCCCGCACGTGCGGCGCTCACGCTGGACGCCGCGGAACTGGAGGCCGGGCTGGTCTCGCGGGGCTACATGCGCGCTTTGGAGAGCGGCGAATACCCGTGGATAAACGAGACGTACAGCGGCTATTGGGCCCGGCATCCGCTGGGTGACGGCAGGGGCAAGTGGCGGCTCTCGGTCTCCGCCGGACCCGGCGTGCTGGTCCAGAGCCTGCTGGAAAGCCCCACCGGGCACCTTACCAACCTGTCGTCGGGCGGATTCTGAAGCTGATGAAGGTTCCGGTGACGGGCAATGGCGGCCGCGAGCAGTTCCGCCCAAGGGAGGCCGCCATGTGCTAGAGTCGCTTGGCGCTGGCGCATCGGAGAAGCCCTTCAATGGCTGCAAGGTCACCGGAATCCCTGCATGAGAAGCTGAGCCACCTTGCGGACGCGGGGGAGCGTGGCGACCCGCTGGTGTTCTCCGGGCGCGGGGATGAGATCAAGCGCATCGTCCGGGCGGTCGGCAACTTGCCACCCGATGGGGCGAGAGGCCAAACCTTCGTCATAGAGGGAGCGCCAGGCGCAGGGAAGACGGCCTTGGTCCACGAACTGGCCAGGCGCTTAAGTGCGGCAGGCGTTCTCACCGTCATCCGCGAAAACGTGCCATCGGATGAGACCGTCATGGGGGTTTACCATGCCCTTCTATCGGCAATGTCCGGCGTCCCGAACGAGGAGGCGCGCACCACAAGGCGCAAGGAGACAGCCGTAACCGGCGGTGTGGGGGGCGTGATGAGCGGGAAGCGCGTCACCAGCGAAAGCGTGGCGCCGCAGGCGGCGCTCGACGCTGCCATGATCGCGGAGCGGTGCGCCCCCGAACGTCTGTCCCGCATTCGACCTGCGGTGGTGTTTGTTGACGAGGTGCAAAACCTGCAGGCGGGCAGCGGCGCTGCGACATTGCTGGCGGACCTTCACACCCAAGGCAAGCTCCCTGTGCTCCTGGTTTGCGCAGGCCTGTCAACGTCGCCCGCCCGGCTCGCTGACGCCGGAATGTCCCGCGTGAGCCCAAGTTGCCGCATTCGCTTGGGCAGGCTGGCCGCTAGTGAAGCGGTTGACTGCGCGAGGCGCACATTGGCCCTCTCAAGGCAATGGGGCGTGGATGCCCCTGACGAAGAAGTTAAGGTCTGGGCGGAGAACATTGCGGAGGCATCGGACCTATGGCCCCGGCACCTGCAGTGCTACCTCCAAGCCGTGTGGGCCTCGCTTGCGGAACAGGATGCGCCATCCCTTGCATCGGCCAGCTTGGAGGACACATTGGCCAAGGGCCGCGAGTTGCGCGAGGCCTACTACTTGGACAGGCTGAGCAACAGCGGTGTCCCGTTGGAGGTGGCTGGGAGGTTGCATGGGTGCCTGGCGGACGGCGGGGCGCTCGATCTCTGGGCGGCAACTGACTTGGCTGGCGAAGCGATTGACGAGCGCCTGAGCGCGAGGGCGATAGAGCGCGTGCGCAACGCCTTCCCGACGGACAGCGACTGCTTCGATGCGATGCTCAAGTCCGGCCTGGTCTCCCTTGACGAGCGCGACCTCTGCATTTCCCCAACCCCCTCGATGACGGACTTCATCCTGGACCGGTGCGAGGGCCTCGGCATCCAACTCGACCGATCATGAAGGTTCTGGTGACGGGCAATGGTGGCCGCGAGCATGCGTTGGCATGGCGGGCGAGCTTAGGGGCGTCGGTCTCGCAGG
>JAPPIX010000017.1 GCA_028820495.1 Gammaproteobacteria bacterium
ATTATCAGGGGCATTCCGCCGTTCTTCAACTACGTTCGTGCAATATCCGGGCTAGTAGTAGTTGTGGTGTACCCCACCGAACGAAGGTTTGTCTCGATTTCTCTAAGGAAGAAGCCGCCTAGGGTCTCTCGTATCCCCTTTACGTTTTCGATCACGATCCAATCAGGTTTCCATATAACCGCTACGCGAATTAGCTCTCGGTACATCCAGTTGTCTTGGTTGTCGGCGTTCCTAGTACGCTGGTTCGAAGTCGAGAATCCTTGGCAGGGCGGGCCGCCAAAAACGATCGTTTTTGTTCCTGGTGGTGGTTTGGGAAGCGAAGAGACATCTCGTATATCACCAACGTACAATTCAATGTTTGGAAAGTTCTGACGATATGTCGCTGCAGCAGCAGGACATCTCTCCACGGCGAATAAGACATCGATACCAGCGTCCTTTGCGCCTAACGTCATTCCGCCGCCTCCAGAGAAGAGGTCAATGGCAGCTACACGCGGCGCCCAAGAGGTTTTTGTGTGTGACTGTTGGCTTACGGCCATACCTGTTTTCCCCAAGTACTGTAGTCATCACGGTTGAATGCCCGTGGACTGCTTGTTTGTCTTGTTCTCTTGAACTACAAAGCGGGAGCATTCGCTACGCTGAGCATACCAGTTGTCCGCTGGCTTCCTGCGCCGCCGCGAGTGCCGCCCGGCGGTTTGCCGCTGACAAAGATTGGAATGCCACGTCATCCATCTGTGACCACTTTGCTCACCTGCTCGGCCATCCAGTGCGGCATGGTTGCTCTAGCGTCGGCCAGTTCGCCCACTTCTTGGGGTGACAGGCCGGGCAGAACCGTCTCTAGCCCTTTCAAGAGCTCCTCCGGCCCGAGCCACGCCATCGCTCGGATAACATCGCCAGCACGGCGGTTCGGAGCCACAAGCTGCCATCGCGGCGCATGGCGAAGCTCGACCTTTAGGCTGCCGAATTGCAACCGGCGGGATGGTCCCGAGGTCAGATACACAGGTCGCACAGGCGTCTGCGTCGTTAGTCCGAGCACATTCGCCGCTGCACCGCCGCACGGAACGATGGTTTCGCCCCACAGGCCGGCGAGCGCGTCGACAGCCATGCTTACGCTGGGCGCACAGGTACCGAACCGGGTCTCGACGGGCCTCATGTAAACGCCTTGGCAGACGCGCAGCAGGTCTCCGGACCGCGCAAGGCGTGACAGGGCTTGATCCACTGCCGCCCGATTGCCGAGATGCAGCAACGCGCCAGCGCAGATGGGCGCAGCCTCCGCCAGCGAGCGGGCGTGCTG
This sequence comes from Gammaproteobacteria bacterium, assembly GCA_028820495.1. Classification (GTDB taxonomy): domain Bacteria; phylum Pseudomonadota; class Gammaproteobacteria; order Pseudomonadales; family Azotimanducaceae; genus Azophilus. Next base: position 1,292 of record JAPPIX010000017.1, read on the forward strand.
CATGATTCGTTTCGACAGGCTTTCCATCGCGGGGATTGTTTGTCAGAAATATAGCTTTAACACTGACAGAATTGGAGGTTTGGTGCAACCCGTGCTCTTCCATGCACCTGTGATTCAAAGCGAGGGCGGACACGGCGCTATGCTACAGTAGGCCGAGCAAGGCAACGGCCCGCCCAAGGAGCATCACATGCCCACAGCCGAACCCCTTCCAGATCGCCGGGCCGCCCTTCGGGCACCGCCCGCCAAGCCGCCGAGGCGGCAGTCACCCGCGCCCGTCGACTATCCTGAGTCGGACGGCAAGCCCATGGCCGAGACCCCCATCCACTGGCACGCCACGGTCGATTTCGCGCGCCCGCTCATGGACCGCTACGCGGTGCGCCCGGACGCCTACGTGGGCAGCGACATGCTGTGGTACTGGGAGAAGGGCAACAAGGCCAAGCGGGTGTCGCCGGACGTGTTCGTGGCCTTCGGGCCGGACAGGGAGCCGGAGCGGCGGGTCTGGAAAGTCTGGGAAGAGGGCGTGGCAGCGGACTTCGTGCTGGAGGTGACGTCGAGGAGCACGCGGCGCCGGGACGAGGGGTTCAAGGCGGAGTTGTACGAGGAGCTGGGCGTCACGGAGTACTGGCAGTTCGACCCCACTGAGGACTACCTTAGCCCCAGCCTGAAGGGCCGTCGCCTCAATGCGGAAGGCGCCTACGAGCCAATCCCCCTTGAACGGCGCGGGGGCCAACTGTCGGGCTTCTCGGAGGTTCTTGGCCTTGAGCTTCGCCCGGAGGGCCACGCGCTACGCCTGTTCGACCCGGTGCTTGGCGAGTTCCTGCCCAGCCCCAGGGAGCAGGCCCGGATCATAGGCAGGCAGACGCAAACCATTGGGGGACAGGCCCAAACCATTGAGGAACAGTCCCAGATCATCGAGGAACAGGCCCAAACCATTGGGGCAGCGGAGGCCCGGATTGCGGAACTCGAGCGACGGCTTGCCGAGGCGGGTGATTGACGCCCCCGCACGGCCGTCGGCTGGTAGGACACCACTAACCAGAACGCAGAGCCGCGATAATCGGCAGCCGCGCCGCGCGAAGCGCCGGGAGCAGCCCACCGAACTTGCAGTCGTCCGCCACGGCCAGACTGAGTTCAATGTCCGCGGCCTCTACCAGGGCCACGTCGACAGTCCCCTGACGGACGCGGGTGTGGCGCAGGCTCATCTGCTGGGGATACAGAACCATGGCGCTATCGAGGAGACAATTCATGAACGACTCCGTCAAGGGAGTGGGGGCTGTGTCGATTGGGGGGATAGCGGTTGGCGGTGGCATTCAATCGGGAATTGATGCCGATCGTTTCGTCCGCGCGCGCGACTTCGTGCTGCGTAACGCGCGGCTGGTCGACCGGTATCTCTTCGCCTGCCTGTTCGAGGGCGCGTCGATCGAACCCGTGCGCGAAGCGTTGCGGGCTTATCAAAATCCGGACGGTGGATTCGGCAATGCGCTCGAGCCGGACAAGCGCTGTCCGGACAGCCAACCGGTCGACGCGGAGGAGGCGCTCAAGATTCTCGATGTCGTGGATGGATTTGACGACCCGATGGTGGAGGGAGTCTGCGACTGGCTTGAACAGACCGCGGACGCGACTGGCGGTGTGCCATTTGTGTTGCGGAGTGCAAACGACTATCCCCATGCACCTTGGTGGGAAGCGCCACCTGAACCGCCTCCTTCGATCAACCCGACCGGGTCGATCGTCGCAATCCTGACCAAACGAAACGTTGCCCACCCTTGGGTGGAGCGGGGCACTGAATTCTGCTGGCGATCCCTGGAGGATGAACAGGCTACCGGTTTCAATGACCTGCGTTGCGCCATCGCTTTCCTGGAACAGGCAGCCGACCGCGACCGGGCGGCGGCTTCATTGGCCCGGATACGTGCCTATCTGCTCTCTTCCGACGAGATCGAATATGACCTAAGCGCCCCCCGATATGTGCATACTCCGCTCGACTGGGCGCCCGCTCCCATTGGATTCAGCCATGGCCTTTTCACCCGGGATCAGCTCATCGAGGGCCTTGCCGCCTTGGCCAACGCCCAGCGCGACGATGGCGGCTGGCCTATCAAGTGGCCAGCGATCAGCCCGGGCGTAGAACTGGAATGGCGGGGAAGAGTGACCATCGACGCGTTGCTAACGCTTCGGTCGTACGCGGTGGCTGGCTATGGCGCAGCTTGAGTACGAGTGATGCCGCAGGTGGCTCGTCCAGCCTTCGGCGAGAAGCAAACGTGCACCAATTGACGAAACTCGAAATCTGAGCCTTCCACCAGCGTGGCGATCGCCGCCGCGTCGGACAGATCGAGCGGGCGATAGTCGCATCCCTGCACCGATTCGGTGGGCGCTTGTACGTCAAGGTTGATATTGCTGTGGCCGGCTGCCGCCAACCGACTGACCAGTGCCGCACCGACGCCGGTCGACCCACCTGTAACTGCCAATAGAATATTCTTCTCCATGCCCAATAGGTTGATGTCAAAAACGTTTGCTTCCATACCTCATGCGCGCTGCTCTACGAGGTAGGCACCAGGCGCAACAGCGACCCCGTTTCGTCGTGCTCGATCAGCACGTAGACAAAGCCGTCACCACCCATCTCAACGTCTCGAATTCGACCGAGCTTGGTAACCAGTTTTTCCTTTTCAACAACCTCACCACCTTCAATACGAACTCGAAACAGGGTCTGCGCCCGCAAGCTGCCAACCAGCAGGTCATTCTGCCAATTGGGGAATTTGTCGCCTTCGTGAAAACTAAGGTTTGATAGTGATGGCGCCGGGGTGAAGTCGACCACAGGTGGAATCGTTTCAGAGAAAGCGAAGTCCAGCCCCAGATCCTGGCCGATGCTGATGTATTCTGCGTTGTAGTCGAGCCCTTCCGTGTAGAGTGGCCAGCCGTAGTTGCCGCCACGCCGAATCAAATTGATTTCATCTCCTCCGCGCGGACCCATCTCGGTGGCCCAAATATCGCCAGTACGTGGATCGCTTGTTAACCCCTGCGCAGTTCGATGCCCGTAGCTCCACACTGTATTGCGGCTTGAAGCAGGATCACGCAGGTGCTCAGCCTGCCAAAAAGGATTGTCTGTCGGTATGGCGCCATCGTCTCTGAATCGATGAATCTTGCCATAAGGGGTATCCATGACGTGCAGATTGTCATAAGTGCTCTTGCCGCCGACGGTGACATAGCCATAACCCTCATGATCGAACGCGAGCCTCCCTGATGCCACTGTATCCGGCACCACTGTGTATTTGTCTTTGTCCACTGACCAGATAACTTCGGCGTCCACCCACCGGTTTCCATCCAGCCTGCCTCTAACGACACGAACCATGGTGACGGGCCAGGGTGAGCCGCAATCGAATTGACACCGATCGCTGTGCGACAAATAGATCCAGCCATTGGCGGCAAAGTCAGGATGGAGCTCCACGTCCAGCATGGCTCCCAGAACCGCAAAGCTACCACTCACTTTAGCTATCTCTGACCAGGCACGTGGCGTACCTTCAACCAGTTCACCCTGTTGCCCGGATGTGTCGATGACTGACAAGCCCCGGACTTTTTCCACCAGGAGTATCCGACCATCTGGTAGTGGTGCAATTGAATAGGGTCCCTTGCCAACCTCGGTCACCAGTTCAATCGTAAAGTTGTGATGTCTCGACTCAACGACTCCTTCGGGAATGGTGTGGATGTGGGAGTCGGCAGTGCTGGGGATCTCCTGTCGCTGCTCGCTGATGTACAACGCCAGCGCCTTGACCATCGGCTCAGGATATTCCGCCTCCGCAACCAGTTCGGGATGATATCGCGCAATGCTCTGGATGAGTTCCTCTGCCGAATCCCCGCCTGTTAGTTGCACCAGCAGATTGGGCCCCTGATCAGTGCCCTTGAGATCTTCACCATGACAAGACGCGCAATCTGACCGAAAGGCAAGCATGGACGGTTCACGCGCATCCCGCGTGATCACGTACCAAAAAACTGCACCAACCGCGAAGATGCCGGTGATGAACAATCCGACGACGATCCTAACCAACCAACGCATGCCGATACTCATTCGTTGCGCAGCAGCTGGGAAATGGTCTGATATTCCATGGCTCTCCGTTCTTTAGTGATTGGCTCGTATTGTCACTTTTATAACGCGTTACATCGAAGGGTCGAAGCGCCGGGCTTGATGTAGTGGAATAGCGGATGGGCAATCGGCATGGCAGCGCGTGTTACGAACGCTCTCGTAGATTGCGGCATTGGACCGGGCGCTGAGTTAACAGCTTGCCTCCACATACTGCGCTGGATCCGCAATGAGCGGGTCGAGTAACACCAAGCCCGCCGCAATGAGATGCCTGGCCAGACGGTTGGTGCGCTCATCGAACTCCCGCCAGGAGCGTCGGGTGTCCCCCTGAATTATAGCCGTGCGGTCTGGGAACGATTCCGCAACCGCTTCCAGCAAGTCGGCAAAATTGAGATCAGCCACTACTGCCGCGCACCCACTCGACGGTTGCGCGCAGAATGGTCGGCACGTCCCGCACTCCCTAAATTCTTCACACCAGTAGTGAAAGGGCCGTCAGTTAGGGCGCACGAAAACCTGGCTGCCCGCCAAGGGCGCACCGCCATAGCGAAAAGGTTGCCAGTACAGAACATCGGCGGCATGGGCGTCGCTGTCGAGATCGTAGACGCTTACGGATATGCGCGCCTCTTGCCAGTCGTCGCCATTGGGTGCTTTTGATGCGATGTAGCTTAACGGCACGGCAAGTTCCGCGGCGTAGCCCGTGTCGGTTGAAGCAAAAGAGATTTGCGTATTCGCATTGGTATCGTCGAAGAAGGACAAGAGCTTGTCTTTCGCATGTGCGCCTGTTGAAACAATACTTGAAATTTGAGCAGCCATGTCACCGCCGAGCACTGCCTCGCCAGTACCCATGTTGGCGTCCCTCTCAGCCGGATCGCGCGGATCTATAAAGAAGCCAATTGCATCCTGTGCCCTGGGAATGAGGTCCGCATGCGCGCTCACATCATCGTCAATGACATTGATGCCGATGTACAAGTGCTCTGGCCCCTCTCTGACATCGAACTGAAAGGAAACATCGTTTGGCTCGACCTCTGGGGATACAACATCGCCTTGCCGAGCGGCGTTGTAGGTGAGCGGACCCCACTCGGACAAATTGCCATCGATTTCCGCGCCGTCTATCGTGCCGATCGCATACTTCGAAAGGGGTAAGACGGGCGTTAAAACCGGGAATTGCACGGGTCTTTCACCAATGGTGCCGGTAACGATCCATTCGACGGACGCAGCGGTGAGTGAGTGGTAGGGTACGGGCTCATCGGTGGAGAGACGCCAAAACAATTCCACGCTCTCCCCAGCCGGTACTGACAGGGGCATTAACCCTTGGATGTTGAAGTTCGTCTGGCGCGCGACGGACGGAGCGATCGTAAGAGTCGACTCGGTGGGGTTCGTTATTGTGACTTTTTGGCTCGCTTCATTGAAGAGATCGTCAGTGGATCTCAGCGCCTCCATCTCGATGGCGTTCGCCACTTCTGTCAAACTGGACAAAAGCTCTGGGTTGGATACATCTTCGTCATGGATGCCGTCGAGTAAAACGTTGGCAATGCGCGGCCCGTCTTCGCGCATCGTCACCCAAGCTACGTGATCGAACTCTCCAAAGGCAGTGCCGCGCAGTCCGCTGCCTCCGCCTGTCGTTGCCAGCGTGATGAAGTTTCGATCATTGCGCGTCACTCGGCTGTACTGATGGAAGTGGCCGGCAAACACCGTGTAGTCGCGTTCGCCAAGCAACGCTTCAACCTCAAGCCAATCTTCGTTGACCGACGGATAGCTCCATAGCGGCTGATGCACCAACACGATCGTCCAGCGCGGATCTGGGTGCTGTGCAAGCACAGACTTGATAAAGACCATTTGGTCGGCTTGCTTCCAAGGGCCTGGTACGGGAGTGTCAGGTTGGCCTACCATGCCAAAGAGTTCGGTGTTGACGACGACGAACAACACATCCTTGTATAGGAAGTGATAGTAGCTAGGGCCAAATCGTCGTTGCCACTCTTCAGCCATAACCGCGTTGTTCATGTCGTGATTGCCTGGGACATAGAAGAAAGGCGCCTCAAGCTCGCTGACAAACGACGCCATTTCATCCCACTCGCGATTTAACTGGGCTTGGTTCTCGGTATAGCCCTCGATCAAATCGCCAACACTCACAACGAATGCAGGTGAAAGCAGATTTACCTTGGGCATCGCACCGGCAAAGACCCCAGGTCGAGCGCCACCGGTACGATCACTGACAATGACAAAGTGAAAGTCGTCCGCACCGTCCTCCAACTCAAGATCGGTCCAAGGCGTGGCACCCTGAAGATCAGCAACCTGTATGTCCGGATTCTCTGTCCCTGGCGGTGCGCAGGCAGTGACGACTGATAGGAGGAAAACGGGAGCGAGGAGTTGGGCTCGGAACATATTGTCTACGCTCTTAAACATCCTGCATGGCGGGGAAGGTTGGTGGAGGCGGCGGGAGTCGAACCCGCGTCCGTGGGTTCGCCGCAATCGGCTCTACATGCTTAGGGTCCGTCTATTGCTTTAACCGCAAGCGGCCCGGCGGCCAGGGCGCTGTTGGCGAGCCCGGAAAGGTTTGACGCTGCCGCCCCCAGGCGTGGGCGAAAGCGCGATCCTGCTGTCTTTGCCGCCGATTTCACCCCGCAGGCGAGGGATCATCGGCGTTAGCGGCGGTTTAGGCCGCTAGTGCGTAGTTGTCGTCGTTGGCAACTATAGGTTTGCAGCGATTGTTTAGCGAGAGCCGCTACTCTCTCGGCATGCACCTTTTGCTTTGATACCGACGTCGAGACCGTATCGCCCCCAATGGGATTGCTTAAACGGAGGCGAAGTTTAGCACGGTGCCGCAATCCGCTACCATCGGGGCATGATGCGGCTATGGAGTAAGGTTGGGCTGGCGGTTGGCGCGTGCGACAGCGTTCGCCTCGCGGCCACAGCCGCCGCCCTCGCCCTCTGCCTGGGCCCCCTCTCCCACGCCGCCACTTTCGATCCACGCGCCTTCGTCAGCCGGGCCGTTGAGTTGATCGAGCAGGGGCAGTTCACTTTCGCCCGCGCTTGGCTGGACCCGGCGGTGGTGGCCCATCGGCTGCATCCGCATGAGCGCTCGCACGCCTATTACCTGCGCGGCTACAGCTTCCAGGCCCAGGGCATGCACGTCTCCGCTGCCCAGGACTACGCCCGCGCCCTGGAATTCGATGCCGAGAACCCGGCGGCGCTGGTCGCCCGGGGCAGCTTGCACTTTCACGGTGAGGGGGTGCGCAGCGACAAGTCGCTGGCCTTCGGCTTCTTTGCGCGGGCGGCTGCGGCCGGGCATGCCGCAGGCGAATACCACTTGGGCTACGCCTACCTCACTGGCGCGGGTCCGTCCCATGATCTCGAAGAGGCCCGCATCTGGCTGGAGCGGGCGGCGCAGCAGGGTCACGAGGCGGCGATGGTACAGCTTGCCGCCAGCTACCGTGCGGCGTTTACCGACGAGCCGGACCCCGAACAGGCCAAGCAATGGTATGAACGCGCCATGAAGGCTGGCAGTGCGGAAGCGCCTGTCGCCCTGGGCTACATGGTCCGCAGCGGCGAACTCGAAGGCGCCTCTGCCACGCAGGCCGCGGCCTACTTCAAGCAGGGTGCGGAGCGGGGTTCCGGCAACGGCATGGCCAACTTGGCTCACGCCTACCTGACCGGCAGGGGCCTTGAGCAAGACTTCGACGCAGCCCGGCAGTGGTTCGTCCGAGCCGCTGCCTTGGGGGCACCGGGCAGCTTTGTCGGCTTGGGGCACATCTTCGAAGCGGGCTTGGGCGTGACCGCGGACATCGGCGAGGCGATGGCTTGGTATCGGCGTGGCGCGGAAGCGGGCTTCAGCCGCCCTACCCTGCGCTTGGTGCGCCTGCTGCTGGCCGAAGGCCAGGAGGACGAGGCTTCGGAGTGGTTGGAGCGGGTGCTCGCCGCCGGCACCGCCGAGGCGCTGAACGGCTATGCGTGGCTGCGCGCCACCTCCAGCGCCGCCGGGGTGCGCAACGGCGAGTTGGCGCTCGCCCAAGCCCAGCAGGCGGTGGCCTTGGAGCCCAATGCGGCCTACCTGGACACCTTGGCCGCCGCCTACGCTGAACTCGGCCAGTTCGACAAGGCGCTGGCCACCCAGCGGGAGGCGCTCGCCGTGGCCGCTGGCAACGAAGACTTGGTTCGCGAGTTAAACCGCCGCTTGGGCGC
>JAPPIX010000209.1 GCA_028820495.1 Gammaproteobacteria bacterium
GAACTGCGCGAATTGGCGCCCCAGGACCTATCGGACCTCATGGGCATCAGCACGAGCCTCGCCGAGCTCAACACCGACCGCTACGCCACTTGGGGCGAACCCTTCAATCGGCGCAACGCCAAGCAGGCCATGTTCGCCTTCAACGGCGATGTTTACATGGGCCTGAAGTCCACCGAGTTCAGCGAACGGGACCTGACTTGGGCGCAGAAGCACCTGCGCATCCTGTCCGGCCTGCATGGCATCTTGAAGCCCCTCGACCTCATCCAGCCGTACCGCCTGGAAATGGGCACCCGGCTGCCCAACGGGCGCGGCGGCGACCTCTACGACTTTTGGCGCGACAAGGTGACAGAGGCGCTCAACGATGCCATCGACGCCCAGCGCCAGCCCGTTCTGGTCAACTTGGCCTCCAACGAGTACTTCAATGCCGTGGACACCACGCGAATCGATGCGCGGATCATCACGCCCACCTTCAAGGACCTCAAGAACGGGCGCTACAAGTTCATTTCCTTCTTTGCCAAGAAGGCCCGGGGGCTGATGGCCGCCTACCTGATCAAGAACCGGGTTTCGACGCTGAAGGCGCTCAAGGCGTTCGATTGGCAAGGCTACCGGTTCTCGCCAGCCGAATCCTCCGCCAACGATTGGGTGTTTCTGCGCGATCAGCCCGGCTGAATCAAGTCCCCCAACTGCGCCTTGCGCAGCACCACCTGGCCACCGCGCGCCTTGCGCGCCCGCAGATTGAGCATCTCCACGCCAAAGGCGAAGGCCATGGCGAAGTAGATGTAGCCCTTGGGGGTGTGGAAGTCGAGGCCCTCCCCCACCAAGGTCAGGCCGATGAGGATCAGGAAGCTGAGCGCCAGCATCTTCACCGTGGGATGCCGCTCGACGAACTCGCTGATCGCGCCGCTGGCCACCATCATGACGGCCACGGCGATGACGATGGCCGCCACCATGATCTCGATCTGATCGACCAAGCCGACGGCAGTGATGACCGAGTCCAGGGAAAAAACGATGTCAACCACCGCGATTTGAACCATCACCGCGGCAAATCCCATCGTGGCGACGCCGCCGTGGCCATGGGCGGCGCCTTCCAGCGAATTGTGAACCTCCCGGGTGGCCTTGGCCATGAGAAACGCCCCGCCGCCAAGCAGGATCAGGTCGCGCATGGAGATGGCGTTGCCGAACACCGTGAACAGATCCGCGGTCAGCGACATGATCCAGGTCAGCGAAAACAGCAGGCCGATGCGCATCAGCATGGCCAGCGTGAGGCCGAGGTACCGGCCCCGCCGCTGCTGATCGGGCGGCAGGCGCCCGGTCAGAATGGAGATGAAGATGATGTTGTCGATGCCGAGTACGATCTCAAGCGCCGTCAAGGTCAGAAACGCCGCCCACAGGGACGGGTCCGCTAGCCACTCCATGCCGGTGGTCTCCTAGGTTGAAGCCACGGATTGAAGCACGTTCAACCATGCCCGTCATGCACACGGTTAGGCTATTATGGGCGTCCGCTCACCAACGCCGCCGTCATGTCTCAATTGGAAACCGAAATCGAAGCCGCCGTCTTTCGGCGCCTGCTCAAGCACTTCGACGAACGCAAGGACGTCCAAAACATCGACTTGATGAACCTAGCGGGTTTCTGCCGCAACTGCCTGTCGAAATGGTACCGGGCCGAGGCGGGGGAGCGGGGCCTGGAGATGGACTTGGAGGCGGCGCGAAAGCTGGTGTACGGCATGCCCTACAGCGAGTGGAAGGCCAAGCACCAAGCAGAGGCATCAGCCGAGCAACTCGCGCAGTTTCAGGCACAGGCCGAGAGCGAAGGAAGCCAACGAGGCGATGCCTCCGACCAATGAGTGGCCGGTCGCCGGGCGCAAAGGGCGACTCATGTGGCAACCTCGTTCCGCGATCAAGAGAATTAGGCGAACCGGCGCATGACCGGGTGGCGCACGCGCATCGCAAAGGCGCTGTGGGAATGGCGCGGCGTCTGGCTCTTTATCGCGATCATGCTGGTGTTCCGCTCCGCCATCGCCGATTGGAACCAAGTGCCCTCCGGTTCCATGATTCCCTCGATCCTGGCCGGCGACCGCATCGTCGTGGACAAGCTCGCCTACGGCCTGCGCATCCCCTTCACCCTGCAGCGGCTCGCGCACTGGGCGGAACCGGAGCGCGGCGACGTGGTCACCTTCGTCTCGCCACTCGACGAGAGGCTGCTGGTCAAGCGCGTCATCGGCCTGCCCGGCGATCGGGTCGCCTTGCGGGACAACGTCCTGAGCATCAACGGCAAGACGGCCATCTACCGGGAACTGACCGCGGCCGAAGCCGGCATCGAAGGTGGCAGCCCCCACCCCCCTCAACGGTACTTCCAGGAGTCCATTCTAGGATCCAGCCATCTGATCACGCTGGATCCCGAAGGGCGCTCAACCAGCGACCGGGACCTGCCGCCCGAGGTGGTGCCCAAAGGACAGTATCTCCTGCTCGGCGACAATCGCGACAACTCAGAAGACTCCCGCGCCATCGGCTTCGTGGACCGGGAGCGAATTCTAGGACGCGCCACCGCAGTGGCCTTCTCGCTGGATTACGAGAACTACTACAGGCCGCGCCCGCAGCGGTTCATGGCGGATCTGCGCTAGCAAGCCGCGATGGCGCAACGCCTGCTTGGACTATCGGCAGGTGAAGCCTATCTGCTTCAAGCGCCGTTCGCTCTGGCGGCTCTCGCCGCAACATACCGCTGCTTCCGCCCGGGATGCGCTCCCCCGGAAATGCGGCTAGCGGTGTTTCTGCTCGCGAGCGTCATCGCCACGCCCTATGTTCACAACTACGACCTGACGCTCTGCAGTTTCGCCGTGCTTTTGGTCCTGCTTGACGGAAAGCGCAATGGATACCGACCAGGCGAACGGGCGACGCTTTCGATCGCATGGTTCCTGCCGTTGGCCGTAGTGGCCTTCAATGGCTGGAACCTTCCGCTCGGCCCTCTGGTCTTGGCAACGTCCCTAGGGTTTGCCGCCGTCCGGGCCAGTTCAACGCCGCGCCACCTCATTCACAGGCGTGGACAACTTCAGCGCTGATGCTTCAGAGCTCGATGTCTTGAGCGGAAAGCCCGCCTTCGCCGTCCCGACACGGATCCTCATCGGCCAGATAGTCAGGTTCAGCGACTTCGGGGAGTGGTTCATTGAGCAGGTACCCAGCGAAGGAGGGAATGGGCATTTGGTAGGTTGGCGTTGACGGGTCGCGCCGCATCAGCCCGCTGTGTTCAGCCATCGTGGTGAATCGATTGACCTCATCGTTGCCGACGCTGCGGTCATGTTCCTGCAATGCCGCCTTAATCTCGTTCCAAGACAACTGGCCTCCACTCTTCCGAAACAACATCACCACCGTCTCCGCGTATGCCTGAAAATGACCATTCCCCCTAGTTAGGCGTTCGAAACGCCTTGCGTAGTAGCCGTTCCTGCCCTCATCGCCAATCGCCATCGCCGCAGCCAACGAGGCGGCGCTGGCATCCAGGTGCTGTTTGCCAGCGGACTGGCGCCGGATTTGCGCCATGGCGCTGACCAAGTAGGTAGCCAAGTGCTGCGGCCAGTTGGCGCTTCGCTCAACGATGGCCTGCTGCCATGCTTCAGCGTTGCGCACTTCAAAAGCCTCGAAGCAGCGGTTGACGGCTTTGCGGGCCGCGCTTTCGTCCAAGGTCGCAACGCGAAGGTCGGCACCGCCCAAGGAGCGGGACACGTTCACGCCTTCGAGCGCGGCCCAAGTTCCAGGCAGGCCGAAGGAGCAAAACGAGATTGGTGCGGGAACGCCCCCTTGGTGTATGGAGGAGAGGGTGCCGCTGACGTCTCCAGGACGCTGGTCGGAGATTTGCTGGGCCTCGTCAATGAGCAGCACGATCTGCCATTCACTCCAATGCTCGGCTCGCCTTGCGACGGCATCGCCAAGGCTCGCTATGGGCTCTTGAGGACTGGGGCCAATGGACATGCCGAAGGCGCCCCCGCCTCGCCCCGCCAACTTTCGGGCAGCCTCCTTAACGTTCTTGATGCCCGCCTTTGGGCCCATGGCGGCTTGGAACCGAGCGGCCAAGCCCGGTGCCGGTTGGGCCGCACCGCGCAGAATCCGGTCGGCGAGGCGGACTGAAATGGCGCGATCGATGGCCCGCGCGATTTCCTTGGGCGCCTCGGCAAAGTTGGCAGGCAAGAAAACGGGGAGCCATTCGCGTTGGCCGGATTCGGTTGGCGGGAGGCCGGAGATTTCCTCTTGGAACTGGGCCAAAAGCGCACTCTTGCCCGCGCCAGGGGGACCTTCGACAACGATGGTGGCATTGCCTTGCCGCCCCCGCGACAGCCGATTCACGATGCGGCGGAAAGCCGTGATTTCGGTTTCCCTACCGGAAAAGAACGCTACGCCGCGTTCGCCCAACTCGGCGCGGTCCATGTCGGACAGAAAGTCCTCCAAGTCCACGCGGTCCTGTTCGCGCAGGGCACCGTCGTCAACGTAATCGGGATCCACGAGAGGCATGGGTTGGCGCGCCTCATGCAGGGGCTTGACGGCATGACTGTAGCACATCGGTTGCAAGGGTGCTGCGCCAGCCCAATTTCCGGCGCCAAATCAACGCACCGCCCGAAAGTCAATCCAAGCCGACCGCCGAGCCTCCACAAGCCGCCTGAGCAGCGCTTCAAGGTCCTTTGGCATCGACCCCACGACCGCTACGGCGTCCGCTCAACAGCCTGCGCGCTGCACCGAGCAGAAAACCGCCAAGCACCGCCAAAGCCGTGAAGACGCCCACAAAGCCGAAACTCGCCGTCAGTGCGTTCAGCAAGTCGTCCGACTCCACCCCGTAGGCGTCCGCCAGCCAAGCGATGGCTAGCGCCACGGCCACCGTGCCCAGCAGGATGGTGCGCGTCAGCCGGGCATGGCTGCGCACCCGGCGCCGGGCCGGGGCGCTCTGCAGGCGTTCCCGTATGGCTTCAGCTCGCTTGAGCTTGTCGTTGGAATCCAACGGACACCACTCGAGCTAGTCGTCGATGCTGATTAGTTCGACATCGAAGACCAAGGTGGCGTGGGGGCCGATCAGTTGGCCAGCGCCCCGCTCCCCATAGGCGAGCTCCGATGGGATGAACAGCCGCCATTTGGCGCCCGGCGACATGAGCTGCAGCGCCTCGGTCCAACCGGCAATGACCTGGTTGAGACGGAAGCTGGCGGGGCTGCCCCGGGCGATGGAGCTGTCGAAGACGGTGTCGTCAATCAAACGGCCTTCGTAGTGGGTGGTGACTTGGCTGTCCGCGTTCGGAGTGGGTCCCTCGGCGGCAACGAGCACTTCGTACTGCAGCCCGGAAGAGAGAACCTCCACTTCCGCACGCTCGGCGTTCCGTGCCAGAAACTCCTTCCCCGCCGCTCCGGCAGCAGCGCGCCGTTCGGCGAGGATGGCTTCAAGCGCGGCTTGGCCCTGGCTTTCGGCCACCCGGGGCGGCGCCCCGGCGAGGCCATCCGCCAAGCCCTCGGCGAGCGCCTCCCCGTCAATGCTTGTTCCAAACTCCTCCCGCAGCCGCTCCCCCTGACGATGGCCGATGAGATAGCCGGCCTCGGCGGCTTGTCCCGCCAGGCCTACTGCCTCACCCGCCGCCGGCTCACTGCCATCCTGCTCTGAACACGCCACCATCAGGCAAGCCGCCAGCAGCATCACGGCCCGAGAGCAGACCGGGGTTCCTTTTTCCATCATCCAATAGTCCCTTCAAGTTCAGATTGTTGGAGCGAGTTTACACCTTGACCTGGTCGGCACCGAAGATCCGCTGCGCATCAGCTATATACTCTCACTGTGACTTATGTGGAGAGAATCTGCCAGGCGCTCAGTGAGGCCGGAGTTCACTACGCACTCGTGGGCGGGTATGCGGTCGCCTTGCACGGAGCCCCAAGGGGCACCATCGATATCGACTTGGCTCTGCACTGGACCTTGGAAGACCTCACCCGCGCAGAGAGGGCGCTGAAAGGGATCGGCCTTGTATCAAGCCTCCCGGTAACCGCGCAGGACATCCATGACTACCGCAACGAGTACATCAAGGAACGCAATCTTGTGGCCTGGAACTTCCACAATCCCGACGATCCCCTAGAACAGGTGGACATCATCATTGCTTACGACCTGAGCGGTAAGAAAACGAAACCCGTAGAGCTGTCAATGACGACGGTTCACATCCTGTCCATTGACGACCTGATCGCAATGAAGCAGCAGAGCGGCAGAGCGCAGGACATTGAGGACGCCGCAGCGCTGGAGAAACTCCGGTGAATGGTAGGGGAACAGATTCCGTAGTCCAGCTATTCGCCGACGACTATCTGGAACGCTGCCGTCAGCTATCGCCCGTGGACATCGTGCGTTTCCTTGAGGATTACCGGGTGGTGATTGGGGCGGCGAAGGTGCGGTCCACGGTGAGTCTGGAGGATGGCAAATCCAACCACCCTGAGTCCGAGCCGGTCAACTCCGCAACTGGGCCCAGTTTCAGGTCAAGTGGAGTTGGGCTATAGTCTCCAATGCGACTTGGAGACCTGCGATATGGGCGACGACGCTCGATGGACCCGCGAATTCTCTACCGCGTCCAACTTCACCGATGATCTCGCGGCCTTGGGTGCTTGGGTCGGCCCGCGAACCGGTTCTGCGAAACGAACCAAAGAGCAGAAGGAAGATTACGTCCTAAGGCGGGTTTTAGTGGCCCTGCGCCGTCAGGGCGAGCTCACCTTTCCCTTTACTGTTCGCGCATCGAAGCAAGCACGGGAGTTCCCGGACTACGTCTTTATGGATGCATCCGGATGCTGGGGCCTTGAAGTGACCGAAGCCGGCAGCGAAGACCATCAGAAGACGATGACCAAACTAGAAACTAACTCTCGAAAAGCTGGCGCTGAGGCCAAGCCTGTCCTTATGGCACCCCTAGACGACGAAAACGGGATTGAAGAAATACGGTACGCCATCAAGTGCAAAACTGAAAAGCTTGCGAGGGGTTGGTATGGGAGTGTCCCCACCTGCGACTTAGCGGTGTACGACAACATAAACTGGTTCCCAACCAGTGACAGCTCCGTCCCCGACCTAAGCGATGCCTCCTTGAAGGGTAGGTTTCGCCGAGTGTTCTTCGTCCGTGACCGGCAGGTGTACACCGATGTGCTGTGCAACCTCGGCAAACGGCCCCAGTTTGTGGACCTCTCCCGCGACTACAACATCGACTTCTCCGAATGGGTGCGCGATCAGGTCAACCTGCTGCACTCGGGCGAAATGTCACGGCTTGATATTGAGGAGCTAATCGAGGAGTTATCGGACTTGGCAAACCGACATAGGCGCAAGCTTCGTAGCCATCTGCAAAATCTACTTGTGCACCTACTGAAGTGGCGATTTCAGCCAGACCGGAGAACCCGTAGCTGGCAGATTTCAATCAATAACGCCCGCGACGAGATCCATGACCTGTTGATGGAATCGCCGAGCCTACGGGAAGAATTCGACGATATGGAGAGAACGTACCAGCGCGCACGGAAAAAAGCGGCACTGGAAATCGAAATTCCAGTTGATGACCTACCCGAAGCCTGTCCGTTCGCACTGGAGACCGAAGCTCTCCTGGAGGACTGGCTGCCCTCGTCGAAGGCACGTAGTGATGACATCCCGGCCTAAGCCAGCTCTCGATGATCAACTGAACCAACCTTCCGAAGCGGCGCAACGGTCAAAGTCGCCGCTCGCCACTAAAGCCACACTGGATTGCCTCGATCTGAATCAGTCGCAGCTTCGGGAGGTCGAAAAGGCGATGACCGAGGCTGACCGCGGCGGCTTCGCCACAGATGATCTTGTCCGCGAAGTGTTCAGCAAATGGGGCGCTGATGCCAGTTCCTCGGCCTATCAAGGCACAGCGAGATATTGAGGGAAAGGCGGAAGCAAACGACCGGCACCAGTGAAGACGCGAATTCCAACACTCCGCAAGGACGATCCCACCGCCGCCCCAAGCATGGAAGAACGGGATACAGCGCTGCAACTCGCCTGCCGCGCAGCAATGCGCATCCTCAAAGATCGCGCCGATATGGCCGGCAGCGACACCCCCTTGGATGCGCCCGTTCCGCTACCTGAGTCCTCCCGCCACCTCATCCGCCGTCTTGCCAAACAGCGCCGGGCAAGGCTGGCGGACTAGTAAAGTGGTTGACTGGCAGGATCCCGTACCGGACGCCCGGTGCGCCCGCTAATGCGCGTCGAACACCTCTTCGAGTGTGTTGGCGTCCAGCACGTTGTTGGCCCAAGCTTCCAGGTCAGCCGCCGAGGCCCCGCCGAGTCGCTCGCCAACAACCGGCGGCAGTTCGCCGAACCGCCGGCGCAACTGTCGCTCCAGAAGTGTGCGCTCGCCCTCTGCACGCCCCTCATCACGGGCGCGCTGGAACATTCCTGTCATGATTCCACTCTCCTTGGGATGCCGCTCCCGGTAGCTCCGACGCTCATTGTCACTAAGGTCGGCGTAGATGTCTATGAATTCAATATACTTCTCCCGCCGGCTCAGATTCGGCTCCAGCTCCAGAAGACCGCGAACTGCGCTGGCGTATGCCTCCACCCGACCACCCGCCCGGATTTGCATATTGGGCAGATTTACCCGCGCCACCAGATTGCCGCTGTCCAGCCAGTCCGCGGCGGGCATGTCGCCCAAGGCGCAAACCAAGTAGTCGAACCACAAGTAGTCGCGCCGCCCCGTGCCGAGCCTAAACGGCCCCCACACCGCGCCTGGACGCAGAAACACAACCACCGGCACCACGCGGCGGGTGCCGAACATCTGGGCGAGGTCAAGGCAGTAGCGAACCAGCCGGGGCGGGGAGAACCGCCGCGGGTCGGACTCCTCCTCCACGGCGAAGAGGACCGCATCGCGGGTGCCGTCGGCCCACTCCACGAGCAGCGGCACATCGAGCCTTCGGTAGTGCTCGCTGAGGAATCCTTTAAGCTGCTCCTCGCGCACCGGGATGATGCGCACTTCATCCTTGCGCCCGGGCGCTTCGTCCGGCGCGAGGAACTCCAGCGCCTCATTGGGGTAGTCCACAATGAGGTTCTTGAAGTTCTGGTCGTGGCTGACTGGGGCCGCCATGCCGCTTCCCCGTTCTGAAGTCGGGATAGCATCGGCTACTCGCTATGCCCCGCGCTACGGCCAATCACTTACATCGCTGTGGGAGATCCGCCCGCGTGTTTACGACCAAGAGGTTTCCCTTTCAGTCCCTCACCGGTCTCAGTGCGAGCGGCGTGCTGAAACAAGCCATTGGCTGTCTTCACAGAGACCACATGGCGAGCGTTCAGAACAAGCTCAACAGCCAATTGTCGAGCAAGTTTATTGGCTGCACCGAAGGTCCCAGCGACCTTGCCAGCGAGTTCAAGCAGCACTTCGCAAGCGACTTGGCAGCAAAACACGGCCCTAGCTGACACCGGCTACGGGATCGCATAGCGAGTGCTGCAAGGGCGTCCCTCTATGGGTATGATGGCCTTCTTTCACTCAGCAAC
>JAPPIX010000335.1 GCA_028820495.1 Gammaproteobacteria bacterium
GATACGACTGCGGGCCTCCGCCGCGCATCTGGACGCTTGTGGACGCGCTGATGCGCCATTATCAGCTTGAAGGAGCACTCATGCCCGCCATCGCTTGGCGCAATCTGTGGCGCAACCGCCGCCGCACTTGGCTGTCCGCCGGCGCGGTCGCCTTCGCGGTGGGCCTGACGGGCTTTGCCATGGCGATGCAGGCGGGCACGTACGGCACCCAGATCGATTCCGCCACCGCCTTTTTCGCCGGTCACGTGCAACTCAAGCGGCAGGACTACATTGACCGGTCCCGCTTTGAGCATACGATCGACGACGTCACTACGCTGGTGCGCGACTTGGAGTCGCGGCCCGGCGTCGTCGCCGTTGCGCCCCGGGTGGAGGCCTTCGCGCTCGCCTCCGCGGACGACCGCAGCTTCGGTGCCCAGGTGCTTGGTGTTGATCTCGAGCGGGAACGGCGCACCGTGCGCTTCTTCAATCGCGTTGCCGAGGGGCGCATGGCCGAGCAGCCCGGCGAGGTCGTCATTGGCTCGGCATTGGCGCGCAACCTCAGCGTCGGCGTCGGTGGCGAAGTGGTGGTGCTCGGCGCCGGCAAGGAGGGCGGCGTGGCGGCCATGGCGGCCACGGTGACCGGCATTTTCAATACCGGCATGGCCGACTTTGACCGCAGCCTGATGGTGGCGCCCATCGCCGCCGTTCAAGAGGCTTTCGGCCTGGGCGACGAGGCCCACACCTTGGTGGCGCGCATCGCCGATGTGGGCGACAGCCGCGAGGTGGCTACGGCCTTGAACACCGATTTGCCACCGGGCGTGGTGGCCCGCAGTTGGCAGGCGGCACTGCCGGAAATCAGCCAAGCCATCGAAGTCGATGCCCTCGGCGGCGTGCTGGTGTACGCCATCATCATGCTGGTGGTGGCCTTCAGCGTGGTCAACACGTTCATCATGACCATCTTCGAGCGCACCCAGGAATTCGGCATGCTGCGGGCCATCGGCATGCGCCCGGGCACCATCATGGGCATGCTGCAGATCGAGGCGTTCTTCATCTGGTTGCTGGGCATCGGCTTGGCCTTGGCCGTGGCCGGCCCGGTGATCTTCTGGCTGTCAGTGCAGGGCTTCTACCTCGGCGAGGCGATGTCCGAACTCGCCGGTCAACAGCTCTTTCTGCCTGACCGCCTGCACGCCAAGGTCAATGCGGTGGTGCTGCTGACTTCCCCCTTGATCATGCTGGCGGGCGTGCAGATCGCGGCTCTCATCCCCTCGCTGCGCATTCGGCGCTTGCGCGCGGTCCTCGCTTTGCGAGCGGAATAGAGTCTTTAGGCGGAGCAATGGCGGAGATCAGCGCCGATATCCCGGTCAGCCGCGGTTCCGCCGGCTTGCCGGCCAGTGTCCTGGCCATCGCTTGGCGCAACCTGTGGCGCAATCCCCGGCGCACCTGGCTGATGTCGGGCAGCATCGCCTTCGCCATCTGGATGCTGGCCTTCAGCTTTGCCCTGCAGAAAGGCGCTTTCGACGTAATGACGGACAACGGCGCCCGGCTCTGGATTGGCCATGCGCAGATTCAGCACCCGGATTTTGAGGATGAGCCCCTGCTGGAAAACGTCATTGCCGATGCGCCGCGCCTGCGCCGCTCAGTGGAGGCGCTCGACGGTGTTGTTACCGCCGCTCCGCGCGCCGAGGCAGCGGCGCTGGTGTCCGCGGGTGAGCGCAGCTTCGGGGCGCTGGTGGTGGGCGTCGAAGCGGCGGCCGAGGCGCAGTGGTCGGGCTTGGCAGGCGCGGTTGCGGCGGGGCGCTACCTGGATGGCGCCGGCCAAGCCTTCGTCGGCGACGCCATGGCCCGCAATCTTGGCATCTCGGTGGGCGATGAACTGGTGATGCTCGGCACTGCCAAGGAAGGCGGGGTGGCCGCGGCGGTGGCCGAGGTGACGGGCGTGTTCAGCACCGGCTCGGCGGCGCTGGACCGCTCCTTGGCGCTGATCCCCATAGCTGACTTTCGCGCCGCATGGAATCTGGCGCCGGACGAAGCCCACCGCCTGGTGGTCGTGGTCGATGACGTGGGCGACGCTCTCGACACTGCCCAGGCCGCAGCAGGCGCCGCCGCGCCGTTTCGGGTGCTGGACTGGCAGGCGCTCATGCCCGAGGTCAAGCAATTCATCGACCTGAAACTCGCAGGCCTCTATTTCCTGTTTGCGATCATCGCCATCATCATCACCTTCAGCGTTGTCAACGCCTTTCTGATGACGCTCTTCGAACGCACCGCCGAGTTTGGCATGTTGAAGGCGATCGGCATGCGTCCGGGCAGCATTCTCGGCCAACTGCAGTTCGAGGCGCTGCTGCTCTGGGCCCTTGGCGTCGTGCTTGGCGTCGGCGTCACCCTGGGGCTGGTGCTTTGGCTCGGAGCGGCGGGGATGCCCATGCCGATCGATCCCAACGAGGTGATGCCTGGCCTGAACATGCCGGACCGGATCTATCCGTCCATTGGCTGGGGCGTGGCTTCGGTGGCCTGCCTGACCTTGCTCGCGGGCACCCAGTTGGCGCTGCTGGTGCCCGCAGTGCGCCTGCGGCGGCTTAACTGCGTCGAAGCGCTGCGGACTCAGGAGTAGGGGGCCATGCCGATCAAGCTGCTGTTACAGATGTCGGTGCGCAACATCCTGCGCCACCGGCGCCGCAACGGCATGATGCTGGCGGCGGTGGTGGTCGCGGTGGCGGCGGTGGTGATGATGAACAGCCTCATCCGCGGCATGCAGCAGGACATGGCGGACGCGGCAGTGGAGAACCTGGTCGGCCACGTCAAGGTGCTGGCGCCCGGCTACCGGGACGATCCCGGCATTCAGAAGAACTTTGAGTTGGCCAGCGATTGGCGTCCGCCGGACGGCGTGGCTGAAGTGGCTGGCTGGGCGATGCGGGTGCGGGTGCCAGCGGTCATCATGAGCGAACGAGGCACCCGCGGCATTCAGTTCGTGGGCGTCAATCCGCAGCAGGAGGGCATTTCCTTCCTGAGCAGCGCGCGCATGACGGGCGGATCGCTCAAGGATGCGTCCGATGGCCGCATCATCATCGGCCAAGCGCTTGCCGAACAGCTCGAAACCGGCCTCGGCCGACGCTTGGTGATCATCACCCAAGGCGCCGACGGACTGAACCGGGAGGCGGGCTTCCGCATCGCGGGCCTTTACGATGCAGATGGCGAGGGCATGGAGAAGTTCTTCGTCTTCACGGGCGTGGGCGCCCTGCAGAAGATGGTGGGCGCGGAGGTTTTCACTGAACTCTCGATCCGGCTGCATCAGGAGCCTGCGCTGTTTGCGCTCAAGGAGTCGCTGGTGGAACTCTTCACTGGGCTTGAAGTGCTCGACTGGCGGGAGCTCGAACCCCAGGCGGCGGCCATGTTCATTTTCGCCGACGCGGCGGTGCTGATCTGGTTCTTCGTGATGATGGGGGCGCTGGTGTTTGGCCTGGTCAACACCTTGGTCACCTCGGTCATGGAGCGCATTCGGGAACTCGGCATGCTGCGGGCTGTGGGCATGCGGCCGCGCAGCGTGGTGGCCCAGGTGGTCATTGAATCAAGCGTGCTCATGCTGATCGGCGTTGCTGTCGGCATCGCCCTCGGCCTCGCGGGCATACTCGCCATGGGCGACGGCCTTGATCTGTCGCTGTGGTCGGAAGGGGTGGAGAGCTTCGGCATGCGCACGCTGCTGCGCCCTGTGCCCTTGGCGGATGACGTGCTGCTCATCGCCTTCCTGAGCCTTGGCCTCGGCGTCGTCGCCAGCCTCTACCCGGCATGGCGGGCGATCAAAATCAAACCTCTGGAGGCGCTTAGACGATGAGCGATGTGAGTAACGGTGTCGTGGTTGACTGCGCGGGGGTCAGCCGCACTTACCAGGAAGACGCGGTGCCGGTGCGTGCGCTGCGCGGCGTGGACTTTGAGTTCAGTCGCGGCGACTTCGTGAGCCTGTCGGGTCCCTCCGGTTCGGGCAAATCGACGTTGCTGAACCTGATTGGCGGCCTGGACCGCGCGGATGCCGGCAACATTTCGGTGGACGGCGTGGCCGTGAACGACTTAAGCGAATCCGAGTTGTCGGATCTGCGCCTGCACAAGATCGGCTTCGTTTTCCAATCCTACAACCTGATCCCGGTGCTTTCCGCCCAGGAGAACGTCGAGTTCATCATGCAACTGCAAGGGGTGGCGCCGGCTGAGCGGGCCGAACGGGCGACGGAGACCTTAGCCTCGCTCGGCATCGGCGAGTTGGCGCGCCGCCGCCCCGGTGAACTGTCCGGTGGCCAGCAGCAGCGGGTGGCCATTGCCCGGGCCATTGTCACCCATCCGGTGCTGCTGTTGGCCGATGAACCGAGCGCCAACCTCGATTCCGGCACCACCGAGGAACTCCTAAAGCTGCTCCGGCGATTGAACGACGATCGTGGCATTTCGATCCTGACCGCCACCCACGACCCCATGGTGATGGGCTACGCCAAGCGCCGGGTGGTCCTGCGCGACGGCGCCATCGTCGAGGACTCCGCCAACTGACTGGCAATTCTCAGCGTGAATCAAATCGGGCACCCGTTTTCCATCGAGGGCAGGATGCCCTCGCTCCGTCGGTAGGGACCGCATCCGGAGCGAGGGCGTCCCGCCCTCGGACCCAACGGTTCGGTTTTCGCAGGGCGTTCGCCATCGGGCTGCTCCTAGCCGCCGGGAGTCCCACTGAAGGCGGCGCGGTGGACTTTCAGGCCCGCGCCAAGTTGTTCGGCACGGCCCAAGCCCTGCCCAGCCACGACCTGCAGCGGCGGCTCGACCGCACCCCGGCCTACGATGGCAGCGCCGACTTCCGGCTCATGCTGCGCCACACAGCCGGTCGCTTCACGATTTTGGCGGACCACGCCCTCACCCTAATCAGCGGTGACTCCTACGGGTTGCTGCGCACCTTGCAGCCGACCTTGGATCAGTCGCCGACCGGGGACGGTCGCCGGGCGGTGAACCTGACCTGGGAAATCGAATCGGGTGCCCGGCACCGCAGTTGGGGGCGCTTGGACCGGCTGGCAGTCCAATATCGGCTTAGCGACTGGTCGCTGACCCTAGGGCGCCAAGCGGTGAGTTGGGGCAACGGCATGGTCTTTGCGCCGATGGACCTGTTCAACCCCTTCGCCCCGACCACGGTGGACCGGGACTACAAGGCGGGCGACGACCTGTTTCTGGCCGAGCGCCTGCTTGCCAACGGCGGTGACGTCCAGTTGTTGGCGGTGGCCCGCCGCGACGAGCAGGGGCGCCGCACGGGCCAAGCGGCCAGCACGGCGCTCAAGTGGCATGGCTTCGCCGGGCAGTTGGAGTTCGACTTGCTCGCCGCCAAGCACTACCGAGACCAGGTGTTCGGCGTCGGCTTCCGCTTTCCGGTGGGTGTTGCCCTGATGCGCTCCGATCTGGTCTTCACTCGCTTGCGAGATGGCGGCTGGCGGCTGTCAGGATTGCTGAATGCGGATGTCAGCTTTGTCACCGCAGGCCGCAACGCCTACGTGTTCGCCGAGTACTTCCACAACGGATTCGGCGTCGCCAAGCTGCCCTCTACGGCGGATCAACTGCCGTCCCCACTGGCCCAGCGCTTGAGTCGCGGGGAGGTCTTCAACCCCATGCGGGACTACTTGGCCGTCGGCGGCAACCTCGAATGGCATCCGCTCATCAACCAGGCGCTGACCCTGATCGGCAATCTCAACGACGGCAGCGTCCTGCTGCAAACCTCGGTCACCTACGAGCGCGGCGACCATCAACGGCTGCAGCTTGGCATCGTCACCCCCTTGGGCCAACGAGGCAAGGAGTTCGGCGGGGTTCCGGTGTTCGGCGACGAAGTGACCAGCGGCGGCGGCAAGACGCTGTTTGCGCGCTGGGTTTATTATTTCTGACTGTTTGGTTCCAAGGTGAGCTGAACTCGGCCGCCGGCGTTGCTGAAGGCCTCGGCGCGTTCGGCTTCAAGGTCGTAGATGATGATCTCGGCGGTCAGCCGATCCTCGCCTTGCACTAAGGTGCCGCCGCCGGAAACGCGCACCCGCTCCTCGTCAAAGTGATAGTCCAGGGCCGCTCCCGTCACCGTAATGGGCGGCTCGGCGGCTTGGTCGGAGAGGGTGGCCGGATCGCCTTCGGCCATCATGGAGACCACGTCGTTGTCTTCGTTGAAGTACACGGTCAGGTTGTCGGCGCGAATTTCGCGCTCGCCCTGAACGGCGACCACGCCGCCGGTGTACATCGCCTTGTGTTCGGCGAGCAGCATCTCAAAGTGCCCGGCCTCTATGTTGATGGGCTGAGCGGAAGCCGCTGCGGCCAACGCCAGCAAAACCGCCAACAGCGGCCATCGCTTCATGCTAGTCGGCCCCGCCCACGGTCGCGACCTCGGCGGCGGCGACGTTGGCCTTTCTGGCATCGACGAGCTGCGGCACCACGGCGTCGAGTTCGTCCAAGCCCCACACGCCCTCGCTCTTGTGGAACCGCTTGATCACCGCTGGCTGTTGCATGATGCCGACGCCGCCGCTGGCGACATGGAAGATCTCGGAGGTGATGCTGGCGCCTTGCTCGCTGCACAGCCACACGACGATGGGCGCCACGTGCTGCGGCCCGCCTTGGTCGAGTTCCGCCTGCTCGACGGTTTCGCCGCGGTTCTCGCGCAGGGGAATGGTCATGCGGGTCAGCGCCCCAGGCGAGATGGTGTTGACGGTGCAGCCGTACTTGGCCAGCTCAAGGGCCAGCACCCGGGAAAATCCGGCGATGCCCGCCTTGGCGGCGCCGTAGTTCGATTGGCCAAAGTTGCCGAACAGGCCCGAGACGCTGGAGAAGTTGAGAATGCGGCAGCCGGTGCGGTTGTTCTCGCGTATGTAGCGGGCGAAGGGCCGCGAGCAGCAATAGTGGCCCTTCAGGTGCACGGCGATGACGGCATCCCAGTCCGCTTCACTCATGTTGAAAATGGAACGGTCGCGCAAAATGCCCGCGTTGTTGACCAGAATGTCCATGCCGCCGAAGGCGTCCAAGGCGGTGTTGAGCAGGCTTTCACCGCCGGCCACTTCGGCCACCGACGCGGTGTTCGGCACAGCTTCGCCGCCCTGGGCGCGAATCTCGGCGCACACTTGCTCGGCAATGTTGCCGGCGCCCGTGCCGTCGGCGGCGCCGCCAAGGTCGTTGACCACCACGCTGGCGCCCTCCGCCGCCATCAGCAGGGCGATTTCCCGGCCGATGCCCCGGCCCGCTCCGGTCACTACCGCCACCTTGTCGTCGAGTCTGCCCACGGTGCCTTCCCTGTTGTCGTGCGCTTGAAGAGCGGATACTAATACAATGCGGTGGGGTGAGGCGATGTTGGCACGCCCGGGAGGTGTATGGACATGAGCGCGCACGGCGATGCGGCCTTGGCAATGATCGGGGAGGTTTTGGCCGACGGGGTCGATCATGCTGCCGTGCTGCTGCGCCACTCCGCGCGCACGTTCGAACCTGGGTTGCACGATCTCGACAATCTTCTCACCGACGAGGGGCGGGCGCTGTGCTGCCGTTTTGGGCGCAGACTGCCCAAGGAACTGACGCTGCGGGCCTACGCCAGCCCCGCCCAACGCTGCCTGGAGACGGCACAGCTCATTCTCGAGGCGCACGAGGCCGAGGGCGGCTCAATCACCCGGCATCGACCAGTGGAGGCGCTCGGCGTCTTCTATGCACTCGACCAGATGAAGATGTGGAAGGGCATGGAGGCGGTGGGCGGCATGGCCAACTACCTGCAAAGCTGGTTGGCCGGCGCGGTGCCTGCCGACGCCATGATGCCGGCACATTGGGCGGCGCGGCTGGTTCTCGGCTGCGTGACGGAGAAACTAACCACTCCGGTATCCCACCCCCACCTCGACCTGCACGTTTCGCACGACATGACGCTGTACCTGCTGCGCGGTGCGCTGCTTGGGGAGCCGGTGGACGGCCCGCCGGTCGAGTTTCTCGATGGACTGCTCGTGTGGCGGGCCGAGGGGGCGTTGTGGCTCAAGAGCCAACACGGCTCCCCGCAGCGCGTCAGCGCCGAGCTAACCGACTGATTGAACCAAGGAGAACTGCCATGGAACTAATTCCCAACCCACAGCGGAAAGGGCGCTCCAAAAGCCCAATCGAGGGCGGGACGCCCTCGCTCCGGGATCCCGCTCGTAACGGGCGTTCGCCCCGGATCGAGGGCATCTTGCCCTCGGACGGCGCGAAGCGCCGTTATTGCGCACAGTAGGTTGGCATGGGAGTTCCGCTGGTACGCCGCGCAGGCGACCCCGCTACAAGCGTATCCCCATGCGCAGCTCCGGGGGCACCCCGAATTCCGCGGGTTTGGGCGCCCTAGTTTCGGCCAGCACTTCCAGCCCCAAGGAACGATAGAAGCCGACCGCCGGATTGTCTGAGAGCACGTCAAGCTGCAGCTCACGACAACCCCGCTCCTTGGCGGTCTCGAGCGCGTGCTCCATCAGTTGAACACCTATGCGCTGCTCTCGGGCCTCCGGCGTAACGGCGATGGCGTGTATGTACCAAGTGCTGGAATGCAGCGCCGGATTCAGCCAGCTCGCCAGCCGGGACCGCTCCACGACCCCGGCGACTTCATCCGGTTGCACCGCATCCGCCGCCAGCAGTTCCTGCCATAGCGGCGCCAACGCCGACCCTCGGCTGCGAAACTCCGGCCCCGGCATGGTGATGGCAAGGCCCAGCAAAGCACCGTCGCGCAGGGCAAGAATGGCGGCGTCTGCGCCGAACAGGGTGCCTGCGGTGTGCCAGGAGGCCTGCACGACGGCATCGAACAGGGCGCGCCGCCCAAAGTGGTATTCATAGGAGACGGGTCCGGTGGACCAGACCAGCGCAGGCACTTCCCCAGCATGGTGCTCGATCAAATCCCCTTCCGCCTTGCGCAGTTCCATTAGATGCTCCGGTCAGTTAGGTTTCGCCATCCTTGGCCCTGTGCTCAACGGTCGATGAGCGGCATGAAACAGGTTCTCTGGCCGTATGAAACAACTAAGCCACGAATTTATAAATACTTTTTTGACATTTCAAGATATCATTTCACGAGAATTGAAACGATTTGCCGGGCGCGGCAAAGTCCAACTTCACTTAGCCAAGCCTCTTTTGGGCCGCGCCGATGTCTCGTTCCACTTCCCCAAGGTGGCGTTGTCCGGGATCCAATTGCTGTATATTTGACCATATATCTGATTTGTGGATAATCTGCCTGCAACTGGCAAGGGCGGCTCCATGGCGCGTGATTCAAAGATCGAATGGACGGACCACACCTTCAATCCATGGTGGGGTTGCACCAAAGTCTCTCCGGCCTGCGACCATTGCTACGCTGAAGCTTGGGCAAGATGTTTGGGGTTTGATGTCTGGGCTGCGGGGAAGCCGCGTCGCTTCCCGAGTGCGGCGTATTGGCGGCAACCCCACAGTTGGAACGCTGAAGCAGCCCGAAGCGGAACTCGATTCCGCGTTTTCTGTGCTTCGATGGCGGATGTCTTCGAGTGGAAAAAGGGGC
>JAPPIX010000388.1 GCA_028820495.1 Gammaproteobacteria bacterium
CAGGCACTAAGGTGCTCAGGGAGATCCTCGACTTGGACGACGATGCCCCGGCCACCGACCAGGAGGTCCACACGTCCGACGCAGCCCGCTGACCCGCGACAAGGAAGGGCGGTTTCCTAGACGATCAGCCACACCAACCCATGTGAGTTTTCACCTGCCAACGAATCCGGGTTAAATTTCGCAACCATGCCCATCACCATTTTCACCGGAATGCCCGGCATCGGAAAGGCCGACAAGTTCCTGGTTCGCCGCACGGTTCCTGACGGAGCGGCAGATTGACGTTTCTCGATGCACGGCGGCAGAGGGCCGATCTTTCCTACGACATCGCCATCTATGGTGCAGGGGCCGCCGGCATCACGCTGGCAAGGACGTTGGCCCCCCTCGGCGTCCGCATCGGTTTATTTGAAGCTGGCGGGTTCGAGCGCCCACCTGTCGATGCAGACCACTCATACCACGGGAACAACACAGGATTGCCCTATGACCTGAAGGCTACGCGGCTTCGGTACTTCGGCGGCACCACGAACCACTGGGGGGGGTGGTGCCGTCCGTTAGACGCCTACGACTTTCAGGCACACGACCATGTGCCGCTGAGCGGCTGGCCGGTTTCGCGCGATGAGTTGAACCCCTATCTGGCGCGGGCGCTGGACGTCTGCGAGGTTGCGACCGGAGGGTTGGGGCTCGTAGCTTTCGACCAGGATTTCGGTTTCGGCGAACTAGCCGACCACACTCCGACCGAGTTGGCGCTGAAGAACTTCCTATTCAGTCCACCGACGCGATTCGGCGTACGCTACCGGGACGATATCGGCACCGCCGAAAACGTCGAGTGCCAATTGAACGCGACACTCGTGAGGATTGAGGTTGCTGCGGGCAGTGTGGACCGGTGCGTAGTAGCGACTGCCAGCGGCTCCCGGCTGCGAATTGCGGCCGAGTGTCACGTTTTGGCGCTAGGCGCTCTGGAAAACGCACGCCTGCTGCTGGCGTCCAACGTTGCAAACAACAGCGGATACGTCGGGCGCTGCTTTTCGGACCACTTGGGCAAGCACATCGGCTGGGCACTGCTGGACTTCAACAACCGGTTTCACACCCACCAAGCCGTCCACGCGGGCCAGCACTTTCGTGTCCTACCGCACCTTTCCTTCCGGGACGATTTGATTGAGGATCGGAAACTGGTGAATTTCGGACTCATCCTGAACCGCTTGAGCGGTGGGTCCTCAGGGGCGCTGGGCAAGGCCATGGAACGGCAGGCGCAAAGCTTAGCGGGCGCCGAGAAAAGTCCGTTTCGAGTGCTGCTGCGAATGGAAAACACGCCCAATCCCGCCAGCCGGGTTGAACTCACCAATGAAAGGGATCCTTGGGGGTTGCCGCGGGTGGCGTTGAACTGGCAACTCAACCGACTGGACATGGCCTGTGTGGAACGCCTCTGCGAGACGCTCGGGCGCGCCTTTGGCAAGATGGGAGGCCGGTTGCGGGTTGACGCGAGGTCCACGGCCGTGACTTACACGGGGGCCTATCAGTCTCACCAGTTAGGCACTACCCGCATGAGCAGCGACCCTGGCGACGGAGTGGTGGACCCTAGCCTGCGCTGCCACGAGGTCGCCAACCTGTACTTGGCGGGATCTTCGGTTTTCCCGACATTCGGTTTCGCCAACCCAACCCTGACGATCATTGCGTTGACGCTCCGGCTGGCCGAGCATCTGCGCCAGCGACTGGGAATCACGGATGCCTGAAGCGACCCGTCGGCAATTCATCTCGCTGGTTGGCGGCGCCGGACTCGGCATGGCAGCGTGGCGCGTTGTCAGCGCATCGGCACCACAGGCTGAACCGTCCGCCACTGATCCCGCTCTAAGGCAACTCATCGCCAAAGGAGCCTTTTCCGTGGATCTGGGCCGGAGCTACCTAGATGCTCTCGGCGGACCGATGGAGCAGGCCGAGGAACTTGCCCGCCTTACCGATGGCCTGCCTGCGGGCCTTTCCTCCGACGAACTCTTGTTGGCCATTAGGGAACGATTGGCGCGGGATTTCGACACTGGCGAGCTGTGCCAAGTCGATGGCTGGCTGCTGTCCCGGACGGAGTGCGGACTGGCGGCCATGGCCTTTGTTTTCCTACGCGATGGTGGCCAGATTGAGGCGCACGCGATGGTGCCGGACGGGCCACTCGCGCACCTGCCCCTCGTTTGGTTCGGCAAGGTCGAACGATGGGGTCCGCAGTCCACGCCAGCCGGCAGACCATTCAACCCGCAAAGCAGCGGCGAGTCAGCCTTGTGGTTCCACTTTGACGAATTGGAGGCACTGTCCTACGAGATATTCATCGATGGTCAAAAGACCAGAACGGTCTTGAAGCAGGCAGGGCGGTTCGCGGTGGCGAATCTGGGAAAACGGCGCACCATGGACCTAGTTTCCAAATCCGGCACCTACCCGGTGCATTTGGTTGAGCCGAGTCGGGGCAAGCAGTTCGTAGGCTATTTCCATGTTCGGCCGACCAGCTCCGCCGAATAGGGAGCGGAAACGTTCGACCGAAAGGAAACCCTCGAAATCTGGATTGGCTTTGCGGAGTGACTGGAACCGAACACGACGGCCCTGACTGCGCCTAGCGGCGCCACGACCTCCTGGCCTTGGGTTACCCAATGCGGCGCACAGTCAAAGGCTTTGATTTCGACATCCAGCAGTTCCCCTCCCGCATCTCTCCAGTTCACTTGCAATCTCCCTCTTGCCGGCTGTCCCGCACATCGAGCGGTCACCCGATTGAGATAGATTCCCCCAGGCTCCACTGGCACCGCCTGGGTGACGGGCGACTCCTCTGTAACAATCACGGAACCATCCTCCTGTGCTTCGAACCCGGCTCTCAACGTCCACGCCGAGGACAACAGCTCCGACGGTCCGGTCAACAATTCCTCGGAAAAAAACAACGCGTCGTCTAGCTTGAGCACGGACAGCGAACCGAATCCTGCCACTCTATGAAAAGCTTGGTCAACCAAGGCGCTGGTCCGCTCCCGCCTACCGCGCCAAGCCGCATCGGAAATCAAATATCGGGCGCCAGTGCTCCGCATCAGGCTGTTGAAAGCGTCTGCATTCCCGGCGGCGCGAAGATCGTCCCGAAACGTCCGGTTATACCAGTTTGCAAAGAGCGCTTCCGAGTTCAACCCCGCCGCCAACGGCTGTGACAGGAAAATCACAGGCGCGCCAGATTCGTTCAATTGATTGACGAGTTCAACCGCATTGCGGATCGGCGCTCGGCGGAGCACAAGCCTCTCCCGAACCTCTGGGTCGAAAACCGCCAAGAGCGGCAAGTCCCTATAGTTCGGCGAACAGGATCCGAAAAACAAGACGTTAAGCCCCAATGTGAGCAACCCCAGTCCCAACATGCCCCCGCGGACAACCCAACCCGCGCCTGCGGCGTTCGATATAGCCAGCCCCACCAAGGCGCTCAGCAATACGTAGGCGGGAAACACGTACCGGAGGTGGCTCTGAAACACAAACACCGCCAGCAAGGACGACAGGCAAACGGCCCCCAAAACCAATGACTTGCGGTCACGGAAAGCCAACGCCGCGGTCAACGCCGGAGCAAGCAGCAACAGCCACTGAAAGCCCGCCGCGCCAACAGTGCCAGTCATGCCCGAAGTGAATCTCTCCGCGAAGAACACCAGTTCGTAGGGGAGGTGCCAGCCCAAGTCCGCATTGAAGCTGCGATTGTTGAAGTTCTCGGCAGGATAGAATGGTGATTCGAATATCCCGTTGAAAAAGGGAAAGACCGGATTGCCTGAAACCAACCAAGCGATCATGTACGGAATCGCTCCCAAGGCTAGGAACAATCCGGCGGCCTTGGCGGTGGTCCGCAGTTTCTCCTTGGCCAACAACGCTGTCACGCGGGGCACAAGCAGCGCAAACACGATCGGCAGGATAACCAACGCCACGGCCTTCGCTGCGGCGGAGAAGGCCAGCAGAAGCGCAGCGGAGATCAGTTGAGACTGCTGGTCCCCTTGTCCGAACAGGATTCTGAACGCGCACAGCGATCCGGCCAGCAGGTACGCTGACCAGAACGGCTCGGTAT
This sequence comes from Gammaproteobacteria bacterium, assembly GCA_028820495.1. Lineage (GTDB taxonomy): Bacteria > Pseudomonadota > Gammaproteobacteria > Pseudomonadales > Azotimanducaceae > Azophilus. The sequence goes on from JAPPIX010000388.1 coordinate 4,049, forward strand.
AGAGCGCACTGCCGAGCAAAAGCGTCAGCGGTGTGGACAGCAGAAGCAGCGCGCCCCAATTCGCGCCACGCTCACCCCCGCCCAGTGTCTGAACCAACTGTCGCGCCAATTGGGCGCAGGCCAACAGAAAGGCTAGGTTGATCAGTTTGGCGGAGGCTTCCCCACCGAGCAGGTAGGCGATCGTGTATGACCAGTCCGCCAACATGGGCATGAGGGTCCAAGCGTATTGGGCCGGGTCGAAAGTCCACGCATGGTTGGCTTCAATGTACCCCGGAACGAACAGGTGCACCGCCAAAGGATCATGCGCGAGTTCGGGAAGGAACGCGAATGCGGCATAGGTGAGGACCAAGGCGCCCAGCAGCGATCTTTCGACAAGGTGCCGCAGGTCCAACGACCGCTGCCAAACTTGCCGCGCAAAAGTCTGAACCAGCTTAGGCAAGCGATTGCGCGCGGCCAAGATGGGAAGGACCAATGTGAGCGTGTACGCCCAACTGGTGTTGACTTCAAAGTGTGCGGTGAGGCTGACCACCGTCGACCACAACCCCGCTCCCACCAAGGCCCGCGTCAATTCGCAGGCCGGCGGACCCTCTGGGCAAAGGGTTTTCAGAGCGAAATACCCCAGCGACCAAGAGGCGGCCATGAAGAAAAGTGCGGAGGCTAGCGCCGCTAAACCGCCGCAGACCAACGCAACGGCCACGCCCAAGAAGGCGGTGCTGGCGAAACAGCTCACTCGAAACACCACCTGCACCAGCGCGATGGCCAGAGTGCAGGCCGCAATGAACACCAAGTAGGCCATCGTTCCGCCGGGCCGCGAGAATGGCAGTACGGAGGGCCACTCCTGTTGCGCCAGCCCGTACACCGTCGCTGTCAACCCGGCTAGCATGGCGAGAACGACCAGCGCCGTGCCACCCAATCCGCCCAAGCCTCTCCTTGCCATAGCCGCCTTCGGCTAAACCGGCTCTGCCTGGTCGTTGGGGAAGGCGGTGCGGAACTTCCCCAGCGCCGCCGATGGAGCGGAGGGCGGTTCAGAATCCCCGTTCGGTGACTGTGCTTTCTGGAAAATCGCCAGTTGAATGTCCGAGGGGCAAAGGCCCAGCCCAAAGGATGCGCACCAAGCCAAAGGAAAGAGCGCAACGCTTGTTGCCCGAGGATAGGCACTGGAGATGCGCTTCCACAATCCTCGCCGGCTCACGGCGGGCAAAGCGCCCGCATAAACGGGCTGCAATTCAGTGTGCCGTTTCACGAAAGACCTCAAGTTGCCAGGATTGAAACAGGTGATGTGGGGAGAAGCCATCCCTTTTTGCCAAAGGCGTTCGTACGGCCCGGCCAAGCCCAGCCGATTCAGCGGCCTCGCTGCCCGGCAAATCACCCCGTCCGACGAGGGCAGATTGAGGACCGCCAAGCCGCCCGGTTCGAGCCTGCGCTCCACTTCCGCAATGGCTTGCACCGGGTCCGGCAAGTGCTCGAAAACGTCGTTGAACACGATGACCCGGTAGCGCGCATCCGGGTCCAAGGCTTCTGGAAAGCTTCCGACGCGGACATTGAGATTGCGGACCAAAGCGGTGTCTTCGATGTCGGGTTCCAAGCCCTCCGCCCGCATCCCTCGCAATGACGCGCATTTGAGAAACCATCCCTTGGCACATCCGACTTCCAACAGATGAGCGCCGCCACACTGCTGGAGATCAGAGGCGCCTGTCGGCAGCAGTTCTGCGATGCGATCGAGAACAGTTTCGAAATTGCGCAGCCGCAGGGACTCCAAACCCGCCACGCCACGACCGGCGCCTGGCGATAGCGTTGAGATCATGAAGTTGCAGGCGCCGCAACGAAAGACCCAAGATGCCTCGCTGACCATCGGCTCATCGCAGGCGAGGCAACGCTGTTGGGGGGTTGCCGTCGCGCCGTGCTGTGACGGATTTTCGGCCAGCGGACGGCCAATCCGGGAGGATTCGTCGGTGGATTTCACGCCGGACCGCGGTCGCTGGGCGTCGGCTCGGCTACTCGCGGAGCGAGCCGTCCCGTGAAGACGTAGGTTCCGCTCAACCAGTAGTTGAGCCCGACGCAAACCAGGTCGGAGACGACCTTGGCAATCAGCGCCGGGCTGCCGAACATCAGAAGCAATGCCAGCATCCCGGTCGCCAAGGGGACATTCAACACCCAGAGGGCCGAATAGAGAGCGGCCTGCCTAGCCACCCTACCTTGCATCGCTACCTCAAAGGTAACGTACCGATGCGCCAGAAAGGCAAAAGCACCAGCGAGGATCTTTGCAACCACGTTGGATGCGACTGCCCCCCAACCCGCCATCGCGAATAGAAGCAGGAAGACGCCTATGTCCAGAGCATAGGTGGCAACTTGAACGACTATGTAGCGCACGAATCGCATCGCAACGTCTCCGCCAAAGGCAATGACCACGCACGGCACTCAGTTTCGGCCCATCGGCATCAATGAGCTTCCGTTGACGCCTACCTCTCCTCGCGCAGGCGCCGGTACCTCAATCCGCCTTGAATTGGCCGTCTGGGAACAGAAGCGACATCGTGGCCGATGAACGTCAGCAGCAGCTGGATGCCGACTAGGAGCGGCATGGCGGCGAGCATGACCGTGCCCGTTGAAGCCGACACTCCTGTACGAAAGGATTCAAGCCAATGATAGCCGCCGAACAGAGTCCCAAACATCACCATAAGGAACCCGACGGGCAACTCGATGGAGGCCAGCGACAGGTCTCGAAGGTAGTAGTTGTAGAAGATGCGCTTGCACAGGTAGCGCAAATGCTTGAGGAGAAACTCCCCCACGACTCGAGCAGGCTTAAGGCCGCTCACTTCATCGCCGTACTTGGCTCGCATGGGAATGTCCACCACCACTGCACGTAGGGTGTTGAGTCGGAATAGCATGTCCGTTTCGAAGAAATAGCCTCGGCTTATCTTGTCGAACGGCAGGTGCTGGGCCACGTTGCCGTGAATGGCCGTGAAGCCGTTGGTGGGATCGAACAGGTCCCAGTAGCCTGAGGATAGCTTTGTCATGAGGGAAAGGATGGCGTTGCCGACTTTACGCCCATTCGGCATCTCCCGGACATCTTCAGGATGAAAGAACCGGTTGCCCTTCGCATAATCCGCTTCCCCAGCCGCGATGGGTGCCACGAAGTCCGCGATGAGCGACGGGTCCATCTGACCATCCCCGTCCACCTTGACGATGATGTCCATGCCTTCGGCCAGCGCAGCTCGGTAGCCCGTCAGAACCGCGCCACCCACGCCTTGGTTGCGCTCATGACGCAACACGCTCACCCGAGGATCGACGCAGTCCCGTTGCACCCGTTCACCTGAGCCATCCGGACAGCCGTCGTCCACCACATAGATTCGGCTGACTTCCGAGCCGACCCGCTCAACCACGCCAAGAATCCAAGCGGTGACCCGATAGCTTGGAATGACGACACCAACCTTTGCACCCGACCGTCCCACGCGCCTTCCTCAGCCTGCTCCTCCATCTGTAAAACCGCACCGCAAAACACTGTAAAACTGCGCTTGTGGCCTCTAGGTCCAAAAATATACACTACCAACCCATCGTGAGGTAGCCTCCCGCCCCACGCAATCACTCGCTTTCCCCCACCATGCCAAAGAAAACCGTCAGCAATTGCGAACTGAATCCAAACTTGATGGAAGTCGCGGCTACAGGCGCGCACAAGCAGGCAAGGGCGCATGACAAGGCGACCAGCGCTATCAAGCAGCAAATCACACGCGATTCATCGACCTCTGGCGCAAGACGCTGGAGACTGGCCACCTCGGTTCTGAAACGCCGCCGCGAATCGCCAAAGACAATTCCGCCGCCAGCAACGTGTTGGTTATCGACCCGGCGACGCCGATGCCGAACGATGACTCCGGCTCCGTTGACGTTGTCAACCTCGTCCGCATGTTGACTCGCTTGGGGATGAAGACGACCATCGCCGCCATCCGCGAGCGCAACTCCCCAGATGCCGGCGTGGCAGTGCTCGCCCGCATTCTGGGGCCTGATCACAACGTTGAGGCCATTTCAACCGTCGCACCTTCGGGCGCTTGACTCGATGGCAGGCCGCAAAGTCATTCTCCACTATCATCTCTTCAAGAATGCCGGAACTTCCATCGATCACATTCTTAAGGAGAACTTCGGCGAGCAACAATGGCGCAACCAAGAGTTTGACTTTCCGGGCTACCACCTAACCTCTGCCATACTGAGCGGCCAATCCACCGCACCCTTGGTGCGGAAGTGGTTGTGCGAACACCCCGATGCGCTCATTCTATCCTCGCACAGTGCCATAATGCCTGTTCCCGAACTTGCCGCGACCACCGTATTTCCTATAGTCTTTGTCCGCCATCCGCTCATTCGGCTGAATTCCAGCTATGTCTTTCAGCGTTCTCAGTTTCAGGAAGGAATCGACAATGCGACGACCCGATTGGCTCAGGAACGCAACTTCGCAGGCTACCTGGAGGGCCTACTGGACTTGAGGAATCAGAGCCTGGCTCGCAACTTCAACGCCGTTCGTTTGGCCGCTGCTGTCCCCGGCCCTCCAGAGCAATTCAAGCAAAGGGCGATGAGAGCGTTGGAGGCGCTGCCCTTCGTCGGCGTGGTGGAGCGATTCAGCCAGTCCTTAGTGGTCCTGCAGCATTGGCTTGAGCCCCACTTTCCCGGCTTCCAAGCGGCACCAGCCTGGCTCAATGCGAGCCTTTCCAGTGCCGTTTCCCCAAAAGAGCGGCTGGCAGATATCGAGGAGCAGCTCGGTGCATCCCTTTATGGGAAGGTAACTGAGGCAAATCAGGTGGACATCGAGGTGCATAGAGCCGCATCGCAGAAGATTGAGGCTCGGCACGCCGCGCTTGGGCCAGTACACCCAAGCAACTAGAACGAGGGGTGCGGATGTTCGAAGACCTTTCCCGTCCATTTCGAACACGACTCTTCAAGAACAAGAAGGGAGCAGAGGCGACAGATTCCGCAGCGATCGAGCACTTCAGCCATTCGGGAACCTGCGACATCTGCATGGAACGAAGGCGAGCGAGCGGCGGGCAAATCGAACCTCTTCAATCGAACCTCTTCAGGTGAAATCGAGCACTACATGGACCCTGATTATCACGGAGACCCAACCAGTCCCGATGGAGCGCTAGTGACCATGAATTGGGGCTTTGACCTCGCATCGTCGATCATCAGCGAAACCGGCATGCCGACGATAATCGTTCAGATAGACGATCTCGACGCGGGGATCCGTGCGGAACTAATCGAGGTCGTCGCAATCTTTAAGCCTTGAAGTCAGATCCCATTCTGCATGTCCATCTAATGCGAATTCACGGAGCCATGTCGGCACCAGCATGGCTATACGTCTGGATACCCACAGCCAAGCCCCAATGCCACAAACGAGTTGCCGGACTTCCGGGTTTTCGTTGGCCAGATCACAGATCACCCGCTTTGCGCACACTCCCTACACCGCTGCCAACGCCATCGAGAACCTCCACTGCCGAATACGAATCGCACGAAGGACAGTAGCACACAAGTCAGTCTGCCATTGGTCAATCTCCGCATACAAACCGCCCGAATCCTCCAAGTCACGCGGCGGCAATCTCGCACAGCGGAACGGGCGGATGTCGCTTTCCAGCTTGCCCTCTAAGCCCCTATCGTTTTCCCAACGACAACCACCGGCAATCACCCGTGACCATCCCCGAAGGCCACGACAGAGCGGCCAAGCGCCTCCTTGGCGACGTGCGCACGATGGCCGACGCGCTACGCGCCTTCGTGCCCGGCGGCTGGGTCGCAGATCTCGATCTCGACACCCTGCGGCCCCTGCCCGCCGAGCACGTGGACGCAGAACTCCGGCGGCGGCTCGGCGACTTGCTCTGGACCGTGCGCCTCAAGGGCGGCGGCTCCATCATCATCGCCATTGAGGCCCAGTCCACCCCGGACCCGCGCATGCCCGCCCGCATGATGATCCTCACGGGACTGATCTGCGAGGGCCTGACCGCCGAGGCCAAGGGTCCCGACGGCCGGATGCCGGCCGTGCTGCCCATCGTGCTCTACACTGGGTTGCGCCGCTGGACGCCCGCCTTGGACCTTGCCGAGCAGGTGGGGCCGCCTTCGGAGCTGGCGCCATATGTTTCCGGGCCGCGCTACCTTCTCCTTGACGTTCGTGCGTTGGCGGAGCAGGATTTGCCTGAGCAAAACTTGATGTCGGCGCTGGTACGGATCGAGGCTGCGGCATCGCCGGACGCCTTGATGGTCGCTTTGCGCGGGACTCTGGCTTGGCTTGGCGATGATGAACTGGGGCTAGTGTTCGTGCGGTGGGTGAGCGACGTGCTGATGCCGCTACGCTTCCCGGACGCGGACCGAGGGCCGATTGAAGACATTAAGGAGGGCATGACGATGTTGGCAGAGCGTGCGAAGCAATGGACCGAGCAGTGGTTCGCGGAGGGTTTGGAGGAAGGCTTGGAGCGAGGTCGTGCGCAGGGCTTGGAGCAGGGCCGTCGGGACATGGCGGTTCGGCAGGCGCGGCTGAAGTTTGGCGACGCGGCCGCCGAGCGGCTGTCGCCGCTTCTCGACCGCATCGCGGACCCTGCCGCGCTGGCCGAAGTGGGCGACTGGGTGATCCAATGCGGCGACGCCCCGGAACTGCTGGCCCGCGCGGAGGCCGCTGCAGGCTCCGGCAACGGCCAGACAAGCCTTTGAGGTCCGCCAACAGCGCGTCTCCGCCTCAGACCAGACTCTGAAACAAGCTAACACATAAGCGGGCGGACCGGGGCGAACGGCAATCCATTCGCCCCGGTCTCAAAGCCACCCGAGTTCAGGCTTTCAAGCGAACCAGTTCGTTGAGTACGCCGTCAAGGCCTCCGTACACGGAGAGACTGCCGACTTTCTCGGTGATCTTCTCCAGTGTCTCCAGTTCCTTCAAGCGCAACGCCACCGCATTGCTCTCCATGACCTTGGCCGTGTTGAGCAGCGAACGGGTCGCATTGGTTTCCTCGCGACGGCGGATCACGTTGGCCTGGGCGGCTTTTTCGGCCTCGACCACCTTGCCGAGCAGCACCTTCATGTCGCCCGGCAGGATGATGTCTTTCACGCCGACGCCTTCGACCGCGATTCCGATGCCTGCGAATCGGTCAACGACGCGCTCGGCAACCGCTCGGTCGATGGCCGCCTTATCCTCCAGCAAAGCATCCAAGGTGCGTGTTCCCACCGCGGCTCGCAGGCCGAACTGGATCTCCTTGTACAGGTGATCGAGCGGATCCTTCGCCGCACGCACCGCCTTTTCCGCGTCGACATAGCGGTAGGTGGCGGTGAGGTTCACGCGCAGGCTGACCTTGTCGCGGGTCAGGATTTCCTGGCCCTGAACCTCCAGCGTCTTCACGCGCAGATCCATGACGTCAACCTTAACGCTTGGGCCACAGTTCCAGAACGCATGCAGGCCGGGTTCGAGCGTGCCGGTCAACCTGCCCTCGACATACAGCAGCCCGACATGCCCGTCCGGAACCTCCCGCGAATACAGGGTCTGCCGGCCCAAGCCGAACAAGGTGTCGAGCGGCCGAAGCCGCTTGGCGAGCTGCCCATCGAGCGCTAGACCCTGATCGAGGTCGAATCGCTCGAGCCGCGTGGACACCGGACCCTTCCAGTACAGAAGGCGTTCCGACGGAGCCACGATCTCGGCTGCCCGCTCGTTGTGATAGACAACCGCCACCTCATTGGCGCCGGTTTCCACCAAGGTGAACAGTTGCTCGACGATTTCGCGTTGGGCTTCGACCAAGTAGTCGGCCAGCCGATGCTCGAACAGCGGACTGGCGAGGTCGAAGGTCTCCACCGAGTAGCGCGAGCGCAGCCCATGGAATCGATACGTCCCCGGTTCGAGGAACTGGAGGAAGTCTCCGTCCCTGAACAGGAGCCCGCGTTCGTGCTTCAGCACGATGAACTTCTGAGAAAACAACATGTCGCGTTCTCCTTGCCCTTGTTGCCTGCGAATTCGGTCTTCCGCAAGTTGGTAATGCGCCCGTTCCCTCAACCGCACCGCGGACCGGCGGTGCCGACCGTTCGGACGGACCGCGCACCAGCGCCGGATGGTCCCTCGCTCCCGAAAGAGCCGAAAACCCGTGCGACGCGGGCGGGCGATACGCCGGATCGGCCGGCGCGCCGACCGGACCTAAGCCCAATCGGCCTCCACCTGCCGGCAATGCAGTTGCCGTTCAGCCGAACCTGCCGCTCACGCGGCGAGCTGGGGCAGCGCCGGGAACGGGCGCCCATGTGACGCATAGCGCTCGTCACCAGCGTTTTGCACGGTTATCAGCCGTGTAGACCTCTTTGAAGGAAGTCAGTGTTGGAATGCCGGACTCGAACCAGCAACCACCAGTTCCCAGACTGGAGCTCTACCCTATTGAGCTAATTCCCTGCACAGGCCGGGTGCATACAAACCGCTCGATACACACCGTGCGATGGGTAGCGTTGGTGCGCCGGGCGGGACTCAATGAACCCGCACCTCAAGAACGCCATACGCCGCCCAGCCTTTCTTTGGACGAAGCAACGTTCCTCGCCCTTTGCCCCACCCCGGCCACCGGGTGGCGCCTCACCTTTCTTCAGCGCAAAAAAAACCCTGGGCGGCAGGCCGACCAGGGCTTTCTTGTGCCTGGAAGGCCAATTCGCGTTGCCTTCCAAGTCCATTGTGGAAGGTCAACGCATTGCCGGCTCGCCGTTACGGACGGATTGGCGGGCAAATCCGCAAAACCAAATCGAATCGAGCGCCAACGCCCCGCGGCCGCTTTCGCAAGGGCAGGGGAGGCGTTCGATCAACGCAGTCTTCGCTCTTGTCCGGATCACCGGGTTTTTCCTCGCAACGCAATCTTCAACACAGTGGGCGCGGCATTCTATGGATGCTTGGCCGCTTGTCAAACACTTTTTTTCACCGCTTCGCCTAGCGCCCTGTCATATTGCCCTGAAGGCCCACCTCGCCCGAGCTAGCACGGTCCCCGCCCGTACTGGTCATCAAAGCGGACGATGTCATCCTCGCCAAGATAGTCACCCACCTGAACCTCAATGAGCTCAAGGGTCCGATCCGCCGGATTGCGCAGGCGGTGCTTCGTGCCCTGGGGGATGTAGGTACTCTGGTTTTCGGATAGCGAGAACGTGTCTTCACCGCATGTGACTTCGGCCACGCCCCGCACCACCACCCAGTGCTCGGCGCGGTGGTGATGCAACTGCAGCGACAAGCTCGCGCCCGGCTTCACCTTGATGCGCTTGACCTGATAGCGTTCGCCGTGCCCAACGCCTTCGTAGCTGCCCCAAGGACGGAACACCTCGGTGTGCAGGCTGTGTTCGGAGCGGCCCGAATCCCGCAACTGCGCCACCAGGGCACCCACGTCCTGAACGCGGCTTCGATCAACGACCAATACTGCGTCGGCGGTCTCCACGATGACCAAGTGATCGACGCCGATGGCGCCCACCAAGCGATGGTTCGAATGAATGAGGGTACGATCCACATCCAAGGGCAGAACGTCGCCAACGAAGTGGTTGCCGCGCCCATCCACCCCAGCAGTCTCCAGCACCGCCTCCCAGGAGCCGATGTCGCTCCATCCGAAGTCCACCGGCAGCACTGCGGCGCGGGCTGTCCGCTCCATGACCGCGACATCAAATGAGACGTTGGGGCTGCGCAGAAACGCATCGTTCAGGCGAAGAAAGTCGAGGTCCGATTGGCCCTTCTCAACCGATTCGGCTACGGCTGCCGCCATTTCGGGGCTGTGCGCCTCGATCTCCGCCAAGGCGACTTCCGCATCCACCAGGAACATGCCGCTGTTCCAGAGATGGCGGCCAGAGGCCACGAAAGCGCCGGCACGCTCGGCATCAGGCTTTTCGACGAAGGCCTGAACGGGCTGAACGCCCGGCTGGCCGGCAACTGCCAACTCGATGTAGCCGTAGCCCGTTTCCATACGGGACGGCACGATGCCGAACGTCACCACCGCGCCGCCCTCGCTCGCTTCCTGGGCGGTCCGGACCGCCGTGGCAAAGCCCTCGGCATCTTGGATCCGGTGGTCGGCGGGCAGTACCAGCAACTGCGCGCCGGCCACCTCGGCAATGGCCAGATGGGCGGCCAACGCAATGGCTGGCGCCGTGTTGCGCCCCTCCGGCTCCAAGGCGATGCACTGCCAAGGCAGCTCCAGCGCTCGGAATTGTTCAGCGACCAGAAAGCGGTTGGCCTCGTTGCAGACGACAATCGGCGGTCGGCTGGTGACCCGCGCCGCCCGCAACACGGTGCTCTGCAGCAGGGAGCGTTCGTCGAACAAGGCATGAAAGGGCTTGGGGAACAGCGCCCTCGACAGAGGCCACAGACGGCTGCCAACGCCGCCGGCCAACACCACGGGTATGAGGGGCTTCAAGTGGGTTCGCGCCTTGGGAAAAAAGCTAGAGGAAAACCGAACGGGGCTGGCGGCATCTCGGTGGGACCTGTTCGGCAGGGCAGTGCGGCGATTCTAGCACTAGCGCTCACTGGCTGAGTGTTCGGGATGTAGCGACTCCAGCCCCGCTTCAGGGCGATGGCATTGGCGCCAGCGCTGTCCCACTCATGTGGCCGATGGCGTCAACGAGTTCCTGCTCCGAGCAGTCAAAGCACAGCCCCATGGCAGGCATGCCCACCATCCCATCGATGGTGGAGCGCAGCAACGCGTCCCGGCCCTTGGCCATGCGGGACGACCAAGCCTCGGCATCACCCGTCCGGGGCGCTCCGGCCACGCCTGCCGCATGGCAGGAGAAGCAATAGCGTTGGTAAATGGCCGCACCGGAACGCTGAGCCTCGATGGCCGCATCGTCGGCAGCTTGAGGTGGGGCCGAGTCTTCCGCGCAGGCGGCGAGGCCAAGGCAGGCGACCCAGAGCAGCCAGCCGCGAACCGCGGTCCAAGGCAACGGAAATCGGCGTATTCCCGCCCGGTCTCCATCGGTCATGGCGTCGTCCCATCGATTGTGAAACCGTCGGCATCCCGCCAAGCAGGAAACTCGGCCCGGTAAGCGTCCAAGACGGTCTTCTCCAAGGCGGCCGTGAAGATGCCGCAGCGCTCGCCGGCCTCCAAGAGGGCATCGCCCTCGGGGCCGTATATCGCACTGCCACCCACATAGCGCACGCCGTTGCCGTCCTCGCCGAGCACGTTGACGCCCGCCACGAAACTCTGGTTCTCTATCGCCCGGGCTCGAAGCAGCGCATGCCAAGCCAACTGCCGCGCTTGCGGCCAGTTGGCGGCGAACAGCAACAGATCGTAATCGCCCCGATTGCGCAGCCAGACCGGAAAACGCAGGTCGTAGCAGACCGCCAGGCTGATCCGCCAGCCCCGGCAATCCACGACCACCCGCACCTTTCCTTCGTCGTAGTGCCGGTGCTCGCCAGCCATGCGGAACCGATGGCGCTTATCGTAGGTGCTGATGCTGCCGTCGGCAGACGCCCAGATCATGCGGTTGAAAAACTTGCCACCCTCCTCAATGACCAGGCTGCCGCACAATGCGCAGCTTAAGCGCTGCGCCCGATTGCGCATCCACTCCACCGTGGGGCCGTCCATGGGCTCCGCCACTTCAGCAGCGCCCATGGTGAACCCGGTTGTGAACATCTCCGGCAGCAGCGCCACATCGACGTTCTGCGGCAGATCCTCAAGCAGGGCGTCGAAGCGCGCTCGATTGCGCGGCGGGTCGTGCCAATGCGTCGGCGTCTGCACCAAGCAGAGGGTGAGGTCATCGGCCATGGGTCACAGCTTAAGCAGGATTTCGGCGCCTTGGCGCAAGGTGCGGTCGTCCTTGCAGAAGCAGAAGCGCAGCATTTTATGGTCGGCGCCGTCGGCGTAGAAAATCGATACCGGTATGGACGCGATCTTGGCTTCACGAGTCAGGCGCACCGCCAGCTCGCTGTCGCGCTCTTTGCTGATGCCCTCGTAGCCGAGCAGTTGAAAGTAGGTGCCCGAACTGGGCTTGAGGCTGAAGCGGCTCCCTTCCAGCAGGGCGCAGAACAGGTCGCGCTTGCGCTGGTAGAAGGCACCGAGCTCCAAGTGGTGCTCAGGGTGTGCGTTGAGGAAATCCGCCAAGCCATGCTGCACCGGCGTGTTGGAGGTGAAGGTCACGAATTGATGAATCTTGCGAAACTCCGCGGTCAGATCCTCCGGGGCGACGCAGTAGCCGATTTTCCAGCCCGTGGTGTGGTAGGTCTTGCCGAACGAGGACACCACGAAGCTTCGCTGCCACAGGTCAGGAAAGCGGCAAACGCTCTGGTGCGCTTGGCCGTCGAAGATGATGTGCTCGTAAACCTCGTCGGAGAGCACGTGGAAGCCGTGCTCAAGGGCCAAGGCCTCGAGGCAGCGCAAATCGGTGCGCGACCACACCGTGCCGGTCGGGTTGTGCGGCGTATTGAAGATCACCAGCCGGGTTCGTGGCGTGATGGCACGGCGCACCTGATCCCAATCGACGCCGTAAGCGGGCGGCTCAAGCGCAACGTGCCGCGCCACGCCCCCCGACAGCCGCACCGCCGGCCCATAGCTGTCGTAGGCTGGATCGAACAGGATGACCTCGTCACCGGGCCGCACCACTGCGGTAATCGCGCAGAACAACGCTTCCGTAGCGCCGGATGTCACCGTGATCTGCGTCTCGGGATCCGCGGGAAGGCCGTAGAGATCAAGCACCTTGCCGGCGACCGCCTCGCGCAAGCTTTGCACACCCGCCATGGGCGGGTACTGGTTGTAGCCGTGGGTCAGGTAGTGCTGCACCCGCTCCAGCAACTCGGGCGGTCCGTCGAAATCGGGGAAGCCCTGGGACAGGTTCAGGGCGCCCTCTTCCGCAGCCATCGCCGACATCACGGTGAAGATGGTGGTGCCGACTTCAGGCAGCTTGCTGTCGAAGCTGCATGGCGCCGGTTGTTGCGCTAGAGCCAAAGGCATCTACCCGTTGGAAGGGGTGGCGGATTCTGGCCCACCCGCCCGCTGAATTTCAACGCCAAGGCGGTTGAACCAGCAATTCTCATTTTGTCGGAGCGAGGGCACCTTGCCCTCGAAATGACCCGGAATGTCCATCGAGGGCGGGACGCCCTCGCTCCGGGAAGCTTCGCTTGACGCAACGAAAAAGCCAAAATGAGAATTGTTGGGCTCGTTGGTTGGTCTTGACTACGCGCCATCGCTGCTTTAGGTTCATGTTCATCGGCGAAGGAGCGCCGACTCGACTAAACGTTGACTTAATGAAAGGAGCTAAGCATGGCAGATGTCACTTTAGGCGGAATCGTCGATTCGATAGGCTCGGAGGTACAAGAGTCCAAGGCAGCCTTGGGAACCGCGTTGGAGAACTTTGACGCATCCGACCCTACGTCGATGTTCCAGCTGCAGCTAGCCATGACCACGTACACCACTGGGCTTGAAGGGCTTTCGACCTCGACGAAACACATCGGGGACACCGAGAAGAGCCTTGTTCAGAAATAACGCGCAAACTGCGATGACGAGCCGCGCAGCCGCTGGAAGTCGGCTTGGCCCCTGCGTTCAATGGAAGGCGGACCTAGTTGAGTCGCGGTCGGCAGGGGCCTTGGTCACCCGCGCAAACCCCGCCCCTCTGGCGGGAGGCACGAAATGAACATGGTAAGCACGGAGCGAACGGGCAAGGACGGGAAAATGCAGCTATCTGAGCAATTGCGGAGCAATTTGATTGGCTTGGGAATCACGGCAGCCCGTGTCCCCGTGCTTAGGGAAGAGTCACTCAGCGTGTTTGAGGCAGTCAAGGCCGCGTGGCCGGAGAGTCCGGCATCGGTGGTTGGGACGGCAATCGTTTATCTGCGGGGCGATGGCGACTTGGACAAGGCTTGCCGCTACCTCGCGGACGAGGGCGTCGGCGTCGATTCCGGCCCGGTGCTTGCCCGAGCCTTCCTCGCCGCGTACCTGTGCTCCGCAAAACGGATTCGGGAAGCCGAGCAAATGGCCCGGTCTGTCTTGGCCGAAGGCGGCGACGAGGAGGCAGTCGCGTTGGCCCGGTCACTGCTTGACAACGAGATTCGGGCTGGCTAGCCAAACGGGCCCCAGCGCTTGTTTGGCCGGACGGCATTTCCGCAGGGAGAAGAACCATCGCCATAGAATTTTCGCAGGTTCAGAGGCAGATTGCCGACAAGCTTCAGTCTGAGGTCGCCGACAAAGCGACTAACGGCGGGGTTGGTTCGAGTCAGCTTGAGCCGACCGGGGATGGTGCCACCCGCTTTCAGGCCTATATGGACGGCTCCAATGGACCCGCCATACCCCAACTCCATGAAAGTTCCGGGCCAGCGCCGATTTCGGCCGTCCAGCAGCCGACGACCGAAGCCACTGTCTCCATGCCGGCTGCTTGGGTGGAGGGGACCAGCACCTCCATGACGCTCGGTGACCGCATCTTGGCGAACATGTCCTCGTTCCAGCCGCAAGCGGTGTCGCCGCAGGAAATCAATCAGGTTGCGCCGGTGAGCGTCATTGACCAAGCGCCTACGCTTGATCCCATGCAGGCAATTGATTGGCAAATGCAGACCGTTCGGATGAGGGGGGAGGTCGGGCTTTCATCCACCACATCGGAGAGTACCGAACAGGATGTCGACAGTTTGCTCAAATCCCAGAAATAGGCATCGGGATGGGTTGAATTCCCCAAGCGCAAGCGCACCCATTCGAGTTCTGTTGGCGATCGCTGTTGCTCTTCTGGCCGGAGGGTGCGGCAAGACGGTTCTGTACTCCGAACTGGACGAGCAGCAGGGCAACGAAATGCTGGCTTTGCTGCTTCAGCACAACATCGGCAGCGAAAAGCGGGCCGGAAAAGACAACATGGTCAGCCTGCTGGTGGCGTCGGAGAGCATACCGGAGGCGGTGGGGCTGCTCGGGCGCTACGGCTACCCCAAGCGTCAGTTCACGACGATCGCCGATGTGTTCAACGCCGACAAGCTGATTGCCACGCCCTACGAGGACCACACCCGGTACACCTACGCGCTATCCCAAGAGCTCGCCGACACCTTGTCGCAACTCGACGGCGTGATGACCGCCCGCGTCCACCTCGTGGTTCCCCAAGAGGATGACGAATCGGGCGTGTCGTCGGCGGCCGTATTCATCAAGCACAACCCAAACTATGACTTGGACGAGCACATCCCCCAGATGCGCTCGATCGTCTCCAGTGCCATTGAAGGCTTGGGCTATGAATCGGTGAATGTTGCGCTCTTCCCCGCCAGGGAAACGGGCCCCCTGCAGCGGCTCAGCTTGGGCGGCGATGAACCGCTGCAATCCGTTCTTTCGATCAAGCTTGCGGCCGATTCGGTGTTGTCGTTTTACCTTGTGCTTGGCTCGTTCCTAGCGGCGCTGTTCCTGTCGGTCTGCGCAAACATCTATCTGTACATGGTTCGGCGGCAATCAGCGCCAGTTCCTGATGAGGCTCCGGTGACGCCTTGAGCCGCGCCCGATGGCCCGATGGCGAAACTGCAGTGAAATGGAGCACTTGGAGCATTGGCTAGGTGACTGCGACCGGCTCGGAAGAGCTCTGGAGTTCAACTTCCTTCCCGCATCCTACATGGATGTCAGTTGGTGGCGCGAGGAATGGATGCCCCAAGCGCTTTTCTCCGAGCTCAGGCAATCTCCGGCTTCCTTGATGCCGCTGTCCGACTTCATTGTCGAGCGCCTCGACCTGCCGCCGGTTTTGGATGTGGACTACAGCGCTCCGGGCCCACAGCTGGCGTTGCTCGCCAAGGAGGCTTTCTCACGACTGGTTTTCTCGGCTGGCGTCGTTCGAATGTCGCCTTGGATCGCCAGCATCCTGACCGCCGTTGACATCGGTGAAATCAAGCGTCGAATTGGCTCGGACCTCTACGAGTTCGCGTTGCGGAGTGGCCGTTTTTTGCTGCGCCAAGCAAGGCTGCTGGGGCCGGATCCACCAGCGCCTGACTGCGAACCGGGTTCGCTGGACGAACATTGCCGCATGGCGGGCATTCAGGGTTTGGCGGCAGCGCTGCAGCCCCAACCTGCGCCTTTGGTGCGGCGGGTCAAGCTCAAGCTGCCGAAGCCCTTGGTGGATTCGCATTGGCCGTGCGCTGCTGAGAGCTCGGCCGAGTGGCTGCGAATGTTCTCGCTGATTGAACGCCAGCTTCTTGCCGTGCCGGTCAGCCTCCCAGCGGGAGCGCTTGACCCATGACGCAGCTTTCGGTTCGAAAAATCACGCCCACCAGCGTCCTGCCGTTTGGCAAGGTCGTCAAGCGTGATGCGCTGAGCATCGTCGCGCCCGCACGCAACCTGATCGAGGAGATCGAGGCGCATGGGCACGAGGTTGCCCGCGACGCGTTTGAACGGGGCAAGGCGGAGGGCGAGGCGGAGGGCAGGGAAGCCGGCGCCGCCCTGCTGGCGGAAGCGACATTGGCCGTGCGCAGCCACTTGCAAAAATCGCAGCGCCGCTTGGCCGAAATCGTTGTCCAAGCGATTCATCGCGTTGTGGGCCAATTGGAGATCGACGAACTCGTTGCGGGCATGGTGGGAAAGCTGGTCGCTGAAGCGCAGGACGAGGAGCGAATTTCCTTGCGCGTTGCTCCGGCGCACTACGACAAAGTGCGGCGCCTAGTCGATGGCTTGGCGAATCAAGGCGATGTCGAATCAGTGGATGTCGTGTCCGACCCCGCGCTCGGCAAGGGTGCCTGCCGCATGGAGACCGCAGCAGGATCGCTCGAAACCAGCATCGACGCCCAAATCGAAAAGCTGCGGGCGGCGATCGAGAAACACTCGTAGGATTAGACCATCTCATGTCAAAGCTAAACGAACTGATGGCGGCCTTCTGCCACAAGCAGGGCATCGACGCCCTTTCACCCAACGAAGACGGCGAGTACCAGGTCGTTTTCGACAACGAGCACCGCGTGACCTGCTTTGAGCGCTTCGAGCAGTTGCATTTGCTGTCTTCCTTAGAGGCCTCGCGTCCCGCGCAGGAACCCGAGGAGGTTTGGCTCAAGCGGATCTTGAACCACGCCCTCGGGAAGATCAAAGACAATCCCTGCACGCCGACGCTGCTTGAGGACGGCAGCGTGGCCTTGCTCGCCCGCCTGCCCATCGCGCGAATGGACTTGGCCTCGCTTGAGGACTTCATTGAAGCCCACGTCAACGCGCTTGAGGGCTTTCTTCTCAGCTTGGCGAACCCGGCAGGCGCACGGAGCGCCGGCATTCCGCAAATGATCCTGCGGCCGTAGCCGTTGGCCGAGTCAACCTCCACCTCCGCCCCTAGCCACCAAATCGGCTGATTGAGACGACGCATGATTGGCGGTTTCGACGCAACCCTGGTGCAGCCCCTCCTGGATATCGCCAAGTCGATCCTCTACACCATGGCATTGACGATGCCGCGCCTCATCGGCGCCATGACCGCTTTTTCCTTTTTGGGCGCCAATGCGCTAGGCGGCGCTTTGGTGCGCAACGGCATCGCCGCATCGCTCGCCATTCTCGTCTATCCAGTCGCCTCGAAACAGGTTCTCGAAGCCGAGTTCTCGTTACTCCCCTTCGCCATGGCGTCGGCCAAGGAATTCCTGTTGGGGATGCTGATCGGGACCGTGCCCATGATTATGTTTTGGTCGATCCAAGCTGTCGGCAACTTCATCGACAACCAACGCGGCGCCACCGCCGCAAGTTCCTTGGATCCCATGCTTGGCGAACAGGCTTCGCCGCTCGCCATATTCCTCAGCCAAACCATGGTCGCCGTTTTCTTTTGCACCGGACTGTTCGGCGTTTTCCTGAGCGGCCTGTACGCCAGCTACCAGATCTGGCCGATAACGTCGTTCTGGCCCACAATCGATGAGGCGTTCGCCGACTTTTTCATCGCCCAGTTCGTGCAGATCTCTGCACTCGCCCTGCTGATTGCGGGACCTGTGGTGGCCATCATGTTCCTCGCCGAAATTGGCTTGGGATTCATCAGCCGCTTCGCGCCGCAGCTGAACGTGTTCTTTCTTTCAATGCCGGTCAAAAGCGGGGTGGCGAGCTTGATGCTGGTGATCTACTTGACCATCATCATTGGGTTTTTCTCGGATCATCTGGAGAAGCTTGATATGTCGGCAGTACTGGAGCGCTTGTTCAAGTGAGCGGGTCCGCCTCCGACAAGACCGAACCCCCAACACCCAAGCGCATCCGGGATGCGCGCAAGAAAGGCCAAGTGGCGAAAAGCAAGGAGGTGGTCAGCGCGGCCATCATCGTGTCGCTGCTGTTCTACTTTCTGGGGACGACGGATTACTACTTG
The DNA here is from genome assembly GCA_028820495.1 of Gammaproteobacteria bacterium. Classification (GTDB taxonomy): domain Bacteria; phylum Pseudomonadota; class Gammaproteobacteria; order Pseudomonadales; family Azotimanducaceae; genus Azophilus. Next base: position 22,238 of record JAPPIX010000388.1, read on the forward strand.
GAGCTGTTCCGCGATCTTTTTGCGTTCCCTTATTGGTTGGGTGAAGTGCCCTTCTCCCAACTGCTCGACGAAACGGTGAACAAGGCCTTCGAGTTGGGTGTGGCCATGATTGCCGCGCCCGTCGGCATCGCCCTGGTCATGGCGATAGCGTCGAGCTTTGCCCAAGTGGGCACTCTCTTCGCTGCGGAATCAGTAAAGCCGGACATAAAAAAGGTGAATCCCGCGACAGCAGTAAAGAACATTTTTTCAAAGAAGAACCTTGTGGAGCTCCTGAAGTCCTTGGCCAAAATCAGCATTTTGGGCGTTGCGGTGGCCTACGTGATTTGGCAGGGCATGCCCAGCCTGATGCTGGTGCCGAGCTGCGGGCTCGATTGCCTCATGCCCACGTTTGGGAACCTGTTCCGCGAATTGGTCAACTACGTGGCATTGGCGTTCATCATCGTGGCCGTCGCGGACTTCGCCTTTCAGAAGGCGGACTACATCAAGGGGCTGAAGATGTCGAAGGATGAGATCAAGCGGGAGTTCAAGGAAAGCGAAGGAAGCCCGGAGATCAAGAGCCGCCGCCGCAGCCTGTTTCAGGAGATCATCAATTCGCAGGAGGTTTCGAACGTCAGGCGTTCGAGCGTGGTCGTGGCAAACCCCATTCACCTCGCAGTGGGACTGCAGTACGACAGCGGGAAGACCCCGCTACCCGTTGTCACCCTGAAGGAGCAGGGCCTAAACGCGCAGCGCGTGGTTGCGATCGCCGAACAGGAGGACATCCCGGTCATGATCAACGTGCCGCTGGCCCGTTCGCTGATGGACGACGCCGATGTCGATCAGTACATTCCCGATGACTTGATACGCCCCGTGGCCGAGGTTCTGCGGCTGCTTGGGGAACTCTGAGCGCCTTCCGCTGGCGCACCCCAACGCGCAATCCGGACTCAAGGTCAGTTCAGGTCACTCGAAACGTTAAGACGGTATTTTACCAATTCCGTAATCATCAAGGCGGCTGGCAGGAGCATTGGCAAGCCGATGGCCGCGAAGATCAGACCGAAGTATAGGCTGACTACCAAGGGGATCAGGAAAGCAATCGTCCCGGCGTCGCCGCTGAACAGGATGGGCAGCAGGCTGACCACCGTGGTCAGGGTGGACAGCAAGATGGGGCGGGCGCGCTGCCGTGTCGCCGCCGAAATGGCCGCAATCTCGGGAAGGCCCGTCACCTCATCGCGCAAGCCGTTGTAGCGGTGCATGATCAGTACGGCGTCGTTTAGGACGACCCCGGCAGCCGCAACGAGGCCGAATGCTGAGGTGATGGTCACTTGGTAACCCAAGATCCAATGGCCCGCAACCGCGCCGATAAAGGCGATCGGCACGCCGGCGAGAACCAGAAGCGGCTGCAGGTAGCTACGCAAAAGCGAAGCAATCAGGAAGTAGATCAGCAACACGCCAACTGGCACCGCCACCGCCAGGGTCTCACCCACGCGTTCCGTGTCGCGGGAAAAGCCGTGGCTGCTGACCAGCAGCCCCGGATGGATCTTGGACAGCAGCGGAAACACCTTCGTGTGCAAGTGGTCGATGATGCGACCGGCTTCAGACTCGCTGGAGTCAAGTTCGGCATTGACGATGACGGCGTTGCGACCGTCGATCCTGAGCCGGTCAGCCCGGGTGGGGGACTCGCTGAGCTCGGCGACCGTGCGCAAGGGAATCCGTTCCCGGCTGTTGGGCAGGCTGATCCATTCATCAAGCAAGTCGGCGTACCGCAAGCGACGCTCCTCTGGATAGCCCACCATCACCCCGACCTGCTCCTGTCCCCGCACGATGCGCTGAGCCTCTATGCCGTGAAACGCATCCCGCAACTGCGAGGCGATGTCCGCCTCCGACAGCCCGGCCGCCCGCCCGGCGGCCTTCAGCTTGATATCAATGGTCCGGCCTCCGTACCGCACGGAATCGGTCACTCCCGTGACGCCGGGAATCCGCGACAGCTCATTCCGGATCCAGTCGGTTGCTTCGCGCAGAACCGCCTCGTCGGCATGCGTCAGCGCATAGGACACTGCGCTGGTCAGCGGAGTGCGGCGCGTCGGCAACGACACCGTCTGCTCCCCGGGCAAGTTGGCCAACAGGCGTCGCCAACCCGCACGGATTTCCTCCTTGGTCGCATCGAGGCCCGATGAGCCGTTCAGCCGCACCATGACGGAAGCGACGTTTTCCCCACGCCTTGGCGGCGCCGAGCCGCGGTAGGTCTCAAGGGGCATCAGGCGGCCGATGGTGACGACCGTCGCGACGATGGCGTTCCCGCCATAGGCGTCGTTGAGCCGGTTCGCGGCATCGACGGCTCGCTGCGCCGTGCCTGCCACCTCGTCAAACCCAGCCTCCACCGGCAGCGTCAGATCGGCTTGGACGATGCGGTCATCAACGACATTCAGCGTCGGATTCCAGCGAACCAAGCCAGTCGCCAAAACGCCAACGGCCAGCAGGAACAACGCGGAGATGATCACCGGCGGCCAAACCGGCCGACGGATCGACCAAGCGATCATCCGCACGATCCACAGCATGACTGGCTCCCCAATGAACCGGCGCAGCTTCTCCCGCAGCACGGATAAAGGCCAGCTATCCGGCCCCCTCATCCGCCCCAAACGTCCGGGCATGATGAGCGACACCTCCAGCAGGGACGCCAGCAGCACTAGGCCAGCGACGACGGGGAGCGCCCAGAACATTTGCCCGATCGCCCCATCGAGCGGCAGCAGCACCGCAAACGCGATCATGGTTGTAAGCGCCCCCACCACAATAGGCCAGAACACCCGTCGGATGCCCGCAACGGCCGCGTTCCAGCCAAACCGGCCCATGGCGCACTCGCGGGCGACACTGTCGACAACGATGATCGAGTCGTCCACCACAAGCCCGATCATGATGAAAAAGGCGAACAGCGTAATGACATTGATGGTGACGCCGAAGACAGGGAAAAAGGTCAGTGATCCGACAAACACGACCAGCACGCCCAACCCGGCCCAAATCGCCGTACGCTCGCCAAAGACGAGCGTCAGCACTAGGAACAGCAGCGCAAGCCCGAACACGCCGCTTTGGGTAACTTGGCTGAAGCTGTGCGCGACTGTGCGCGACTGGTCATCCCAGATCTCAAGCTTGACGCCCAAAGGAACTGGGTGTCTCGCCAGCCGGGCCCGCACCTGGGCAACGGCCTCTTCCGGCGAGGCGCCCGAAGCCGCCTGCAACCGCAGCAGAACGGCCGGTGCGCCGTTGAACGTGGTCCGCACGTTTTGCCCATCCAAGCCATCGACCAGCATCGCGATGTCGCCCAAGCGCACAATGGTGCCGTCCGGTCTGCTGATGACCACGGTTCCGGCGAAGTCCTGGACGTAGCCCGACTCAACCTGAGTGCTGATGAAGATCCTGCCGGAGTCGGTGCGCAGCTCGCCCCCCGAAGTGTTCGCTCGGGCGCGGCGGATGGCGCCCGCTATGTCCCGCAAAGTGATGCGGTGACGCTGCAGGACCTCCTCGTCCACCTCAATGCGCACCTCTGGATCGGAAATGCCAAGCAGTTCCACCGAGTCAATCTCCGGCAGCGGCAGCAGTGCCTCCCGCAGTGTCTCCGCGACGCCGCGCAATGCGTCCGGGGACAGCTCCTGCGAACTGACCGCAAGAGTCAGCACTGACCGGCTGATCTCAACCTTGATCACCTCGGGTTGGCCGGCGTCGGCGGGCAGGAAGTCCTCGACCTGCTCGACCGCCGAGCGCACGTTGTTGAGCGTGACCGCTGGATCCGCGTAGCGGCCGATTTCGACGTCAATGACGGCCAGTCCAAGGTGCGAGGATGCCACCACCCTGCCAATCCCCGTGGTCCGCGCCAAGCCCTCCTCCAGGCGCTTGACGACCTGGCGCTCCACGGCAGCGGGAGTCGCCCCGGGATAGGGCACCTTGATGCGGACCACGCCGGGGTCGTATGCGGGGAACGTCTCGACGGGGACGAAGTTCGACGCAACCAGCCCCGCTGCAAGCATGACGACGAGCAGCAGCTCGGCGCTGACTGGGTTGCGGGCAAACCAAGCGATGGGACCGTGCGGCTCCTTTTGGCGCGGCTGCTCAGTCATCGCCGACATCCACGCTGGCCCCGTTTCCGTTCCAAGCCGTCATCGCGCCGCTCAACGCGGATTCACAACAACCGGCTCCACCCTAAGCCCGGCCCGCGCTCCCGCCATGGGCCCGACCAGGACCCCATCGAGCGGGTCGAAGGTCCGCACCATCCAACCATCTTCGGCATGGCCGAACGCGACTGGCCAGAACGGAACCAACTTCCGATCCTCCACCAGCCAGACGCCGGCGTTGGTCCGAATCGACGCGTCGGGCAGCAGGAACACGCTCTCCTGCTCCGAGCCCTCGACAGTCACCTCCACAAAGGTGCCCGGCAGGGGCCGAATCTCCAGGGCCTCCTGGTCAAGCAACCGAAGGTAGAGGCTGGCAAGACGGGTCTCAACATCCACGACCCTGGACTGGCGCTCGACTTCTGCGTCATAGGTGCGGCCGTCCGCCACCACGGTCGCCGGACTGCCGGCCACAGGCTGCAGCGCATGCAGGTCGGCGGTCGAAACTCGCGCCTGCACCCGCAACTGGTTCCTTGGGTACACCTCGCCGATCATTGATCGCCCCGCAGTGACGACCTGGCCAACGGAGACCGCCGCGCTCACCACATATCCGTCGAACGGCATGCGGACCCGGGTTCGGTCCAGCTCGATTTCGGCTAGCCGCAGCCGTTGGCGGGCACCCTCGACCCGGGCCGCCGCCGCCTTGACCCGGCCATCGCCTGCGGGCCGACCCTGCAATTCAAGCAGCTGCGCTTGCGCGACCGCAAGGTCCGCCTGGGCCACCGCCAGAGCGATGTCATAGTCAGCGGTGTCGATCTGCGCGAGAGTCTCGTCGGCACGCAACCGGGCGCCCGCCCGGAAATGGTCGGCCACCTGGACAACGGCCCCCGATGCCTGCGCCACGACGGTGGCCTGGCCAAGCGAGAAAACCGTGCCCATCAGCGCCACGCGGTAGGGGGCGTCAACGGCGACCGGCTGCATCACCGTCACGGTGGGGTCACGGGCGGCGCTGGCGTCCAATTCGAGTTCCGGGAACTTCTGTTCAGGCGCTCGGGCAAGCAGGACCGCGGCGAGCACGACAGCCGCCATTGCAGCGACCCGCAAAACCCCTCGCCACCGAGGCGCTTGGCCCGCGCTCACTGCATCGTTGTCGTTTGCCGCCATCCCCAAGTCCCGCATCGGTTGGTTGCGCCACGCCAATGGCAGGGTTGCCTAGGCAACCTACTAAATCTCCTCACTGCAAGTTGGCAACCCGCGTCAGGCATTCTACAATCACGGGTGACGCAGTTGGTACTTATATTAAAGGGAGAGTCACCATGAGCGAAATAGGCAGCGTTTCCAGTTCCTACTCAACCCAGGTCGAGGCGCCATCCGCTCCCACGACCGTCCAATCGAGCTCAACCGTTGGGCCGGACTTCGACACCGGCACCACCCAGCGCACGGGCATCAACCCAGACGGCGCCCCACCCCTGCGGGCGGAGCTGCCGGGCACCTACGACCAGGGACGGGCCAAGCAAATGGCCGCGATTGGCCAGAGCTTGGACGCCGCCTACGCGCTACTGGCGGCGGAGACGCTGAAAGAGGCCAACGACTCGGCTCGAGTGGCCAAGGCGATACGCGTGCAGGAAAGGGAGGCCGCCTATCAGCAGGATTTGGCTGCGGTCGCTGAACAAAGGGAGAGCGCCATGTACGGCGTGATTGGCAACTCCACCGGAGCGGCCGGACAAGCTGCATCGGCGGGCATAAACATGGCCGGCGGGGCCAAAGGGCTGCAGATGACTTCGAACAATAGCGCAACAGCGGCCACCCAAGCCACCTCCGGCCTGGACGCCGGGGCGGACGCGGCGGCCACCGCCGGCACCGGCGCCTCCGGCGCGGCCGCCACCACCGGCATTGGCACGAGCGGCGCCGTCGATTCGCTCGGCTCCGCAGCCGACATCGCCCCCGACATGCCGCCGCCCGATGTGGACTTTAGTCCCACCCCCCAAGGCACCGAGGCGAGCGCCGCGCAAGCCGCACAAGGCACTGACAAGGCCGCCCAAACGGGAAATTTGGCGACGCTGGATTCGGTTAAATCCCAGCAACTGTCAGCCAGGGCCCAAAACCTTTCCTTGTTCACCCAAGGGCTTAGCCAGCTTACGGGTGCAGCGGGGGAGTCCGGCAAGGGCGCCTTCAAGTACGTGGCGGACATCAAGGAGGCGGAAGCTGCGCAGGAGCGCGCTGAAGCCAACAAATCCCGGGCCATGCTTGAGACCCAGAAGGAGCATGTTGACAAGCTGCAGAACTACATCGAGTCCGCGATTCGAACCCAGGACGAAATCCAATCCAACAAGAACCAGACCGAGAGAAGCATCTGGTCGCATGTGTAGGGCACCCGCATGAGCACGGTCGTCGGCGCGGCCGAGGTCGCCGGCAATCTGCCCGGCGCCGAAGCCGCCTCCACAGCTAGGCCATCGGAAGGCAGCTTCCGGGGCGAGAACGTGCAGCAGGTGCGGGACCCCAACGCCCTGCTGCAGGATGCGGCGGAGGAGCTGAGCTTCGGGGAAAGCGAGCGCTCCGAGAAGAAGCTCTCGCAGCGCAAGCTGTCCGCGGAGCGCGGCGCGCGCGCCGCGGCGATCGAGCAGATCGAGCAGTACCTCAAGGACGTTCCGGACCTTGAGAGGAACCAAAAGCTGAGCGACTTCGTCCAGTCGATGCTTGAGCGCCAACCGCAACCCAACGAGGACGAGTTGCGGGGTGGCGCCAGGCAGTTCTCCGACGACGAAACCCATCAGTTCATCGCCCTCGGCTACTTGCGGGACCAAGCCTTGGAACGCGGGGCGGATCCGGAGTTCGTCGCCGCCGCGGAGGGCGCCATTGGCAGCCTCAAGGCGGAAAAAGGGCCGGCGATCCAGGCGGGCCTGAACGTTTCCGGCGTGGCGCAGCAGTTCTCCAGCGAGTCGCTCGGCGACATCCAGCAGCTACGGGACTTCTACCGCGACATCGTGCTCGATTGCTCGACCATACGGGACGCCTACCAACGCATCACCAAGGACCACCCCGACAAGGAGTTCGGCGATGCGGTCAAGTTCATGCTCAACGCCTTGGCCACGGACCTCGACGCGACGCCCCAATCGGTGTCCAAGGGCCGCCTGCGGCAAATCATGGATGACATGTACCAGCTCAGGGCGCTCAACAGCGTCCATGGCCAATGCGGCGACCTGCTGTCGCGGCTCGGCAGGAACTTCGGCACTGAAGCTTCGCCGACGGGCACGACGAACCTGCTCTCGGAGCTGCTGTCCGCCCAGGACCGAGCTTGGCAGGGCGCCGACGCCTTCGCGGACCTGCCCGGAAAATTGGGCCTCAAGGGCAGCGATGCGGAAATCTACTTTCTGCAGGGGTTCAAGGAGCTGGTTCGATTCGTCCCCCTCAAGGCGTTTGGCGATGAGGCCAACGTTCGCGACCGCGTCATGATTGCGGTTCAACAGGCGCTTGACGTCGCCATCGACAACGAGGAGTACGATGACTGAGGCGGTTCCGGACTGGTGGGTCAAGGCCATTGCCGACTTCGGCGCCAACTTGGGGTTCGCCGACGCTGCAGATTGGCGCCGGAACGTGCTCAACCTGTCCATGGACGGAGGCAAGTACTTGGTTGACGTGGAGCGCTCCGGCGACGACATCGTCATTGCGGTCCTGCGCGACATCCCCTTGCCGCAGGTGGACGAGCAGATCCGTTTCCTCTTGGGCCAGTGCTCCTTTGAACACTACCGGCCCCACTTTCTGCAGGCTGGCTTGAAAGGCGAAAGCACCTTGGTGCTCGCCGTGCGCCTGCACCTCTCCGAGGCCCACCGGATGTACGAGGCATTGGAGGCGGTTCGCAAGGTTTTCGCCGAGGCCGGTCTCTAAGGAACTTCCCATGGCAGTTTCAACCTCGGTCAACATGGGCGTGGAGAGCGTCTCCTACCTGCCCACGATCACCGAAACCCGCGCTGACTACCCGCGCGCCAAAATCAACTTGACCGTGGGCTCGTCGATCCCGTCCCACGTCAGGGAGCTGTTTAAGCTCGACGCCAGCGACCGCGCCTTGGCGGCCGCGGTCAAGCCGAGCCTGCAAAACCCGTCCGTCACCGTGCCCGCCAACTACCACAGGCTGTTTAATGACATGGTGGAGGCCAGCGGAGAGGAGCTGGGGAACAGCCCCGACGACCAGCGTGTGCTGCAGTCGGCGCGGACGCTGCTGCTCAACATGCAGTCCGAATTCGAAGCGTTCAACGTTTCCCGCAACGCCTTGATCAAGGCCTGATGCGGGTCGCGGCACATGTTTGGGAAACTCGGCCGCGACCACCGCGACTGGCTCCTGATCACCTCGTACAACCTGCTGCTGCAGCGCAAGGCCGAGCGTGCCGCGACCTTGCTTGAGTTGCTCAGCCGCATGGACCCGGACTGCCCGCAGTGCCGAAGGCTGCTGGCCTACGCCAATCTGCTTTTGGACGACCGCGAAGGCTGCTCACAGGCCTTGGAGCGCATCCGGAAATCATCCGATGAACTCGATCAGGCAGTGGTGCGCTTCATATCGGAAAGGGTTGCGGCCAGCGCGCCGCAAAGCCTCGATTCCTGAACGATGATCATTCCCAAACAAGCCCAACGGTCGGTGCAGATGCTGACCCAGCGCAAGGACGTGATGCTTGCGCTGCTGCTGGTGTCCATCATCTTCATGATGATCCTGCCCTTGCCCACGGGGCTGGTGGATGTCCTGATCGGCATCAACATGGGGGTCTCCGTGCTGCTGCTGATGCTGGCCATCTACATCGGCTCGGCCGGCGAGTTTTTCGCGTTTCCAGCCGTGCTGCTGCTGACCACGCTGTTTCGACTGGCCTTGTCGATCTCAACGACCCGGCTGATCCTGCTGCAAGCGGATGCCGGGGCCATCGTCAACACCTTCGGCAATTTCGTGGTCGCCGGCAACCTCGTGGTGGGGATGGTCATATTCCTCATCATCACGATCGTTCAATTCCTGGTCATCACCAAGGGCGCCGAAAGGGTCGCCGAGGTGAGCGCCCGTTTTTCGCTGGACGCGATGCCCGGCAAACAGATGAGCATCGATGGCGACATGCGGGCGGGCGTCATCGACATGGCGGAAGCCCGCAAACGCCGGGAAAAGGTCCAAAACGAAAGCCAACTCTACGGCTCCATGGACGGTGCCATGAAGTTTGTCAAGGGCGACGCCATCGCGAGCTTGATCATCATCGTCATCAATCTTGTGGGCGGCATGATCATCGGCACCAACCAACGGGGCCTCGAACTCAACGAGGCGATACAGGTTTACTCGATCCTCACCATCGGAGACGGCTTGGTGTCGCAAATTCCCGCCCTGCTGATCGCCATTACCGCCGGCATCATCGTCACCCGGGTCAGCACGGAGGAGACCGAGAACCTTGCCACCGACATCAGCGCCCAGTTCGGGGCGCAGCCGATGGCCTTGATGGTCGCTGGCGGGCTCATGGTGGCGTTTGCCTTGATTCCCGGCTTCCCGACCCTGACCTTCCTGACGCTGGCCACGATAACCAGCGGCTTGGGGCTGCTGCTGCTTCGCGCCTCCGGCAAGCAGGAGGCCACGCTGGCGGAACAGCAGGTCTCGTCCGTGCTGACGCCCATTTCGACGGAAACCAGCTCCGAGGCGGAAGTGGAGGCGCAGCTGCGGGGCGAACAGGAGATCACGCTCGGGGCGCCGGTGTTGCTCGACATTGCGGCGTCCCTGCAGCCGCACCTGGACATGCGGGCGCTGAATCGCGAGGCCGCCAAGGTGCGGCGGGCGCTGTACTTGGACCTCGGAGTGCCGTTTCCGGGCATCCATGTGCGATTCAACGAGAATCTGGTCGAGGACAGCTACGCCGTCATGCTGCAGGAAGTGCCGGTGGCCCGGGGCGATCTGCGTCCGGGCAACGTGCTGTTCGCGGACAACGAACGCCAGCTGGATGTCGCACGGATTCCCGCCGAGCGGGCAGAGCGCTTTCTGCCCAACATTCCGACGGTCTGGATTGAAGAGAAGCATGCACAGCCGCTGCGCGAAGCCGGCATCTCCTTTATGGAACTGCACCGCATTCTGACGTTCCATCTGGCTTACGTGATGCGGCGCTACGCCGAGGAGTTCATCGGCATACAGGAGACCTACAACCTGTTCGAACGGATCAAGGACAGCTATCCGGACCTGATCAAGGAGGCGCAGCGCGTGCTCCCCATCAACAAGACGACTGAGATCCTCAAGCGCCTGGTCAGCGAAGACGTTTCGGTACGCAACATTCGCTTGGTGCTTGAGTCCCTGGTGGAGTGGGGCCAGCAGGAAAAGGACGCGGTCATGCTGACCGAGTACGTGCGCGGCGACCTTAAGCGCTACATCAGCTACAAGTTCAGCAGCGACCAAAACGTGCTGTCGGCCTATCTGTTCGAGCAGGACATCGAAGAGACCATCCGCGGCGGCATACGGCAAACGTCCTCGGGGAACTTTCTGGCGCTGGACCCTTCGGTGACCCAGCGCCTGGTGGCCGAAACCACTGCCTTGGTGGGCGACATCAGCCGGCTGGAGAACAAGCCGGTTCTCGTTACGGCAATGGACATCCGGCGCTACGTGCGCAAGATGCTTGAGATCGACCTCTACGACCTGTCGGTGCTGTCGTTCCAGGAACTCACCCAGGAGGTCACCGTGCAGCCGCTGGGCAAGATTGGCTTCTAAATCCGCACCAATGGTTTCGACGACTGACGCGAACGAGGGCAAGCAACCGTGCTGCAACTGAATCCAGAAGGCTCCGGCGTATGCAGCGACCCAGACGCCACCCTTGATGACTTAGCCGAGATCGTCGGCAACACCCCTTTGGTGGAGACCCGCGGTCGGGTGTTCGGCGTGACCGGCGCCCTGATCCGCGCCACGGCGCCCAACGTGCGCATTGGCGATCTTTGTCTTCTGCGGCCACCGGGAAAGCGCGCCGACCAGGAGCAGTCCCTAGCCGAAGTGGTGGGGTTCGAAAAACGCATCGTGCTGCTCTCCCCAATGGGCAACACGACGGGCATCGCATCTGACACCGAGGTGGTCGCTACAGGCCGCAGCCACGAAGTGCCGGTCGGCCCGCAATTGCTCGGCAAGGTGTTCAACGGCCTCGGCCAGCCTTTGGACGGTCGGCCCTTGCCGTGCGCGACTGCCTACCCGGTGTTGGCGGAACCGCCTGATCCCATGCGGCGCAAGGTGATCGACACGCCGCTGCAGATGGGCCTACGGGTTTTCGACGGTTTTCTGACCATTGGCGAAGGTCAGCGGATGGGCATTTTCGCAGCCGCAGGCGGCGGCAAGAGCACCCTGCTGTCAATGCTGATCCGCAACTCCGCGGCGGACGTTAAGATTCTCGCGCTGATCGGCGAACGCGGCCGGGAGGTGCGTGAGTTCATTGAGCACGACATCGGGGAGGAGGGGCTGAAGCAGTCGGTGATCGTGGTCGCCACATCGGAGCGACCGGCCATGGAGCGCCTAAAGGCCGCCCATGTCGCGACCGCCATCGCGGAGTACTTTCGCGACCAAGGGCAGCGCGTCCTCCTGATGATGGATTCCGTCACCCGCTTCGCCCGTGCGCAGCGCGAAATCGGCTTGGCGGCTGGCGAACCGCCGACCCGGCGCGGCTTTCCGCCCTCCGTATTCACCGCGCTGCCGCAGTTGATGGAGCGGGCGGGCCAGTCGGAGAAGGGCTCGATCACCGCGCTCTACACGGTGCTGGTCGAGGGCGACGACATGACCGAGCCCGTTGCCGACGAAACCCGTTCCATACTGGACGGCCACATCATCCTGTCGAGGAAGCTGGCCCAAGCCACCCACTACCCCGCCGTGGACGTGCTGGGCAGCGTCAGCCGCGTGATGAACAACATTGTGGACGAGGAGCACCTGCGCGTAGCCGGGCGCCTCCGGGAGCTGCTTGCCAAGCATCAGTCGGTCGAACTGCTGCTCAAGATCGGCGAGTACAAGCAGGGTTCCGACGCCGACGCCGACGAGGCGGTTCGCAAGGTGGACCAGATCAATGCCGTGCTTAAGCAGGGCCTGCACGAATTCTCTTCGTTTGAGGAGACGCTTGAACGCATGCGCGCTGTGGCGGACGGCTGACGGCGGTGCTTGAGGAGTTGCTGACCGTCAAGCGCCGTCGCGAGGACGACGCCATCGCGGCGCTCGCCCAAGCACGGCGGGCACTGGAGCAGCAGCAATCCCTTCTGGAAGCCAAGCGGCGCGAACTTGAGGAGTACAAGGCGTGGCGCCGGGAGGAGGCCGAACGATTGTTCGAGGCGGTGCGCAAGCAGGAGGTGTCCCGCGCCAAGCTGGAGCGCTATCGGCAGGAGGTCGCCCTGCTCCAGCAGCGGGAGGCGCAGCTCGGGGAGGAGCTCATCGCCGCCGAGCGCGACGTCGAGGCCGCCAAGTCCAATGTCGCCCAAGCGGAGCGCCAACGCATGGATGCGCACAAGGCGGTTGTGAAGTTCGAGGAGTACCAAAAGCAGGTGTTTGAGGACGAGGCCACCGAAGCCAGCCGCAGGGAGGAGGCTGAGCTGGAGGACGTGACCACCGGCCGCCGCGGTTAGGCTCTAACCGCCGTTTGATTGCGCTTGAGCGCTTTCGATCGCTACCGGCACCGCCTTCAACCCCAGCTTGGATTCGATCGGCGCGCCGTCAAACCCGGGGTCGAGTTCATGGTGGATGGTGGCGGGGAGCACCCGAGGCGTGATCAGGAAATAGCGGGCCACGGTCCTTTCCCGATCGTTCTTGGATGAAAACAGCCTGCCAACCAAGGGTACGCGCCCAACGACGGGAATGCGCTGATTGACGCGGCTCTGCTCCCGCACGGTGTAGCCGCCCACCAGCAAGCTGTTGCCTTCGCGGATGACGGCTTGGGTTTGTATGAGGTTCTGGGCGACCTCGGGCACCCCAGTGACCGCCAGTCCCACTCCGCTCCGCGCTCCGTCCTCAAGATGCACGGCAAGCTGAATGCTGCGGTTCCCGGAACCATCCGCCTGATAGATGATGTGCGGACGAATCCGCACCACCCAACCGTAGGACACGGGAGCTAGGTCAACCGATTCCGAGCGCTCGCCGCCCAATCGAACATAGAACGTGCGATTGTTCTGGAACGATGCCTCCTGGTTGTCAAGCGTGACGATCGTCGGTTGCGTCAACAAGCGGCTGCGCCTGGATTCACGCAATGCGCGCAGCCGAACGGCCACTCCGTCAATATCAAGCTGATTTCGAGAATACACTAGGTTGTTGACGGTTTCACCCACGTTGTTGGTCAACTGGGCATCTTCCGTTTGGAAGCTGAAGCGCCATTCATCGGCTTCGTTTGAATCGATGTCAAGCACCGAAACCCCAATTTCGATTTGATCCACTGGCACATCGAGCTCCGCAATGAGGCGCTCATAGGTCGGCATGCGATGTTTGAGATCGCGCACGATGACTGCGTTCAAGCGCGGGTCGCCAATGACGAACGCCTCCTGGCCGCTGGCGCGCATTCCAATGACGCCGGGACCGGCGGGTTCCGCCGCCGTCTCCATCCCTTCCTCGCTGCCGACATCCTGAATGAGCCCCTCGCCCTTAAGCTTCGGCACCGCGCCCGAACCCCGCTGCCCCGTTGAAACGCTGGACACATGGGAGACATTCATCAGCTGCGCAACCATCTCCGCCAAGTTGACCACGGGCGCCTTGGCGCCAGCGGCATCGTTGGCGGCGCTGTCCACGTAACCGTACTCAATTCGGAAGATGCGTATGGCGAACTCATCGTCAAGCGCGGCGACGGAGCGCCAAGTCGTCAGGGGATCCTCCACTGCGAGCGGCGCCGCCACGAGTCCAGCATCCCCTAGATTGCCGGTGACTTCCTTGACCAAATCAACAAACCGCGGCGGCCCCGAAACCTGAAGGAGATTCGCCGACGGCAGAAACGTCCACTGCAGCGGCCGACCGAACACCCCGATGGCCTCCAAAGTGTCCTGAAAGAAATCGCGTTGCGAGAACGGCAGCGGGATGGATTCCGTAGCCAATTCCTGCACGTCATAGAAATAGAGCGTCGTCCCGTCAAACACCCAAATGACCTGAAATTCGGCATTCAGATAGTCGAGAAACTCGCCCGCGGGGCGGCTCGGCACCGCGCCGTCCATCACTAGGTTGATCTCGTCGCTGACCACGACGGGCACGTCAACGGCAACGCCAAAGCCGAACAGCAGCGAACGCAGGGATTCATTGTTGGCGATGTAGCCGTACCGCTCGGAAATCCACTCAAGCTGCCGCCCCGCCGCGCTACCGGGTGCGGATGGCTCAGGGGGCGCCGAAGCGCTTTCCTCCTGTGCCGATGCAGCGGCAGCGAACGCAATAAGGAACAACGCGGCGAGCGCGCGCGACCGGGCGCTCATCTGCGGCTCACTTGTTGTAGTAGTTCCAGAACCGGTCCAGAATCGTGTCCGCGGCATCCAGCCCCTGCTTGATGGTGTTCAAGCGATTGTATTCGGCTGGCGGCGCCCCTCTGCGCAGCGTCGCCTCGATCTGCGTCCTTTGTTCGGTGATGGACGACCGGACGGAGTCCCGCAAAGTGCCTTGGGCGTCGTCCCTAAGGCCCTGCTCGATTTCCGTCGTAAAGGATTCCGAGTCGTCTTGGTTCGTCTGGTTTTCAGCCATGGTGTTTGTCCTATGCCAAGGGTTGTCTGGGGTTTTCGGGGTCTTCAGAGATTGCCGGGAGCAGAGGCTTGAGCGAGTTGGTGATTTGGCCTGATTGAGCGCCGATGCGCGTGCGGCGCTTTAGGGGCCGTCGCCCAAGTCGCTGCTGATTCAAGCGCAGCTTGCCTAGACCCGCATGGTGCCTGCCATGGGTGCCCCGTCGCCATCGCCGGCTTGTCCGCCCGGCTCCGAGTCGATCGCTTGGGCGGCGTTGGAAAGCGATGCTTCAGCCACGCTCGCAATGAGGCCTTCCGCCGTGTTCACGAAGTTCTCAATGAGCGCCTCGAGCTGCGGCAGGTGCAAGATCTCCAGCGGCTCCTCGCGCATCAGCACGATGCCGCCCCCGCCCGGGTCCAAGGCCAAGGTCGCGCCGCCGGTCTGCGCGAAGGCGTAGTTGGCCTTGAGCAACTCCGAATAGAGTTCCTTGGCGCCCTCCGCAGGCTCAGGACCGAGTACGCTGTATATGTAAAGGCTGTCTTCGCCGCCGCTCAGCTCCAAGCTGACCGGGACGTCGTCGAACATGAGATTGCAGCGCTGCTGGTCGTCAAAGGCCATCTCCTCAAGACCGATGGCGGCGCCAAATTCCCTAATCAAGCTGTGCAATACCGAATCAGACACGATGATGGACTCCTTTAGACTCTTCTGCGCGTTCTGCGGACACCGCCGCGCACGGGGCGCGGGTCCGCGTTGAAACGCTCGGGCGGGGCGACGTGCTCGGACCCGTCCGCCACCGGGCGGGCCGAGGGACTGGACTTGGTTTGGGCGAACTGCCTCTCGATCTTTTCGATGCGCGCACGGGCATCGCCGTTGCTCTGCTTATGGTCCGTGGCCTCGCAAACCCCCTCTGCCCCATCGAGCGCCAGACGGGCGTTTTCGCGTTCGCCCAAGGCCAAGTAGCACTCGCAGGCGTGAATGGACGGCCAAGGATTGGTGGCGTCCAAAAAGGTGGTCATGCCAAACGCCACCAAGGCCTTGCGGTATTGTTCGGACATCTGGTAGGTCGCCGCCAAGCCCATCCAGAAGCGGTGTTCCGCATGATCGTTCTCCACCAAAAACAGAAACAGTTTCACTGCCTGCTCATACTTGCGCTGACGGTAGGCGTTGTGGGCAAGACCATAGACCGCCTCCAGCTCGTCGCTGCTGTATCCCCGCACCGCACCCAAGGTGGCACCTTCCAAGAGGCACTTCGTCGCCAACTCCTCCACCGTCTGGAGTTGCTCATCAGTAATGGCTTCAAATGGATCCGGCATCGGCTTTGACCTTCGAACCAAGGGATGTTGATGTCACGCGAGCAATCGACCGGGAAAGGCCCGCCCGGTTGGCCACCGCTTAACGGGTGCTGGTGATCACCTTGTCGTGCTTCTCCTTGTTGGCGTTCATGATGCTGTTGGCCGCCTCAACTGAATTGTTGCCTTGGGACAGCACGTTCTTGGTCTTGGACATGTGCAGACTGTTGTCGTTGCCCATCTGCTCGATGAAGTGCTTTAGGTTCTCCTCAAGGCGCTCCAGGTTGTCTTTGTGGATCTGAGCGCCCGGCATCTCGACATTCACCACGAAAGTCCAATTTCGTTTATTGTAGTCCCGATTGACTTCCATGCCCGTTTTTGTCACCCCGCGGCCCCACGGGACTTCTTTTCCGTCTCCGTTTTGTTGTCTTGTTTGTCCCTCGCTCGTGTTTATGTGTGGGCCAATTGTCCTTGGATCTGGTGGTGATCCAAGGACACCTGGCCCAGATTGCCAATGCGGATGCGACTCATCCCACTTCGGCCAATCAGCACTATTGGTGATGGTTCTTTGATCGGGCAACTTCTTACCACCCTGTATGCCGACGTGCCACCGAGCCGGAGCGTACCATTCCTCCGGGAAAATAAACCTGCCGTCTGCGGTGAACTCCAACCCGGTCGCCTTAACAAGGTCTGGGGGCAAACGGTCCATGGAGTTGTTTTCCACCCACACCGTAACGTCCTCCACGGGCGTGGGCTCCCCGACTTGATCACTCAGGAATCTGGCTTGGCTCTCCGTCAGAGTAATGCGGTCGTTGGGGCCATACACGTTCCCGCCAGACTCGTCGATAAGCTCCTTTTGGAAGGTGATCGTCTGCAGGATTTCGCGGGCGACGCGCATGTTGTCCACAAACTTCTGCGCTTCATCAAGCCTGTTGAAGGCTATCGTATGTGTGACACCCGAACGGGCGATGCTAACCAACACCAAGCCATCCGACGGGTTCACGGAAATCCCGCCGATGGTCATGGTGCCGTTGGCTTTGTCCGCCTCCGTGATTTTAATGTCCTGCGTCAGCACAACATAACTTGATTGAGCGGATGCGGCGTTTGCTGTCTCCATCGGTCTCTCCTGGTTGCTCCTTTCTTCAAACGGATAAGCGCCGCGGCTTAGGCTGGCATGGCAATTTTCGAGGCGGTCTCGTTCGAGCTGGTGATGATGTCATTGACGGCCGCCCTGGATTGCTGCAATTGCTCAAGCATCTTGCGGATTCTTTGCAGCTCCTCCAGGGTGATTTCCTGAATGAGCGCCAAATCAGCCCGGGCCTTGTCGGCGTCAGCCTGGGCCATCGACGCTTCGTAGTTGTACGCCCCAGTGGCAGCTTGGGCGCCCGCGCCGCCGGCCTGCCCCGCGGCTTGGGCAATCTGCGCCAACATCCTGAGCTTATTGGCGGTCTGGACCACCTTGGCGGACGTGGCCGCCCCTTGGCCGGCGGCTTGGCTGGCGGTGGAGGTGGCCGTCGTGGCCGTGGTGCTGGCCGTCGTGGCGGCCGTGGTGCTGGCTGTGCTGGCCGCGGTGGAGGTGGCCGTGGCGGCCGTGGTGCTGGCCGCGCTGGTGGTGGCCGCAGCCGTGGCGGCACCGCCGCTGGTGGCGGCCGTGGAGGTCTGCGCCGCGGTGCCGGCCACGCTGGCGCCAGCCGCCGCAGCGCCGCCCGAGGCCGCACCAAAGCTCAAGACCATCGCGATGATGTTCACGATAAGCAGGGCGACGGCCATGGAGATCTGGAAGATCATGGCGTCCTTGGCGCTGAGATCCATCGCCTCCATGGCCTTTTCCGTAGCGCCGGTTTCCTGGGCAATCATCATGGCGGTCATCGCCGTTGCGGCCACGGCCAGCGGCGCGGCCGCCATCCCGCCCGAGGCGACGGCGACGACCCCCACCGCCAGCCACGCCAAGCCCACGCCGATCCAGCCGAATATCTGGCCAATCTTGCTGCTGTTCTTGGCTTTCTCCCGGGCTTTCTCCATCTCCTCGATCTTTTTTAGGGATTCCTCGTGCTTTTGCTCGCGCTCAAGCTTCTGGCCCTCAATGCGAGCCTCCGAATCCTTAACGGTTTCGAGGCCCATCTTCGACTGGAGCGCATACAGCAGCAAGACCAACTGCTCCGCGCTCATCTTCTTCGGCAAGGCCAGCGTCGGCGGGGCGTTGCCGCCGTCGCCGTCTTCAATCGCGAGGTTCATGAAGCCGGAATCCGCAGCATCCACGGGCAGCCCGCCGCTGCTGCCGACGCTGCGCGGGGCAGCGCGCGCTTGAGCGGCATTGGAGATGCGCTGCGGGTCGGCAACCCCCGGATCCCGCTCAACCGAATCCTCCGCTCCTGCCAAGTCCTCCGGAAGGAGCGTGGGAGCCACGCCTCCTACGCCGTTATCCATCATCGCCTCCTTGCCTGCTCGTCAGCAAATCATCCAAGGACATTCTCAGCAGCTTAAGCCGCCCCGCAGCCACCTTGGCCTTGCCGTCCGAGATGCCGCGCAACGCCGCTTCCGCCGCCTCGGGCTCCTCGGCCACGATCATGCACTCAGCCACATCCATCAACAAGTCCGGGGCCGGTGCCGCCGCGCACTCCACGGCCACCGACAAGGCCGAACCGGCGGCGAAGTAGTCCCGCATCATTTGCCGGCATCGGCCGAGCGCCAGCCAATAGTCGAAGTTCAAGTGGTCGTATAGGCAGAGCAGTTCAAAGCCCACAACGGCCTGCTCATAGCGCCCACCCACATAGTCGTTTCGGGCAACGCCGTACAGGCCCTCGAGCCCGTCCCGGCCGATCCCGAAGACCTCCGCCAAGGTGGCGGCTTTGCCTTTACCTTCATTGGCCCCGTCAGCATTGGCCCCGTCAGGCCGCTCCGCAACGCCAAGGGGCGCAACGGCGTCCGCTGGCTTTGCTGCTTCGAAATCCGTCTCCGACGCCAAAACCGCCTCCTATTGCCGCTTCCGTGGTTTCCCGCCCTTCACAAGGCGCCTTACAGCCTTTGCGCCATGCCCTGCATGAGTTGACGCAGGATGCCTTGGATCGCATTCGCCGTGGAGAAGGCCTGCTCGGACTTCTGCGAGGTGTTCTTAAGCGACAGCGCAGTGAGGTCATTGGTGCCGCTCAACTGGTCCACCCGATTTTCGAACAGCTTCTTGGCGTTTGCGATGTCGTCCTTTTGCTCCTGGGTCAATTCGCCGGAATCGTCCGGCTGCCACTTTGAGGGATCGATTTTGTTTTCACTCATCCAAGCCTTCAGCTCATCACTGGCCTCGGGCAGGGCGTCGAGGTTTTTGGCGTCGCCCAGCTTGGTCGCCCATTCGCTCGACTCGTTGATGCGTTGGAGTTCCTGCTGCATTTTCACCACCTTGGCGCCGAGCACCGAACTCAATTCCTTGAAGCGCTCGACCAAGGTCATGGCAACGGCCTCAAGGGCCGAGATCTCCTCCTCCTTGCCGTTCACCTTCATGGTGAACTTGCCGTTCGTGTTGTCGTACTTGATGCCGGTTTCCTTGATCACTAGGTCGGCGACGTATGCTGACTCATCCTCCGTCAGCTTCGACGAGCCCGTCGGCACCCCAGGCGGGGGGACTTCGATTTGTATCTGTGGTGCGGCGACTGAGGTCATAAACGTTCTCCCTTTGTTCCTTGAAGCCGCGTTAACTTAAACGCGCTTACTCAAAACTCACTCAAAAAAAGCTGCCTTGCAAACGCTGTTCCAAACGAGCAAGCCGACCAATGGACTATATTCGCGTCATGCGCCTCGGTGCCCTGCGCCTAGGCTTCGGCGCCTGCGCCTTTGCGGTTTTCGCCACCAACGCCGCCTCCTCCTCCGCTAGTTCGCGATGCAATTGCGCGATGTCCTCATCGATCAGCTTTTGCAGGTCCGGGGAGCAGGCGCCGTTGCGCACCAGCGCCAGCACATCTTCCGCACGGCCGAAGCCGATGCTTTCGATCATCGCACCCAGCTTGGCATGCGCTTCGCGGGCCTCATCAATCGAGGCCTGCGCTTCAGCGATCAGCTTGTCGATGCGCTCGTCTTGATCATTTTCCTCGCTCATGTTCAATGCTCAGCAGTTGATGCGGCAAAGCTACACCATGCGTGCGCTCATGGCAATTCGCGCGGCCTGAGAGCCGCGCATGGCGTTTCGCCGATCCGAAACCCCGCGCCCGTTGAGGGCGGGTCAGGTTCCGATCGGTTTCTGAAAACGACCATCGCGCGTTCAATAAGTCGCCGGCTGCCCAACGCATCATTGGGCCTGAGGGTCGGGCGTGTGCAGCGCATAGTCGAACCTCAGCTGCTCAAGCGCGGGCTCGCAGGTTTGCGCGTCGAACCGCACCCCGATCTCAAGCAAGTAGAAGCTTCTGGCGTCATCCAATTCCCTCATCTCGAGCCCGCCATCGTCATCCGGCACCGCAATGTGGTCGCTTGGCGCGTGATGGCGCATGTGCAGCAGGATGTCGCCGCTGGGCTGGTCCGCCGCCAGGGTGAAGCTCAAGCTGGCTTGATCGCCGGTGGACGGGATGCCGCCGACCGCGGCCAAGTCCGGCCAATTGACGACATCCATGAGCCTTGAATAGGCGCAGGCAATGCCCCCTTGATTGGCGAAGGCGGACACCCGCCGCAGCATGTCCGGATTCAACTCGCCATCCTTGCCGACGCACAGTTCCCGCAAGCCATTCGCAACCTTCTCCTGGTCGCGCGGCATGGTCGAGCCCTCGATCACGTAGGTGGCGCGATCAAAATCCCTGATGGCGTCCTTGTTGACGCCGTCCTTGAGCGGCCCTGCGTCGGCCGCCTTGACGTGCTCTTCAATCTGCGACTCGACCGCCCGCCGGGTCGGGTCGCTGATGGGCGCATTTTCCTGCGCAGCGTTCAGGCGCACCGGCGCCGGCATCGGCACGCCCAGGTTGCGCATCATGGCGATGGCCGCATCGGAGACATTGGCGTTGGGCACAGCGCGCAGGGACATCGGCTCAGCGTCGGTCTTGGCTTCCACAACCAACCCCAAGGACTCCATCAACGTATCGTACTGCTGGGCGCGAGCGAACGATTCCGGCGAGTAAACAAGCCGTCCACCGAACCGTTCGGACCCTTCAAGGGAGGCCGCCTCCGTGGCCAACTCATGCCGAAAGTAGCTCATGCCGGCATGGAGTTCGCTCAAATCCTGACCCGCAAGCAGTTGGGTGCCGATGGCCCGAGCCAGCGGGTCACCGCCCGGCGCCAGCATCATCTGCCAGAAGGCGCCGTGCGCGGCCATTCGGTTGCTGGAGTCCATGCTGAAGTCAGCAAGTTGAATCGCATGGTTCATCGCGCCTTGGATTTTCCCGATGGCCTGCTGGGCATCGCCCGCGTCCTGGGGCGCGGCAAGCGCGCTCAGCGGCTGCTGGAGTTCCGTGTACGCCTTGCCGAAGGCCAATGCCAGTTGCGGCTGGAGGGCCTCGTGGAGCGCCGAGTCCGCTATCGCGGAGCGGGCCGGTTCGGGAATCGGCAGGGCATTCACCGCATCCCGGGCCGCGACGCGTTCGCTCACGAACTCCCTCACCACCCGGTCGGCGGCGCGCGCCAGCGAGGCGTCGTCCTGCAGCGCGCCCACGGCCTCGCCCCTTGGCCGTTTCGCGGGATTGATCAATTCGCGCTGCAAGCGCTCCCCCAACGCCTCCCGCGCATCGGGGGAAAGGCGCTTGATGCTTAAGCCCTGCGCGCCGTCAACGGTTGAAATGGCGTTGCTGAGCAGCCGATGCGTCAAGGACGCAGGATCGTCCACGCCGTCAACGTCGAGTTGCTTCTCGGCGGCCCGAGCCAAGGCCAAGTGGGCGGTCTCAAGCTCCTTCTTGATGACGCTTGCCTGTATCCTTGACGCCTCCTCGGTGGTCACTAGATGCGCACCGGCCTTGCCAGCGTCAATGACGGCCGACTTCACCAATTTGGCAAGCGCCCCAGGGTCCAGATGGTGCGCGACGAAGGCGCCGTGCGGCATCGTTTGGCGAGCGATTTCGGAGGCTTTGTTGGCCAGAAACCGGGGCCCGATAACTTCGCCGAACCGCTGCTGGCTGAGCGCGTCAGCCACCGCCGAGTTGCGCTGGCGAAAGCTGCCCTGCAAGTGGTCGGCGCGCTGAACGGCGGCCTGCACCTGCCGCGCCTTCAAAGGCTTGCCGCTTTTCAGGGCGCGGTCCAACCCCGCCGACTTGAGCGCCAAGCTAGACAATTCTTCGCCGTACCGCGACCGCAACGAATCGGCAAACGCGGCGGTGGCCAGGCGATTGGAGCCCGAACGGAAGTGGCCCGCCCAGCGCACCACGCGCCCCCCTTCGGCGGTTACGCCGGTCTTGTCCTGATTCAGCGCGATGTGCGAATCGCCGCGAACATCGCGCGCCGCATCAACGAATCGAGTTAGCGCCACCTCGCTCAAAAGGCCGCCTCCGCAGTTGGTTAGTTTCCCGTCCGCTGGTGCGAAATCGGGTTTTCGCTTTGCTAGTCATCAGTTTCCGCAATGGGTTCGGGCCCTCCAAAATGAGCGTCAATAGCATCCAATCGCTTGATGACCCCTTGCGCTTCCTTGACCACGGACTGCGCTTCGGCCATGGCTTCGGCGCGCCCATTGCCAGCCGCGACAGGCCGGGTTTCCCCCGGCCTGTCGGGATCCGCCACGTCCATGATGAAGGCGTCCTCATACGACTGGTACCACTCGGCGTTTTCCGGGGCGTCCGGGCGGTCCAGCCGATCCTGCGCCTGGGCCAACTCCGCTTCCGCCACACTCCGCATCACTGGGGCGACAATCTGGTAGGCATTCTCGGAATTCGCTGAGCCGTGCTCCGTCTTTAAGCTATCAAGGATCGGCAGAACGTGCTTGATGGTGTCCAAGTGCTGCGCGAAGTTCGGGTGCCCTGCCAGATGAGCCGCCTTTGCGCGATCCGCCGGTCCAGTGTCCTTGCTGAGGAATACGGACTTCAACTCCTGCGCGAAGTCGGTCAATTGATGGAAGTTGAGCGGGTCGGCATTATCAGGATCAGCCAATTCCCGGAGCTGCATCGGCGTAATGGTTTTGCCGCTCATGTGCGAGGCATAACCTCTTTCAGGATCAAGCAACGCCTCTATATGATCCAGGCTTTTGGTGGTTTGCGATTCGGCGTTGCCTCGAGTTTTAAACGGGGCGGCGCCAGGAAACTCCGGCTGCGGCACATCAATGTTGGCGAACTCGGCCGTGGAATGCCGCATCGCAAACTCCTGCCGACTCTCGACGCCGAAGGACACGGATTTCCCCCCCTCCAATCGACTAGCCGCGCGCTCGCCCATTTTCTCCAAGCCAACGTCGAATTGATCAATCGCATCCCGCAACGCCACTTCGATAGGCTTGTCGGCGGCTTGCCTGAAGGCTTCATGCGCGCTTCCTTCCTGCCTGAAGGGCTCTTTCGCGACAAAGGGCGTCTTGGCTTCCCGGTCCAATTCGGACTGATGCACACCCGCGTCATGCACCGGCCGGGAGATGGCTCCCTCCCGCCGGGTTCGCGCACCATCCTCAGCGTCCGACCGGTTGAACTCCTGCTCCAGAACCGCGACGTATTGTTTACGAAACTTCTCGACGCGCTCCAAGGCCTCATCGCCGCCCTTGGGAGATTCAGCACGGATTAGTTGGCAGGCCCGATTGAATTCCGTGAGAATGGACTCGGCCCGGGCGGTCGCGGCCGACGAGGCCCTTCGACCGCCGCCGCTGACCTGGCCCAACGCCACTGCATCCTGGCCCTCCCGTCCAAGCTCGCCCGTGCCCGTGGCCAACCCCGGATCCAATATGGCCCGCGCTGCGGCGCGCAATTCGTCGGGATAGACCTTGTTCTGTTGCACGACCGGCCGATTGTCGGGCGCCAGTTCACCGCGCATGGGCTCGGGCGCCAGTTCACCGCGCATGGCCGCCGTCGGCTGGCCGTACCGGATGTTCTCCAGAACAATTTGGCGATTGCGGATGCGCTGCGGGATAACCACCTCGTGCAAGGTCTTGTGCATCTCCATCAGCTTCCCGGCACGGCTGAAGCCATCAGGCACCAGTTCGCGCAGCGTCGCGCGAGCCGTCAACTTGCTGTCAAGTTCCGAGCCGACGACGCGCATAAGGTCGGAGTCGCCTTGGACCGCGGTGCGTTTGATGTTCGACATGGTGGCGATGGCGTTGAGCACGGAGCTCCTCTCGGACTGATCCGGGTTGGCCCGGTGCTCGGCAATGAGATTGAAGTTCTCGCGCCCGACCAGCGCAGCCGCAAACCGCCCGCCCACGTTGCCGGGCTTGGCGATGCCGGTTCGCACCAGCAAGTCCGCGATTTTCCCCCTAAAGCTGGACCTTAGGGCGTCGCCAATCAGGTCGCCCTGTTCATTGATGCCGTAGGCCTTGCCGTCCACCACCCGCTGCACGTTGTTGACCAAGCTTTCAACGGCAGGCCGCGTTTGGGCGGCGATGGCGGAATTCTCTATCGTCACTGCCTCACTCCTCGCTAAGTCTTCGCTGAACCGTCAAGACCTTGCAACGATTCGATCAAGCACTTTCAAAACTTCACCGGCGTCGCTCCGCACACTATCCAAATCCGCCAACGCCGCATTCGTGGAATCCAGTTCAGAGCCACTTTTTGTCACATGAGTCTCCACCAGTGGCACATCGCCATGTTCGGAGACCGGACCGGGGCCGGCAACCTCCATGGCGTACGCATCATTGTAAGCCTCGAAGAACGCCGGGAAGTTCTGCGGGTTCGCCGCGATGTCCTTGGTCCGCGCTAGGTCGGCTTCAGCCGCGGAGCGGATGCCCGCCTCCAAGGCGCGGATATCCTTGACTACTTCCGGGTCTCGGCGAGAATGCGACTGCAATGCCATGAGGCAATCTCTCATCCCCTTGTGGGAGTCGCAGATGGCCGGCCGGGTGGCCAAGTCCTCCGGGTCGCGCTGGCGGGGGGCTGACAATTCCCCAAGCAGCGTCAGGGCGAGCTGCGCCGCCTGCGCCTTTTGGCTGGGGTCCGTTTCCCTAGCCGACGATTGCGAGATTGCCTTCAAGTCATTGGCGAAGTCGTCAAGCTGCGCAAAGTTGTTGGCTTCCAACGCATCCTGGTGGAGCTCTTGAATGGTGTCCAACGTGTCTTGGGCGCGCAACGCGATTGTGCCGAGCGCCTCTAAATCCCGGCCTGGGAAGGCGGCGCGTTCCGAGGGCGTGGAGGGTGCATCGGCAATCCCATCCCACTTGGAGTACGTGCGCACTTCCTCGGCAGGCTGGCCGCTGGCTGTGCCCGTTTCATGGCCGGCGAACCTGATCTTGGATGCCGCCCCGTCCTCCTTGACCGGCGCGGACGCCTGTCCGTCGGCTCGCAGCCGCTGGCCGTCCTCGACATCCGAGCGCTCAAACTCGCCCTGCAGCACTTCCAGATACTGCGCCCTGAACGCCTCCACCCGCTCCGACGCGTCCTGGCCAGCGGGGGCCCCGTCGCGAATCAATGCAGCAGAGCGATTGAACTCGTCCACGATTTCGAGCACACGGCGCCCCGCCTGCCCAGCCCTGCCAGCGGTAAACAGAAATGTCATGTCTTCCGTGTCCCATTGCGCCAGCGGTGCCTCGCCGGTGGCAACGCGCTCCTCCGAAATCCAGCGGTAAGCCTGGCTCAGCTCATTCGGATACGCCTTTTGAATCTTGTCGGTCGGCTCTCCGCCGGCCACCTTGTCGATGACTTCCTGGCGATGCGCCTGCTGATTCGCAAGCTCCTCGGTGATGGCTGCGGCAACTTCCAGAATCTTTCCACCATTCGCAGTGCCGGAGTAGGTTAGCTTGCTTAATGGGGTGTTAACGCTGATGTTGCTGTAAACCGCGTCACTGACGGCTTCTCGCTTGGTGAAATCGGCGCCGGCCGCAGCATTTTGGATGCGGTCGAAAAGGGCCAGCGCATTGCGCACGGTACTCTTTTCGAACGATTTCGGATCCTTGCGCGCCTCAAGGATCAAATCGAAGTTTTCCTTGCCGACCAAGCCAGCGGCCAACCTTCCGCCGAGGTTGCCCTCCTTGGCGATGCCGCTGCGGACCAGCAAATCGACCACTTTGCCACGAAAGCCCTCCTTTAGCCCGGCACCGATGAGGTCGCCCTTCTCGTCGAGCCCGAGCGCCTTGCCTTCCTGGATGACGGTAAGATTGGAAACTAGGGCGTTAGTTGCGGGCCCTGAAAGGCCGGAACCGGATACCAAATGAACATCAATCGCCATCGTCGTTGCCTCTATAGCCGTTCGAAGCCAGTTCGGACTAGCCGAACCCCGCAGTTGCTTGCTTTGCCCCGAATCGCTTCGGGTTTTCCCATTGCCTCACTTCGTTCCTCTCTTCATCTTCAAATCATCTTCAGATCCCTTCACAGCACCTCCCTTGCTCCCCGCCTTCAAAGCACTCATGCCCGGAGCGGCGCGAAGGGCGAAGAACCGGGTTGAACGCCTTCGTGCGGCTCCAGGTTGCGCGCTTGCGCGGCGGCGTCGACACCCGGCAATTCGGGAATCTGATCGCTCCCGGCATACAGCGCATGACCCCAAAGCGAGGCGTAGTCCACCATCGCCACAAAAGTCCGGATGAAGCCGTCGGATTCCAAGCCTTCGCTGGGAACGCAAAGCGACATCACCAGTTCACCGCTCCCCGGGTCGATGGCGTAGCGATAGGCGCTCTCGGCCAAGGCGTCGAAGTTCCTGTTGAGCAGCGACTTGTGCATATTGGGGGAGTTGGGCGCCGGGCCAAGCATTGCGGCCAGATGAATCAACTGCCCGTCCACCGCAACAATGATCACCGTCTCGTAGTCGAACGTGATGAGCGCCTTGTTGGTTTCCCGAAACCCAGCGGGGTCGATTTCGCAATACTGGAGCAGGGCTTCCGCCAGCTGCACGGCGTGTTCCGACGTTGCCATCAGTCTTCCTTCATATAGCCAGCATTCATATAGCCAGCATTCAATTGATGAGGCTTGAGGATGCTTTAGGACGACACAAACTTTGAACCGCCCCTGTAAACTGGCATCATGTGGCCTTCGACCAGATCATTCAAGCCCGTAACCTGCTTGGAGTCAAGCTTGTAGCCTGGCAGGCCGGCGTTCAGCCGCTGCATCTCCAAATTGCCAGTGTGCAGCGCGAACGCGCTGCGCGCCGCCCTTGATGCCTCCATGTCCCTGCCGACCGGCGGCAGGGCGCCATCGTTGCGGTCTGCGTAGGTGGCTAGGTACTTCACTTCAGCATCGAGTTGGCCAGTGCGGTCCTTGCCGCTCTTGCAGTTGAACAGAGTGTCCTCACCCATGACATGGGAGACCAAAGCCAAACGGGACACCAGCTTGTAAGGGTCGCTGTCTCCGTCCCGATAGCCTTGGGTCGACCAAAGCGACTTGATCTGCTCCCCCGCCTCCGTCAGGATGCGGGCGTTCTTGCGCAGGCTGGCCAGTTCGTTCTCCAGCCCGGCTACGCGGGCCGAGCGTTCAACGTTCTCCGGCAACTCCTCCTGCTGCGCGGTCCGCACGGAGACCAACAGGTCCTCCACGGTCGCGGCGCGGTCCCGCATCGCTTGAACGCGGGCCGCCACGTCGCCGCCCAACCCCTGCGAGTTGGCAGGGCCGACCAGCTTGGTCAGCCCGGGGTCGTTCACCTTCATGGCGAAATTCCAGCCCATCAGCTTGCTCACCACGGAACTGTTAGCGCTGCCCATTGGGCCGAGAACCCTGCCGACAGCACCCTGGTTAACGCCGAAATTGAACTGGCGGACGTTTACCTTCGCGGTCACCGTGCGCGGTTCGCCTTGGGCGTCGCGCACCTGCAACTTCACGGTTCCCGCATCCTGCAGCTTGGCCAACCCCTGCTGCTGGTGGGCCAGCATGGTCAGCTCGCTGCTTTTGCTGTCCTTCGTGTGTCGAAGGTGGTCCGGCGTCACCAGCGAAACAGATGCAAGGTCAAGGGTGACGGTCTTGCCATGCAGCGCATCCTCGAGCTTGGCGGGATTGGAAACCAAGGCGGCCACCGCCATTTCCTTGGCCATG
This sequence comes from Gammaproteobacteria bacterium, assembly GCA_028820495.1. GTDB lineage: Bacteria > Pseudomonadota > Gammaproteobacteria > Pseudomonadales > Azotimanducaceae > Azophilus. Next base: position 50,280 of record JAPPIX010000388.1, read on the forward strand.
TTCTGGCTGACCGCCCCACGGATTTGCATGGCCGTTGCGTCAGCTTTCTTGCTGCTGCCGCGCACCGATTTGGCGATGTCGTCAATCTGGGCCTCATCATTCACCAGCGTATCGCGGATCACCTGCTTCAACCCGGCTTCGGGCAGGCTGCGCAGATGCTTGCCGGTGATGCGATACGAATCGAGAATGCCGTGCCGCAAACCCGAGAACAGCGTTTCGCCTTTCTGGTTCGTCACCGACGTCTGGGCCAGATTGGGCACATGCTTGTACTGGGTGCGATCAAAGCTGGTGATGCCGTTGCCGGCATAACCTTCCGCGAAATGGGCGGCGATCGCCTTGGCTGGAACGATGTGGCTGTGCACCACCGTCCGCTCACCGTTGCCATTGGGCAGGCTGGCTTCCACCCGGGTGTGGACCGGCTCCCAAGCCCCGCTATTGCAAACCTCGACATGGACTTGGCGCTGCAGCGTCTTGATGTCCGGCAGTTGATCCTTGGCAACGCCCGCTTGAGCCAGCCGATCCTGAATGAACTCCCGCAGCACGCGCGCCTGACCCACCTTCGGATGCGTGGTCGGAAGGCTGCTGCCGCCATCGCCCGGCCCTGGGCCACCGCTCCACTGCTTGCGCAGCGCCGCAACGTCCTTGTCCGAGCCCCCTTGGGCCTTGACTAGCGTCAGCGGCTCCTCCCAAAGCGATTTGGCGACCAGCTTAAGCTCGGCGCCGGGCGCATCACTTTTGCCATCGGTCACGTCCCGAATCTGCGCCAGCTGATCGCGATGGGCCTGCAGCTCCCCGACAAGCTGCTCCTTGGCCGCTTCGCCGAGGCCTGGCACCGACAGGTTCCGCGCCACGGACAGCGCCGCTTCGGCGTGCTGCAGATGGGCGTTGGCCCGGTCCGATCGGCTGACGGGCACGTCCGAGGTTTCCTCAACATCGCTCAAAGCGGCGATGTCGCCCAAGTCCAGGATGGACTCCCGAAAGTTCTGGTTCAGCGCCTTGAGCACCGTCTCGGTGGCGCTGCCCGCCTCCTGACCCTGATGCAGCTGACCCTCGACCCAAGCCGTCGCCACTTTGATGTTGTGCTTGTTGGACGCCACCAGCGTCTCCAGCTCCTGCCGCTCGCCATCGCTCAGCGGTTGGCTTAGGGACTTGTCCACCAACTCGGCGACCTTGCCCAAGTCGCCGTCAAGACCTTTTGCGAACTCAACGGCCACGCCAAGCTCCGCCACAGACCTGGCGGGCATGCCGCCGGCGTTGTTGGCGAGATAGTTGGCGAGGCGCGTCGGCGAGGAGCTCAGGGCCTTCTGCGACACAGCGTCGTCTGGCGAGGTTGTGGCCCGGGCCAATCGCTGGGCAAAACGCTCGGACGCCTGCCCCGCTCGCACCGCGGACGCCTCGCTGGAGCCGTTGGCACCGCCGGCCTCAGCGGCAGCGCCCCGAAACTTGGCGGTCACCGCCTTGAGCGCCAAGATCGGCAACTTGGCGACCGAGCCGATGCTGCTGGCCGCCCTTGAGCGGTAGCTGCGCCGCTCAGCCGGTCCGCTGACGCCATCGCGTTCGTGATGCCGGGTCACTGACGCGGGCGAACTGGCCGAAGGATCGCCCCCCCTCGATACAGTCCGGCCGCGCCACTCAGCGCTGGCCGACCCTGAATCTCCAACCGAACCGCCGACAAGCGAGCCGATCTCCGGAGCCAGCACCCTACTGGAAACGTCGAATCCAACTTCTGCCATTGCTACCTCCCGTTCGTTCAACGCCTTGCGACTTTCGCGCCACTGTCCCCGACAGAGCGCGCCCCCGGAAACCCCGCACCTACGTTCGAGTGGCGCCGATGCCGAAGTGCTGGGCGACCACGCCCCGGCCCTGGTCCTTGACGGCTTCGTAGGCCATCAACTCCGGCGCTGCGGCCACACGTTCGGAAAAGCGGTACTTCGTGGTCGCCGACGGGGACGTCGAAAGCCTATCGGCCCTTGCAGGGTCGTCAAACGACTTGACCGCTTCCTTGCGTCCCTCCGCGTACCAGCGCTCAAAGCGGTTTTCCAGCGCCCACTCCGCGGTTCTGCGATTGCCCCACTGCGCCAATTCCTTGAAACTGCGAATTTCCCCGCTCCGGATGCGCGCCTCAATGTCGGCGCTGACCGCTCTGGGCAATCCTGCGGCCTTGACCTTATCCAGTATTTGCCGACGGCTGACGACCTGCGGCTCCGGCGCCGAGGCGGCTGGCTTGGCGGCGGTTGGCTGAGACGGAACGGGTTGGGGATCAACCCGTCCCCGAGTGGCCAGCAAGGCAGCGATGTGGGAACCGACAATGCGACGCGCCTCGACCTTGACGGCAGGGTAGTCAAGCAACTGCCTCGCCCCCGACATATGGTTGGAAACCGCCAGCAGCAGGTCGCCCGGAGGCGTTCGCGTCAGCCGTCCCCCCACTTGGGCGCCTTGGGCGCTCAGCCCCTCGCCATACCACTTCTGGATGCGATTCTGCATCACCCAATCCGTGGTTTGTTGGTTGGACCGCCGCGCCAAGTCGCTGATGCCGCGAATTTGTCCGCCGTCGATTTCCGCCAACAGCTTCGACTTGACGTCGCCAGGCAGCTGGACGCCCTCCAAAGCCCGCTTGACCTCCGCCGGCGATTTGCGATCAGCGGGAAAATCCAGTTCCGCGGCGGCTCTAGCGGCAGCAGACGAGTCGGCGTTGGGCGACCTAGGTTCAGCGGTGTCCCGGCGGGGAGCAGCGGCAACGCTTTCCGGGTCCAACCGATCGCCTGCTGCGTCCCGCGACTGCACCCATACGGCTTGGGCGACATGCACGCCAACCATCGCCTTGGCCTGGGACTCAGTTTCCGACCAAGGCAGCATTTCCTGGGCACTCAGAAGGGCCTTGGAGATATGCGTCTTCAATTCCTGCGGCGGCTTCTCCGGCAGCGCCTGCTTGATGTCGATCCCCGCCTTCTTGGCGGTGTCCGCTTGAGCGCGGAGGGCGTTCTTGTACAAGCCATCGACGAGTTTCTCGTTCACCCACTTTGCGGCGGCTTGATTGGAGTGCAGCGCCAAGGTGTTGACGTCCTTGATCGACTCAGCATTTATGCGGGATTCAACCAACCGGGCGGCGCCCTTGGGCAACTGCACCGACGCCAGCGCATCCCGCAAGGCCTTTTTCTTCCCCTCCGGGCTTACATCAACATAGGTCGGTTCGCTGTCGGATAAAACGCCAACGCGGGGCTCACGCGTCGATGCGGAGGGAGCCGACGCGGTGCTTTGCGCACTGGCCGACGCCGCAGGCTCGCTGCCCGCTCTGTTGAGAGGGGCCTTGGGCGTTGCCAAGTCAGCCAAGTTGACGGGGCGCGCCTTAAGGAAGGCATCGATCGCCTCATCGCCAATCTGCATAGCTTCGCCAGCGGTCAGCGCGCGCTTGCCCCCCTCCCCCGCTTGGTCGATGGCGCTGCGAATGCCATCCCCAAGCCTTGCCCGGTTTCGGTCGTCCAAGTCAGCGACAGTGCCCAGCTCCTCCAAGCGCCGATCGATGCGCGAAACGAGTCCCTCGGCCAACACGCGATTCTGCCGCGTGGTCTCGGTGGACTTTGCGTCGAGCTCGCCGAGCACTTCGCGAACCCGGCGGGTTGATAGCGGCTTACCCTCCAGCAGATCGGTGGCCAGCAAGGCCTCCGCACGGCTCACATCCCTGTCGGTGTATCCGGCGTAGTTGGCTATCGCCTGCAAAAACCGGCCATGCGCAGCTTCCTGGGAGGTGCGCGCCAAGGGGTCGGGAGAAATCTTCTCCTTAATCCAAGCCACCACCCGGCCCAGCCAAGTGTCCCCGCTGACCTTAATGCCGTCCGACTCGGCATCGAGCCGCAGGGTGCCGCTGTCCACGCTGAGGGCAACGGCACGGTAGTCTTGGATGTCTGCTATAGCTTCGCCCACGTCAAGACCTCCAATGCGTTTCAGGTTGCGAGCCAATGCTAGCGGAAAGGCGCAGTGTATTCCATCTCTCTGGCGTCAAATGCCAAGACTGTTCAAAAATCCTGGCGGCAAGTAGCTGAGGCCTCCCGCCGGTTTTCGCTGGCCATTCAAAAGTCGCAGTGTGTTGGAACGGTGGCATGGACGGGTTGGACGGCAGGCGTTGGCTGCGCGAGGTGGAGGTTCACCCGATGCGCGGCGCGGATGAGCGGCGGCGTTGGGACGCGCTGATGCGCGAGCATCACTACCTGCTGTTCCGGGGCCTGTTCGGCAAGTCGCTTCGTCAGGTTGCGGTCCGTGGCGGAAGCTGGCAGGCCGGGAGCGTTCGAGGCGGGCGCACGCGACGGGCGGATCGGCTGGTCGCGGGCGCTGGGGCTGAGCCTGCACCGGCCAAGGAATCCAACGAACTGGTCACTCCTCGCCGTGGGCAACGTCCGCCACGATCTCCGTGATGCCAGTGACGATAATCTCCACGCCGACGGCCATTAGGATGAACGCCGAGATCTTGGTCAGAATCTGAGCGCCCGTGCGGCCCAAGCGACCGATGGTATGGTGGCTGCTCCCGTAGCAGATTCCCACCGAGAGCGCGACCAATCCAATGGCGGCAATGGCGCTGCCATACTCGACTACCGTGTGGAAGTCCCAATGGTGGTGGAGTGAACCGCTTAGGGAGATGGCGATGGCCAGCACCGCCGCATCCGCCGTCAGCGGCATGGTCAGAGGGAAGAAGTGGATGTCATCGGCGGTCTTGGCCTCCGGGCCGCCTCCGTACTCGTGTTCGCCTTCGAGCATCTTCCACGCCGCATGGAACAGCACGAGACCGCCTGCCACATCGACGACGCCCACGCTGATGCCGAAGATCTCAAGCACCAAGACGCCGAGCACCAAGGTACCCATCACCAGAAAGAAGTAGTTTGCCGCCACCCGCCACGCCAAGGCCTTGCGTTCAGTTCTCTCCATGTGGCTGGTCATGATGTAGAAGGGTGCCGACAGTCCGACCGGGTTGGTGACTGGCAGCATCGCCGCCACCGTGTACAGGAAGATGTGTGAGGCGTCAGCAAGGTAAGAGGGCACGGTGGACTCCTAGCAGTGGTCGGTGAAGCGACGCTGGTCCTTGCGCGGAAAGCGGGCGAGAGTACTAAGATAGCGTTAACATGCCCTAGTCAGCTTCCTCGCTGGCCAGGGCGCGTTCGGCGTTGATCAGGAAGTCGGCCACCTCAAGCATCGCGGAATAGCTGCCGCCCGCCATCCTGGTGTCGATGCGGAACTTGCCGTTGACCACCAAGCTGGGGGTTCCGGTGATGCCGTAGGCCTTGCCGGCCGCAACGGCGCGCTGCACTTGGCCTTCCACGCTGAACGAAGTGAGCGCCGCTTCGAAATCCTTGCCATCGACTTCGGCCGTTGTGACGAAGAAGCGGGTGGCAATCGAGCGGTCAAGGAGATTTTGCCCCCGTTCGTGCAAGGCTTCGAAGATGCCGCCATGCACCTGTTCCAGCACCCCGAGCTGAACGGCTGCGTAGAACATGCGGGCGAATTCCGCCCATTGGGGGCTGAACACCGCGGGCACCCGCCGAAACGCCACGTCGTCGTCGAGCTTGGCCCGCCAGGCCTCAACGTGGGGCTCGAAGGTGTAGCAGTGGATGCAGGCGTAGCTGAACACCTCGACCACTTCAACCCGGCTCGTGCCGGCGGTGTCCACCGGAACGGGCAGCCGTTGGTAGTGGACGCCCTCCTGAAAGGACGCCTCGGCTTGGCAGACACCGGCCGTCAGCGCGGCAGCGAGGCCCAGCAGCAACTTGAAAGCTCTTGGCGCACCGCAGAACGCCGCTGTGCGCCGTCCGAGGGCGCGAACCTTCGGTTCGTCAGGCCCTCGCTCCAGGGGTCCACGCCTGAACCCGGCGTTATGCCCCGGAGCGAGGGCGTCCCGCCCTCGATTGAGATGTTGGAAAGCGCTTTCCGTCGGCGGGCTGGTAGTTTGCTTCACGACAAGGCGCATGGCGCTCTCCTTAGTAACGGATCGACGTTCTCACTCGGCCGACCCGGCGTGGCCCGAGGCTGGTCCCGAGGCATGGTCGGCGGGCATCAGGCCTTGCAGGTAGTCGGCCAACAGGCTGATTTCCTTGTCGGTCAGCCCGCGCACTGCGTCGCGCATCATGCCGCCGTAGTCTTCGTCCGTGCGGCGCTCGCCTTCGCGGAAGGCTTTGAGTTGAATCTCGGTGTAGGCCGCAGGCTGGCCCCTCAGGCGCGGAAAGCCGGCTGGCGCGTTACCGCCGCCGGAAGGCGAGTGGCAGGCCATGCAGGCGGGCACCCGGCGCTCCAGGATGCCGCCGCGATAGATGGCTTGCGCCTGGGCGATGGCCTCATCGTCTCCCTCGGCCTGATTGATCTTGCCGGGCAGTGAGGCGTAGTAGGCGGCCAGATTCTCCAAGTCCTGCTCGGACTTGCCGGTGAGTTGGCCGGTCATCAGCAGAATCGGTCGCTCGTTGGATTGGATGAGTTGCATTTGGCGCAGCAGGTATCTTTCGTTCTGCCCGGCCAAATCCGGGTAGGTGGGGTCGAGGCCGGTGGCGCCGTCCATGCCGTGGCAAGCCGAGCAGGCCAAGGACAGCGCCTTGCCTGCCGCCGGGTCTCCCGCCCCGTGGGCGGTGGTCGCCAAGCCGAGGCAAAGAGCGACCAAAGCCGTTTGAATTGTCCGAACCCTTTGCAACCCCATGAAACCTCGTTCTCCCAAAACTTCGTCGAGCCTTGTCAGGCGCGGTGCGTCAACGCATAGAATGACTTAGGTTCGGCATGCCGAGCCGCCCGTGCCGAAACCGGGCGCGGATTATACCCAAACCGGAGCGGATGCAGTGACCGCCTTGGACCATCGCCTAAACATGGAGTTTCTGGCCAGCGCGCCGGACTTGGCGCGTTGCCCGGCGGGGGATGCGCCCGAAGTGGCCTTCGCTGGCCGCTCCAATGCCGGCAAGTCCAGCGTGCTCAACCGCCTCACCGGCAGCCGGCGCACCGCCAAGGTGAGCAAGACCCCTGGCCGCACCCGACTGCTCAACTTTTTCGCCTTGGAAAACGGCGCTCGCCTCGTGGACCTGCCCGGCTACGGCTACGCCAAGGCTTCCGCCAAATCCCAGGCCCAATGGCAGGTTGCGGTGAACGAGTACTTGAGCTTCCGGGAACAGCTTGCTGGCGTGGTCCTGGTCACCGACATCCGCCATCCCGGCATGGCGTTTGATGAGCAGTTCATCGACTGGGCACTGGCCTCCGAGATGCCGCTGCACGTGTTGCTTAACAAGGCCGACAAACTCAAGCGCGGTGCCCAGCGACGGGCGCTGGCAGCCTATCGCAAGCGCTTGGGCAAGACGGCCACGGCGCAACTGTTTTCGGCGCTTCGAGGGGAGGGAGCCGCTGAACTGTCGGCGGTGGTGCTGGCTTGGGCGGCAGAGCACTGAGAGCGATGTGCAGGGTGCCAGTCGCACGTGAACGGAAGCGGAAAATGGCTCTAGCCGTGCTGATCGTCTTTCTGGGCCCGGCCTTGGCTTCCATCGCCTACCGAGCCCTGACCGACCAGCCCCACTGGCGCGATGCCAGCCATGCGGCCACCGGGCTGGCGCCGTCGCCTGCGCAAGCCCCTGAGGCGGTGGTGCAGGTTTACGCGGCGCGCACTTGGGGGTTGCGCGGAGCCGTTGCGGTTCATACTTGGATCGCCGTCAAGCGTTCCAATGCGGATCACTACGTCCGCTACGAGGTCATCGGCTGGGCCTTGCGGCGCGGCGGCACTGCCGTGGTGAAGCGGCTAGGCACTCCGGATGCCGAGTGGTTCTCCAATCCGCCGCAACTGCTCGTTGACCGGCGCGGCCCGGAGGTCGAGGCGCTCATCGACCGGATTGAAGCCGCGGTGGCGGCCTACCCGTATGCGGGGGAATACCGCACGCTGCCTGGCCCGAACAGCAACACCTTCACCGCGTTCGTCGGCCGGCGCGTGCCGGAGCTGCGCCTCGACCTGCCTCCCACCGCCATCGGCAAGGATTTCCTGGCCGATGGCGCGCTGATAGGGCGTGCCCCAAGTGGCACCGGCTATCAGGTTTCGATCTGGGGGTTGGCGGGCGTGCTGGCGGCATTGCATGAAGGCGTGGAAGTGAACCTGCTCGGGCTGGCGGTGGGCGTGCGCTTCAAGCCCTTGGCGATCAAGCTGCCGGGGCTGGGCACCTGGCCGCGGCGGGCCACGGCCGAAAATCACAACACTTCGATTCGGTCCACCCGGTCGGGGTAGAAAGCGAGATGGTCCCTGATCTCCGCGACCCCGGCGAACGGCGCTTCATAGGTCCACACCGCGTTCTCGGCTGTCCGTCCGCCCACCGAGAGCGAAAAGTAGGCGGCGTCGCCCTTGTGCGGGCAGTGCGTCGAATGCTCTGTGCGACGACAAAGCCCCATGTTGGCATCCGAGCGCGGAATGTAGAGCACCGGCGGGTAGCGGCCTTCGCGTAGCACCAGTGCGTTGCTGCTGTCGGCAACCGTCTCCTCGGCAAACAACACCCGCACCCGACCGGGGTGCGGCGCTATGGTGATAGAGGGCGCAGGCTTGTCCTTCATGGCTCAACGGGGGTCAAGTCGGCAAGTAACTGCTGGCGCCTTTGCTGTTAGCGTCCCGTTTCGTCGTAGATTTCTTCACGGCTCACAGTAAAGCCTTTTGGCCAAGGCCCGGGGTTGTGGCGGGGAAATGCCTCGTCGAGATCGATGGTTGGTGGCTTTGCCGACTTACCCCCTTGCCGCCGAAAGGGCTGATTTAGGCCACTCAAGTCGGTGGTTTCACCGGACTTGAGGGGTTGGGTGCGGTCGCGCATGGGATTCCTCGCTCACGTTGCAGGTTGGTGGTGACGTTAGTTCTTGTTCGGTTGGTTGTCCAGCGTGCCAGCCGCTGTGATCACCGTTGTGCCCAGCCCCCGGCGAACGGAAACGCTTGGCCGGTCATGAACCCGCATTCGTCGCTGGCGAGGAACAGGGCGAACATCGCATCCTCGCGGGGCGTGCCCAGCCTGCCGACGGGCACCTGCCGCTTGAGGGAGGCAACGAAGGAGGGTTTCTCCATGAGTTTCGGGGGATAGTAGTCCGCGCTCTCGACGTAGTTTTGGGCGATTAGGTTGATTTGCACGTTGTGCGGTGCCGCTTCCACGCCCACCGACTGGATGTAGCCCACCTGGGCGGCGCGGGCGGCGGAGTAGGCGCACAGGGTTTTCAGGCCGCGCAGCGCGGTGGCGCTGCCGTAGGCGACGATCTTGCCTTGGCGCCGTTCGATCATGGACGGCAGGGCGGCTTGGGTAAGCCAGTGCAGCGGATGCACGAGCTGATCGAACGGCGTGCGCCAATCGTCGTCGGCGATGTCGGTCACCGCCGTGCCACTGAAGTTGGGGGAGGCGAGGTTCGCCACCAGCACATCCACCGAGCCACTCTCCTTGATGAGCGCTCGGCAGGCCTCGGCGGTCACCAGCGAGCGGGTGTCGGCGATCACCTCCGCGCCCTCCTCTTGGAACACCTCCACCGTGACGGGCCCCATGAAGTCCGCCGCCTGCGTCACGACGACGCGCTTGCCTTTCAGCCTGTCTGCCAATTCGGCCTCCCTCGCATTGATGGCGGGTCGGGATTGTAGGTCAGCGTCAGTGAGTGGTCACTTCGATTTGAAATAGCCTTGGCCAATGCTTACCGGTCACAAATAGCCGCTTGCCGGCGGCGTCGTAGGCGATGCCGTTGAGCACGTCGGTGCGCGGAGTGCGGAACACGAGGGGCAGCAGGCCCGTCAGGTCGAGCCAGCCGCGCACTTGGCCGTTGGCCGGGTTGATGATGGCGATCCGGTCGCTGGGCCAGACGTTGGCGTAGAGCGCGCCTTCGACGAACTCCAACTCGTTCAAGCCGGTCACCGGCTCGGTGCCGTCGCGCACCGGAAGGCGTCGAACTTCAGTCAGGGTGGCCGGGTCGAGAAAGCGCAGCTCGGCGCTGCCGTCGCTCATCACGAGGCTGTCCGCGCTGGCGGCCAGTCCCCAGCCTTCGCCACGGTAGCGGAACTCGCCGATGGGGGTGAGGGTTGAGACCTCGTGGATGAAGCCGATGCCGGCCTTCCAAGTCAGTTGATGGAGCCGCCCGGCGCTCAGCGCCAGGCCTTCGCCGAAACGGTCGTCCGGCAGGCGGCGCTCGCGCAGCACCCGGCCGCTGGCCAGATCCAGGATGCGCAGGGAGGAAGTGCCGTAGCCACCGGTGCTCTCATAGAGCTTGCCGTCGGCGAACAGCAGCCCTTGGGTGAACGCCTCGGGATCGTGGGGATGGCTGGCGATGACTCGATAGGTGTAGCGGGTCGAAGCGGCGGCGGGCTCTTCATCGGCGGCCGGGGCCGGTCCCATCGAGGCGGCCAGCAGGATGAACAGCGCGCTCTTGAGCGGTGCCTTCATCGCAGGCGAATCAGTCCTTCCTGGGTCGCTGAGGCCACCAACTCACCGGCTTGGCTGTAGATCAGCCCTCGGGTGAGTCCCCGGGCGCCGCTGGATACCGGGCTGTCCTGAACGTAGAGCAGCCATTGGTCGGCCCGGACGGGGCGATGGAACCACATGGCGTGGTCCAGGCTCGCCACCTGCATGCTGTCGTCGAAGTAGCTCACCGCATGGGGCAGCATGGCGGTGTCGAGCAGGGACCAGTCGGACAGGTAGGCCAGCACGCACTGGTGCAGGCGGGCGTCGTCCGGCAACCGGTCCCGGGCGCGCATCCAGCACATTTGCCTCGGCACCTCCGTGCTGGGCTTGTAGATGTTGACCGGGTTGACCGGACGGATCTCGACGGGCCGCTGCCGCGCATAGGGTTCCGGCTGTCCGGGTGGCCGATCCTTGGCGTGCCGCGCCCCCACAGTCTCCTCGTCCTCCAAGGTCTCCGGGTCCGGCGCGTCCGGCATCTCGAACTGATGGGCGAGGCCCGCTTCCTCGATCTGGAAGGAAATGGACATGGCGAAGATGGCTTCGCCGTTCTGGATGGCCACCACTTGCCGGGTGGTGAAGCTCTTGCCGTCCCTGATCCGGTCCACGGTGTAGAGGATGGGGGCGTTCATCTCGCCAGGACGCAGAAAGTAGCCGTGCAGGGAGTGGGCATTGCGCCCCTGCTCCACCGTGCGCGAGGCGGCGACCAGCGCTTGGCCGATGACCTGTCCGCCGTAAACCCGCTGCCAGCCCTCGTTGGGGCTCGTGGCCCGGTAGTGGTTCCTCTCGATCGTCTCCAGGTCCAGCAGCCGGATGACGTCCTGTAGGCTCTGCTCCACGGTTGTGGCGGGCTGCTGCGTTCAGTACTTGTAGTCGGCGGGCTTGAACGGGCCCTGCCGGTCAACGCCGATGTAGCTGGCCTGGTCGGCGGTCAGCCGGGTGAGGACGCCGCCG